>JAPLOE010000227.1 GCA_026692705.1 Planctomycetota bacterium
GACCTGCCGGATGCGCTCGAGCGGATCGGCGATCTCGGCCATCGGGATCACGCGCCGCGCGAGCTCGTCGAAGTCCGCGAGGCAGATCGTGCGGACGAGCTCCTCCTTGTCCTTGAAGTGCCCGTAGATGGCGGCGGGCGCGTACTCGATCGCCTCGGCGACCTTGCGGAGCGTGACGGCCTCGAAGCCGTGCGTCGCGAACAGGTCGCGGGCGGCGTCGAGGATCTTGTCGCGGACTTCCTGGCGTTCGCGGGCGCGGCGGTCGGCGGAGCTCATGGCGAGGGAGGGGCGGCGAAAGGCGATCTGCGTTCGGACTGTGAACGGCGTTCAGTAACCGATCGCCGGTCAACTTCCAAGGGGGAGCGTCCCCACGGGCACCCGCGGCCCTTGCGCCGGCACAAGGGCGCCCGTCGCCAGTGAACCTCACCCCATCTGGTGGCTCCGCCAAGGCCGTTTCCGCCCCTCGCCGGCCGGGAATTGGAATTTCCTGATCGCCGCGAGCCCGTACCTGCGTGGTCGGGGTGTGGCCGCCGTCGCGGCCGCCGTTCCCCTCCCTGGTGCTCCTCCCATGAAGACCCTCTCCACCGCGGCCGCGGCGCTGGCCGGACTGGCGCTCGCCGCCTCCGCCCAGACCCGTCCCGCCGCGACCCACCCCCCGACCCTCTTCCACGGCGACGTCAAGACCCCGGCCCCGCTGCCGGTTGCCGAAGTGCCCGAGCCGGCCCGCCAGCTCGTCGACACGACCCCCGCGAGCCCGCTCGCGTCCGCGCCGACACCCGCCTCGCGCACCGAGCTGCCGCAGGAGATGCGCCTGCCGCTCGACTTCAGCGAAGTGCGCTTCGGCGAGTCGATCGACGGCGAGCTGTGGGCGCGCGGCGAATCCTGGAAGATGCGTTTTGGCTCCGACAGCGCGACCTTCGTGCCGTTCTTCTCGTCGCGCTCGCCGCGCAACTTCGACATCACGTTCGACCTGTTGGGCGTCACGGCCGGCAGTCGCACGCTCGCGCTGGGTTCCTCGGCCGACGTCCGCCGCTCGGGCGACGCGGTCACGCTCGACCACGGCCTCGTCGACGAGGTCTACGAACTCGGCCTGCGCGAGGTCGAGCAGAAGTTCGTGATCGAGTCGTTGCCCGCGCAGGGTGACGTCGTCGTGCGGCTCGCCGCGCGCACGGAACTCGCGGGCGCGAGCTCGGAAGCGGGCTTCACGTTCGCCAACGACTGGGGCCGCGTCGAATACGGCCGCGCCACCGCCGTCGACGCCGACGGGCGCACGCTCGCGCTCGAGTCGACGCTCGAGAACGGCGGGATCTCGATCCGCGTCCCGGCCGCCTTCGCCGCCGAAGCCGCGCTCCCGCTCACGATCGACCCGCTGATCACCGTGTACGGCGTCGAGACGCTCGTGTCGCTCGCCTTCTCGCCCGACAGTGCCTACAACAACACGGGCAGCACCGTGCTGCACTGCTACGCGGTCGTCTTCAGCCTGAACGACTTCGACGTCGCCGCCTGGGCCACCGATCGCAACGGCAACGCCATCGCGAACACCTTCTGGTGGACCGACTTCACGAGCCTGCACTGGACCGAACCTCGCACGGCCTACAACGGCGCGACGGACCGCTTCCTGATCTGCGGCTCCGTTGGCCAGCCCGGCTCGCGCTCGATCCAAGGCCACGTCCGCACGGCCAACCCGGCGACGTTCAACTCCGCCATCACGCTCTACAGCAACCCTTCGGACGCCGGCGAGAAGTTCAACGTCGACTGCGGCGGTGACCCGTACCCGGTCCTTCCCGCGAACTTCTTCATTGTCTACGAGCGCGTCCTCAACGCGTCCGACCACGACATTCACGGCCGCATCGTGCAGGTCGATGGCTCCGCGGGCACGCTCGGCACGTACTACCTCGACAACTCGACGGGTACGCTCGACGCGCAGCCGACGATCTCGAAGTCCAACCGCGCCGACACCTGGAACATCGTCTGGCAGCGTGACGTTTTCGGCCAGGCGCGCCACATCTTCGGCACGCGCATCCAGTGGGCCGGTGGCACGGTCGCGGCGACCTACCAGATCTCGACCGGCGGCCAGGCAGACTCGCGCCCGAGCGCGTCGAGCTCGCTCACGGGCACGCACCGCTACCTCGTCGCCTTCGATCGCGACTTCACCAGCGACCGCGACATCATCCTGCACCTCTACGACGGCACCACGCTCCTGCAGACGATGAACCTGAGCGCGGCGTGGAGCCCGACGTTCTTCAATGACCAGGGCGACGTGTCCATCGATTCGGACGGCTCGAAGTTCCTCGTGGCCTACAACGAGCTCGAGTCGGTCGGCCTGCAGTACGACATCTACGCCGCCGAGCTGCAGTGGAACGCCAACGGCATGAGCGTGCGCGAGAACCGCATCCCGGTCGCGATCACGCCGACGTCCGAGCAGGAGGTGCAGGTGGTCGCCGCCGAGAGCGGCAACGACAACCAGACGAGCACGGACTACACCGTCATCTTCAACCGCGGCGCCGGTCCCGGCACGGGCCCGGTGAACGACGTCTTCGCGGCGCTCGTCACGGGCTCGGCCGGTGGCTCGACGCTGACGTTCTGCACGCGCTCGTCGGTGACCTGTCCGTGCAACTTCGGGCCCGGTATCGGCGGTTGCGCGAACTCGGGCAACGCCTCGGGCGCTCACATGGCCGTCGCCGGCAACGCGCGCACGACGCAGGACACCCTCTCCTTCCAGATCAGCGGCCTGCGTCCCAACGCGACCTGCCTCGTGTTCCAGGGCACGGCGACGATCAACTCGGGCTTCGGCAGCAGCCTCGACGACGGCGTGCGTTGCGTCGGGGGCTTCACGCGCCGCTTCTCTGCGCAGCTTGCGAGCGGCGCCGGCACCACGAGCTACCCGCCCCTGTTCGGAGCCTCGATCTCGGCGGTCGGCCTCGTGCCCTATGAAGGTGGCACGTTCTACTACCAGACGTGGTACCGCGACACGGCCAACTTCTGCTCGGCCGGCGCGACGAACCTGAGCGACGCCGTGATGGTCGACTGGACGCCCTGAGCACCGGGCGCCCTGCGCGACACGACCGCGGGTCCGGCTCGTCCGGGCCCGCGGTCGCCTGCTTTTCCGCAGGCCTCGCCGTCAGTCGAGCGCGAGCTCGATCGGCTCGTCGCCGCGCTCGTCCGTGACCTCGATCGTGCGCCGCCCGAGCTCGCCGGAATTCGAGAACAGCCGCAGCTCGTAGCGTCCGGTCGCGAGCGGCACGCGCACGTCGCCACCTTGCTCGCCTGCACCGAAGGCGCCGAGCGAGACCCCGTTCGCGTCGAAGACGCCGAGATAGCTGAACTCCGCGGCGAGCGACGCCGCCGGGCGCAGGCGCCGCGGAACGACGAGTTGCTCGACGGCGCGCACGTCCAGCGTCTCACCCGCATGGATCTCGACCTGCTGCGCGACCAAGGCAACCTGTCCACCGCCGGTGACGACCCAGCCCCGCCCCTCTTCGAGCGGCGGCGAGAGCCACTCGGTGCCCGCGGGCGCGAATTCCTGCAGACCTCCGGCCCCATCGACGAATGCAGCGCGAGTTTCCGGTGTCTGGCGCAGGCCGAAAACGCGCACGCGCGCTTCACGTTGCATCACGATGTCGCCGAAGTCGTGCGTGGTGCCGCTCGCGACGCTCACGAACTCCGTGCGCCCCGTCACGAAGCCGATCGCCTCGGCGCGGACCATCCATTTGCCGGGCGCGTAGGAGCCCAGCTCGAAGCGACCGGTCGCGCTGTCGCAGCTCTCGATCGGAGACATCGGGTAGCCCTCGGTCGATGGCATGAGGCGCGCACTGCCGACCGGGTTGCCGTCGACGTCCACGATGCGGCCCTTGAGGCGCACGGATCCAATCTTCGCCGGGTCGGGATGCAGCCAGACCTCGCCAGCGCTCGCGAGCACGCCCTCGAGCGTCGCGCGCGGGAACATGAAGTCGTTGGGCGCGAACAGCAGCAGCTTGAGCGGAATGTCGGGGCACTGGGTGAACTCGACGAAGCCGTCGGCACCGACCTGCAGGGAGTTGTAGTACTCGCCCTTCTGCATGGCGTCCGCCGTCGCCTGCACGTGGCCGCCGATCCAGTCGGCGACGTTGCCCCCGATGCGCACGCGCAGCGTCAGTCCGCGGTCGAGGCGGAACTCCACGTGCTGCGTGGCACCCTCGACGACAGTCACCGGCATCGAAGCCGAGCCGAACTTGTCGTGCTCGACTTCGAGCTTCGATTCTCCGCCGGAAATCCCGCCGATCTCGAAGGTCCCATCGGGAGCGGTCCTGCGATGGGCGCTCTCGAAGTTCCCGATCTGGCCGAGCTTGACTTCCGCGCGCGCCACGGGCTCGCCCGCATCGTTGCGCACGACTCCGGTGATCCTCCCGCCGCGAGTGAGCCGGATCTCGAGCGGGCTCCTGCGCCCGACGTCGATCGCGACACTGCCGCGCCACGGCGCGAAATCGCCGCCGCGCGCGCGCACCGGGATGTCGCCCGCGGGCAGGCCATCGACCTCGAACCAGCCCTCGGCGTCCGTGCGCACGCGTTGCCCCGCCGCCGCACGCGCCTCCGCGCCATCGGGCATGCGCACCGAGCTGCCGTCCTCCGCGTAGCCCCCGACCACGACGACCGCGCCGGCCAGCGGCGTTCCGTCCGGATCGATCACACGACCGCGCAACGCACCTCCCGCGGCCTCGAACACCAGGTCGACCTCGACTACGGCGCCCGTATTGGACATCACGAGCCGCTGCAGCGTCGGAGCGCGCCCGGGAGCGCGGGCCGAGATGAAGTTGAGCATCGTGGAGAGCCCGCGCACCTGGTACTCGCCACGTTCGTCGCTGCGCGCGACGACCCAGCCTTCGTCGGCGTCATTGAAGCACTGCCAGAGGTACACGCTCGCTCCAGCCATCGGCGTGCGATCGACATCGAGCACGCGCCCTTTCAGCAGGAAGCCCTGCGGCATCGTCAGCTCGACCTCGATCGTCTCGCCGGCCTTCGCCTCGCCTTGCGCGAAGGAACCGCGCTCGCTGTAGAACGTCACGCGTCCCGGCGGCACGTTCTCGATGCGCACGCTTCCGTCCTCGCCGGTCCAGTGGCGCGCGGCGTCGCGGTAGAAGTCGCGCGCGTTCGACGAGTGCATGTCGAAGCCGATGCCGTTCGCCGGCGCGCCGTCGTGCTCCCACTTGGCGCGCAGGATGACCGTGCAGAGCGTCGAAGCGCTTGCGGGTGCGCTCGCCGCAGCGGGCGCAGCCTGCGGAGCAAGTTCCGTGCGCGCCGTGGCGTCGGCATTCTCTTCGGCCGCCTGCTCGCGCGGTGCTGCGAGCGCCTCCTGCGGCTCGAGCGCGGCCACGGCGTCGTTCGGTGTCGCGGGCTCGGAATCGGACGTGAAGCGATAGGCGAAGACCAGCGCGAGCACAGCGGCCGCGGCGACGAACGACTTGGTGGCGGTGCTCATGAGCACGGCTCCGATCGAGAGGGACGAGACCGACGCCGCGAAGGCAGCGAACGGCGGAGGCGAGAGGCGCCAGGCCTCGACGAGCGCGAGCGAGAGCGCGGCGCCGTGCAGGTGCGTGCGGCGCTCGAGGCGCGCGCGCAAGAGCTCGAGGCCACGCTTGATGCGCGTGCGCACGGTCTCGAGCGGGACGCCCAAGCGCTCCGCGATCGTCTGGGACGGCAATTCCTCGAGGAAATGCAACACCAGCGTCTCGCGCCACGGTTCGTCGAGCGCGAGCAGCGCCTCGACGACCTCGCGGCGCAGCGCCTCGCGCTCGAGGATCTCGGCCGGCGTCGGCGTCGAGGGCTGCGGCGGCGGGTCGAGCTCACGCTCCTCGCGCCGCGCCTTCGTGCGCCACGCGCGCCGCGCGAGGTTGCGCGCGATCGTCGCGAGCCACGAGCGCTCCGAGCCGCGCGCGGGTCCTTCGTGCTTGAGCGCCGCGAGCCACGTCTCCTGCTCGACGTCGCGCGCGAGCTCCGGATCGAACACGAGCCGCCGCACGAGCTTGGCGACGAAGCCCGAGTGCTCCAGCACGAACTGCGGATCGCGGCCGGGAGGCGCCATGGTGACCCCAATGGATCCCGCCCGGGCGCGAGCGGGTCTCGAAAAATCGCGAAAATCGGCCCGCGAACGGGCTCCGCCGCCGCGTCAGGCCTTGAACGGGCTGCGCTCGGGCGCTTCGTCGTGCGGGATGGCCGACAGGAAGCTGCGCAAGACGAGGTTGAGCAGCGGCGAGCGGTGCCGCACCCACGTCGCGAGTCGTTCGGGCTTCGCGCCCAGCCGCGCCTTCGGCTCGAGCGCCGTGCGACCGAGCGAGAGCCGCTTGGCTCCGACTTCGAGCGCCTCTCCGACGAGCGCGTGCAGGAGGCGCAGGTACAGCGGCGCCTCGGCGAGCGCCGCGCGGTCGTGGCCGACGAACGAACCGATCGCGGTGTCGCCGTCGACGATCAGCGACGTGAACGCCATCAGGCGGCCGTCCTTGCGCAGTCCGAGCACGCGCATTCGGTCGCCAAGTTCCTCCGCGAGCACCGCCAGAAACTCGGGCGGCAACGTGAACAGCCGCATCTTCTGCTCAGCGTGCACCTGCAGGTACAGCTCGTGCATGCGCGCTGCCTCGCGCGCGACATCGACGCGCACGAGCTCGAAACCCGCCGCCTCGACCTTCTTGGCGAGCTTCTTCGCATCGCGACGGTAATCGCCGGTCAGGCTCGCGAGGTAGTCGTCGTAAGTCTTCCAGCGTGGCGCGAGCGCGAGCACCATGTTCGGTTCGGTCTCGAGCGGCCGATAGGAGAAGCGCTCGAGCGTCCCCATGCTCGCGCGCAACGTTTCGTCGACGTCCTTCACGAGCACCAGCGCCGATTCGCCGCACAGCTTGTCGCCGCGCCGCATGCGGTAGAGCGCATCCGCGACGGCCGGCCACAGCCGCGCCGGATCGCCGCCCGGCCGGAAGCACACGCCGTGCGGGCCCCAGGACATCACGTTGCCACACACGAGCACCGTCTCGTCGATCGCCGCGAGCCGCGCGAGCTTCGCGCGCTTGCTCGCCTGCTGCGGCAACTGGTCGGCGCGAACGCGCACGCTCTGCGCGCAGACGGCCGCCACGGGCTCGCCCGCGTCGTAGATCAGCGCGTGGTGCGGCCGCACGTTCTCCGGCGCCGCACGCTCGAGCGCACGCTGGTAGGCGCGGCCCTGCACGATCGAGGCGTGACCCGTGACGTGCTCCCACGCCGCCGCGTCGAGGAAATCGATCCGATCGGCGAAAGCGAACTCGAAGCCGGACGGGCTGTGTCGCGCCACGTGGCGAGCGTGCAGAGTGCGGACCTTGTCCCCGATGTTCTTGAGCGAGCGCGGCGTGGGCATGCCGCAAATGCTAGCGGCGCGCGAGGCCCTGGAGCACGGTTTCGATGCGGCCGAACGTGCGCGTTCGGTCGAAGCGCTGCATGCGCTCGAGCCCGGCGGCCACGAAGCGCCGCGCGAGCTCCGGATCGCCGAGCAGCCGCGCGATCGCCGCGCGCAGGGCCGCATCGTCGCGCAACGGCACCAGCAAGCCATTGCGCTCGTGCTCGACCACTTCCGGATTGCCACCGATGCGCGAGCACACGATCGGCGTGCCGAGCGCGCTCACCTCGAGCAGCGTGTGCGACAGCCCTTCGTATTCGCTGTTGAGCACGAACACGTCCGCCGCGCAGATCAGGTCCGGAATGCGCTCGTAGGGCACGTTGCCGAGGAAATGCGCGCGCTTCTCGAGGCCGAGCTCGCGCGCGAGCCGCTTCCATTCCTCGAGCATGTCGCCATCGCCGGCCACGAGCAGCTCGACGTCGTCGGGAAGTCCCTTGAGCGCGCGCAGGATGCCGTCGACGCGTTTCCACACCATCAGGCGGCAGATCGTGAGCAGGTAGCGCTTCTTGGGATCGAGCTTCCAGCGCTCGCGCGCGCCCGAGCGCCCGCCCGCGACATCCGCGGCCTTCGGCCCGTGGTACGCGTTGTACACGAGCTCGACCTTGCGCTCGGGCACGCCGTAACGCTCGATCGGAATGCGCCGCAGGAAATCGCTGCACGCGATCAGCTGGTGGCACCAGCCCCACCACGTTCGCTGCAACCGCCGCGCGAGCGTCACCTTCCAGCCGTAGCTCTTGCCCTCGAACGTCTCGATGTCGTCGCCGTCGATCCAGCCCTTGCGATGGCTGATTTCCCAGGCGCCGTCGACCATCAGGCGAATCATCACCTTGCGTCCGGCGAGCCGCGCCGCCGCGACGTGCAGCAGCGCGAGGTGCTCGTTGATGTACACGACATCCGCCTTGCGCGCCTCGCGGAACGTCGCCCACGCGGCCTTGAGGTAACGCAGCGGCAGCGGCCCGCGCTCGATCGCGACGACCTTGAACGGATGTCCCTTCGGCTCGCGCTCGGCGCAGAACGCGACGACCGTGACGTCGTGGCCGCGCTCGACGAGAAAGCGTCCGAGGCTCGGCACGTAGACGGCCGGTCCGCCGAGATCCGGCGGGAAGACGGGAGACGTGATCAGGACGCGCATGCGGGAGCCGAGGAGTCTACCCCTTCGGCTCGCCAGCCTCGCGGCCCCGAACGCGGCCCTTCCTACGCAACGTTCACCACCGGAAGAACTTGCCGAGCTCGCGTAGAGTGTGCGGCCCGTGCAGCTCCTCGCTCCCCGCACCACGGCGCTCGCCGACGGCCTCGAGGTCCGGCGCGTGCTCCCGCAGCGCACGCGACGTTCGATCGGTCCGTTCGTGTTCCTCGACCACTTCGGGCCGGTGACGCTGCCCGTCGGCGCCGACAGCGACGTCGGCCCGCACCCGCACATCGGGCTCGCGACCGTGTCGTACCTGTTCGAGGGCGGCTTCCTGCACCGCGACAGCCTCGGCACGACGCAGGAAATCGCGCCGGGAGCGATCAATTGGATGAGCGCGGGTCGCGGCATCGTGCACAGCGAACGCACGCCGGTGGTCGAGCGTGGCAAGGCGCGGCGTCTGCACGGATTGCAGTTGTGGGTGGCGTTGCCGCGTGAGCACGAGGAGAGCGCCCCGTCGTTCCAGCACGTGCCCGCCGCAGCGCTTCCGTTGGTCGAGAACGACGAGGCGCGCGTGCGTGTGCTCGTGGGCAGCGCGCTGGGGGTCACTTCCCCGGTGCAAGTGCTGCACCCGACGCTCTATCTCGACGTCGAGCTGCAGGCCGGAGCGAAGTGGAGCCTCTCGGGCGTCGCCGAGGAGCTCGCGCTCTACACGCCGTTTGGTGCGCTCGACGTCGATGGCGAGACGCTTCCGCCCGCGACGCTGGGAGTGCTCGACGGCCCCGCAACTCTCACGGCCCGCGAAGCCACGCGTCTTGTCGTGCTCGGCGGAGCCGCGCTCGACGGCCCGCGCGCGATGTGGTGGAACTTCGTCGCGAGCGATCCGGCGCGGCTCGAGGTTGCGGCGCGCGCGTGGTCCGCCGGCGGTTTCGACGGGATTCCCGGCGATTCCGAGCGCGTTCCGATGCCTCCGTTCGTCGCGAGGCCGCGCCTGTGAGTGCCGTGGAAGCGCTCGCGAGCCTCGACTCGCTCCACGGACGCTACGACGCGGTCTTCTGCGACCTGTGGGGCGTCGTGCACAACGGCAAGCGCCCGTTCGAGCCGGCCTGCGCGGCGCTCGCTCGCTTCCGCGAACGCGGCGGCGTCGTCGTGCTCGTCACCAACGTGCCCAAGCAGCGCGATCCGATCCCGCGCCAGCTCGAGCGCATCGGCGTGCGCCGCGACGCGTGGGACGTGATCGTCACGTCCGGCGATGCGATTCGCGGCGAGCTCGGCCGCCGCGCGCCGGGCCCGATGCACTTGATCGGCCCGCCCAACGACACGCTCCTTTGGGACGGGCTCGGGCTCGAGCTCGCCGACGTCGAACACGCGCGCTTCCTGTGCGTCACCGGTCTCGACGATTTCGAGAGCGACGTGCCCGACGACTATCGCGAGCGGCTCGTGCGCGCCCACGCGCATGGGCTCGAGATGGTCTGCGCGAACCCCGACATCGTCGTGCGACTTGGCGAGAAGCTCTATTGGTGCGCCGGAGCGCTCGCCCGCGACTACGAGTCCCTCGGTGGACACGTCGTGATGGCGGGCAAGCCGCACGCACCGATTTACGAGCTCGCGCTCGCCGAACTCGCCACGCGCCTGGGCCGCACGCCCGACCGCTCGCGCGTGCTCGCGATCGGCGACGGCCCCGGCACGGACATCGTCGGCGCGAATCGGCAGGGTTTCGACGCTCTGTTCGTCGCCTCGGGCATCCACGAGGGCGAGCTGCACGGTCACGCCGGACTCGACCTCGCCGAAGTCGCCGCCACGCTCGCGAAGGCCGGCGCCACCGCGCGCTACGCGATGGCCGAGCTCGCCTGATTCGAGCCGCTGGACAGCCCGCGCCGCCGTTGGAAGGATTTGGGCCTTCCCATGCGCCAATTCGCCCTTCTGCTCGTTCTCGCCCTGCTCTCCGCCTGTCGTGTCGCGCGTCCGTCCGAGCTGCCGCTCGATCAAGACTGGATCGTCGCGGTCAAGAGCTGCGGCATTCCCCAGTCGATGCCGTGGTATTCGCACTTCGCGGAGCACACCTGGATCGACATGAAAGCCGGCGATGAACAAGGCTGGATGCGTGTCGAGGTCGCCGGGCGATTCTCGGGCGCCACGGAGGAAGCGATCACCTCGCACGCGGCGCGCCGGGATTTCCGCTGGTCCGAGGAACCCGTCCGCGTTCACGCCGTGTTCCTCGGCGAGGAAGCGTCGCGCATCGTGGACCGCATCGGGAAGCTCACCAGGGAGCTTGATTCCCGTTACTCCAACGGCGGTTACGAGGCTTGGCCGGGTCCCAACAGCAACACGTTCATGCGCGAGCTGACGCAGGCTGTCCCGGAACTCGCGTTTGCGTTCGACCACAACGCCGTCGGCAAGGACTACACGTGGTTCGACGCGGGCCTTGCGCCGTCCCGCACCGGCGTGCACCTCGACACCTGGCCGCTTGGGCTGACTCTCGCGGCGAAGGAAGGTCTCGAGCTGCACCTGCTCCAGCTCACGTTCGGCCTGAGCCTGTGGCCGCCGCGCCTCAAGTTGCCGTTCCTGCCGCCGATTCCGTGGGAGCGTGCGCCCGAGCCCGAACCGGCCCCCAGCGCAGCCGCAGAGAGCGAGAAGGTGATCGTCTACCCGTTCGAGGACGCGAACACCGCGAGCGAGCCCGCGAAATTCGAGATGACGGTCTCGGTCCAGCCGCCGATCACCGCCGGACGGTCGCTGCGCGTCGAGAGCTCGACCGGGCATTCGTGGCTCACCGTCCTCTTCGTGCCGAAGCCCACCACGGATCCCGAAGTGCTCCACTCGCTGCGCGCCGAGGTCGTCGTGCATTGGATGGGCTCCACGGAGCTCGCCTTCGCATGCCCCTTGCGTCGCAATGGAAGCCGCTGCGAGGTCGGGCCCTTCGCGCTGGATGGTGCGATCGTCAGGATCTACCTGCGCGCGATGCCCGACGGGACCATCGACACGATGGTCCATGTCAACAGTCGGTAGGTTCCGCTCGCCGCGAACCTCACTGCATCAAGCCGATCCAGAACATCGTCGCGGGCCCCGACGCCGCGCTGCGCCGCTGCGCGTCGAACAGGAACTGCGCCATCTCGCGCGGATCCTCGGCCGTGCGCAGGCGCTGGATGTCCGCGTAGGTCGCACCCGCGTTCTTGCGCAGCAGCTCGACGACTTCCTCGCGTTCGAGGCCCTTCACGCGTTGCGTCGTCGCGTAGTCGAGCGGATTCGCCCCCGTCAACTTCCGCACTTCCTCGAGGAACTGCTCTCCAAAGGTCGGCTTCGAATCCATGGCCAATAGCCTAGCTCGCGATTCGCCGGCGCCGGAACGCGACCATGAGGCCCGCGAGAACGGCGCCGAGAGCGGCGAGAGCGAGGCCGAAGCGGAACGAGCGCGGGCGGTAAACGAATTCGATCCGGTGGCGGCCAGCGGGGACGTCGAGGGCCATGAAGGCGGTGTTGGCGTCGAGAATCGGCGCGGTTTCGCCGTCGAGGGTCGCTTCCCAGCCGGGGTAGCGCGTGTGCGCGAGCACGAGGTACTGCGCGACGGGCGTGTCGATGTCGAGCGCGATGTGCTGCGGGGTTTCGCTAGCGATTCCGACGCTGCCTTGGGGCTCGAGCTTGGCCTTGCGCGGCTCGAATCCGTCGGGAACTTCGGGCCCGATGATCACGCTCGTGTACGGGTCGACGTCGGGTTCCGCGATTCGGAAGAGCGCCTTGCGCGGGCCGGGGCGCGCCTCAGCGCGCGGCGCGAGCCACGCGCGACCGCGCGAGCCTGCGTGGCGCAGCAGGCGCTGTCCGTTGCCACGCGCGACTTCCTCGAGCTCCTCGAGCTCGCCCTCCCACGTCGCGCCGCTCGCCTGCATCTGCTCCTCGACGACGACGTAGCGGATGCCGAGCACCTCGAGCGCGTGGCGGCTCGCCTTCGTCGGCATCTGCCACGACGTGCGCGGCTCGACGAGCAGGCCGAGCAGGCGGTTGTACTCCGCGATGCCGAGCGCGTCGTAGCTCGACACGAACGACAGGCCGTACATCTGGTTCGCGTGCGGCGGCAAGCCACGCTGCGACAGGAACAGCACGCGCTCTCCGGCGGTCGTCCTCGCCACGACGTCGAGAAACTCCGTCTTCGGATACACGAGCGCATCCGGCGCGGCGACCTGATAGCTCCCGAGCACGTTGACGCTCTGCGTCATCGCCGCGACGAGCAAGAAGGGGAAGACGATGCCGCGCCGGCTCGGGGTGGTGATCACGACAATCGCGAGGATTGCTGTAGCGGCGAGGCAGCAGCCGATCGCAGTCCTGTCCACGTGCCCCTGCCCGAACGTGGCTCCGTCGTGGCTCCTGCCGAGCTGCTCGATCGTCGCGAGGGCAGAGGAGCGAGCCACGAACAGCACGACCAGCCCGAGCGCGACCATCGTGACGGGGAACCAGCGCGGGAGTTCGCCCTCGAGCAGCGCATGCAGGCCACGCGCGGCGAGCACGGCGATGCACAGCGCCCACGCGCCCTGGCTGACGTAGCTCGGGATCCAGCCCAGCCCGAGTGCCGACGCCGCTCCGCTCGCGAGCCCGAACGTGTCGTGCGCCCAGAACGGCCAGACGAGCGCGATGGCGGCAAAGGCGAGCGTGCGTGACGAACGCAGCGCCACCGGCAACGCGATCAGCGCGAGCACGAGCGCGAGCCAGCCGACGTACGCGAGGTTGGCGATCTCGTAGTTGGGGTACGGCCGTGCGGCGTCGAACTGCTTCATCAGGACCGGAGTCCCGAGGAAGTTGGGGAACAGGTAGCGCTCCGCGTCGGCAAAGCCGAGCGAGACGTGCGAGGTCGACTCGAGGCCGAAGGCGCGCGGGCTCTGCTGCACGTACTCGAGGAACGGCAGCACGAGCGGCATCGCGATCAGCGCCGAAGCTGCGCACAAGCCAACGATGCGACCCACGAGCCGCGCTCCGCAGGCGAAGTCCGAGCGCAACCTCGGCACGATCCGCGCGGTCGCGAACGCGGCGACGACGGCGGCGCCGAAGAAGAGCGTCTCCGGGTGTCCCGCGCTCGCCATCGCGATCAGCGACAGCACGAGTCCCGCCGACAGCCTTCGCACAGGTCCACCCGCGACGATTCGCTCGACGAAGAAGAGCGCCGCCGGGGCGCACGCGATGACGCCCGAGTGCGGGTACGCGATCAGCAGCGCATTGTGGCCACTCGACTGGAACAGCACCGCGCCGAGCGCACAGGCAATGTGCGAGATCCCGAGCGCGCGCAGGAACAGGAACAGGAAGAACCCCGCGGCGAAGCTCTTCGCAAACGCGCTCGCGAGCAGCGCCCACTTCAGCGGCAGCACGTAGAACGGCAGGCTGAACGGCGAGAGCACCGCCGACTGGAAGTTGGCCCAGTGCGGCACGCCGCAGCCGTTGTGCGGGTTCCACAGCGGAAATCGGCCTTGCGCGAGCTCGCTCCTCGAGAACTCGAGCCACGGCACGAACTCGACCACGGGGTCGGAGAGCTGCTGGTTGAGCGCGCGCCAGTTCGGATCGACGCGCGTCGCGGGCAGGTTGTTGAGGAAGTCCGCGGTGCTGAAGGTCGAGTCCGCGGCCTGCGAGATCGGCGTGAGCAGCAGCGCGAACGCCACGAGCGCGGCGAAGAGCGTGGCAAGCAGGAAGTCGGCCTTGCCCGGACCGTCTGCGCACGGCGCGGGCTCTGCAGCTTGCGGCGAGCTCATCCCTTGACGCACACGACCTGCTTGAGCGTGTGCACGACCTCGACCAGATCCGACTGCGCCGCCATCACCGCCTCGATGTCCTTGTAGGCGCCGGGCGTCTCGTCGATCACCTCGCGATCCTTGCGGCATTCGACGCCTTCGGTCGCCGAGATGTGGTCGGCCAGCGAGAACTTGCGCTGCGCCTCGCTGCGCGACATCACGCGCCCCGCGCCGTGGCTGCAGGAATGGAAGCTCTCGGGATTGCCCTTGCCGCGCACGATGTAGCTGCGCGCGCCCATGGAGCCCGGGATGATCCCGAGCTCGCCCGCGCCCGCGAGCACGGCGCCCTTGCGCGTGACGAACACCGAAGCGCCGAAGTGCTCCTCGCGCTCGACGTAGTTGTGGTGGCAGTTGACCGCCACTTCGCCGTGCGTGAAGCGCGGCAGGAGCTTCGTCGCCGCCAGCGCCTCGAACACCGCCGCCATCATCAGGTCGCGGTTGGTGCGCGCGAAACGCTGCGCCCAGTCGACGGCCTCGACGTACTCGTCGAAGTGCTCCGCGCCCTCCTTGAAGTACGACAGGTCGGCGTCGGGAAGCTCGTGGACCTGCCGGCGCATGTCCTTCTTCGCGAGATCGATGTAGTGCGAGCCGATGCGGTTGCCGACGCCGCGCGAGCCGGAGTGGAGCATCGCCCACACGCGCTGGCTCTCGTCGAGGCACAGTTCGATGAAGTGGTTGCCGCCGCCGAGCGTGCCGAGCTGCGAGAAGGTCTCGCCGCGGTCGAGGCGCGGCTGGCGCTCGACGATCGCCTCGTATCCCGGCCGCAGCTTGCGCCACGCCGCCTCGACGCGCGCCGGCGGATTCGCCCACGCGCCACGGTCGCCCTTGCCTCCGTGGTTCGTGCGCCCGTGCGGCACGACCTTCTCGATCGCCGCACGAATCGTCTTGAGGTCGTCGGGCAGGTCGCTCGCCGAGAGCGAAGTCCGCACCGCCATCATGCCGCAGCCGATGTCGACGCCGACCGCGGCCGGAATGATCGCGTCGCGCGTGGGGATCACGCTGCCGACCGTGGCGCCGATGCCGAAGTGCACGTCGGGCATCGCAGCGACGTGCGAGTGGACGATTCCGAGCGCGGCGACGTTGCGCAGCTGTTGCAGCGCCTTCTCGTCCGCCGGAACGCCCTCGATCCACGCCTTCACGGGCACGCCGCCCGTCTCGATCACCTTCGGTCCACCCATGCGGCGAATCACTCTACACGAGGAGCCTCACGCGGGATTCACGCGGTCTTCTTCGAAGGTCCGTGAACTGCCGCGACTCCGGCCCCGCGCCGGCCTGCCCCGTCCCTCGACGAGATCCGTCCCCATGCTCCACCACCACCGTCGTTCCTCCATCGCCGTGCGCGCGACGACGCTCGCTGCGCTGCTCCTGACCGGCTTCGCCATGCTCCCCGCGGCAGCCCCCAACGCTCCGCTCGGGCTGTACAAGGTCGGCAGCTACAACTCCGGCCTGGGCGCTGGCGCCGCCGAAATCCCGGCCTTCGACGCCGCGAGCAACCGCGTGTTCGCGATCAACGCGAGCGCCTCCAGCGTCGACATCGTCGACCTCACCAACCCGAGCGCTCCCGCGTTCATCAGCGCCATCAACATCGATGCGCTCTTCTCCGACGCCACGTACCACGCGGCTCCCAACAGCGTCGCGGTCTCGCAGGGGCTCGTCGCGGTCGCCGTCGAGCGCAAGGACGCGCTCGGCCGCCACGGCGAAGGCCGCATCGCGTTCTTCGACGCCGCTGGCAACCTGATCGATCAGGCGGTCGCCGGCGCCCTACCTGACATGGTCACTTTCAGCCCCGACGGTCGTTATGCGCTGAGCGCCGACGAGGGCGAGCCGAGCCCGGATTACTCGTTCGATCCCGAGGGTTCGGTCACGATCGTCGAGACCGAACGCGTGCGCCTCGCGCTCGCCAACCCGCAGCTCGCCGGGCAGTTCCCGCTCCTGCCGCGCCACACCAAGCGTGCGAGCTTCGCGCGCTTCAACAACCAGAAGGCGGCGCTGCAGGCCGCCGGCGTTCGCATCTATGGACCCAACGCGACCGTCGCGCAGGATGTGGAGCCCGAGTACATCGCCATGCCCGCGGGCTCGATCTACGCCTACGTCACGCTCCAGGAGGCCAACGCGATCGCGATGGTCAACATCGTCACGGGCATCGTCGCGCGCATCTCGCCGCTGGGCTTCAAGGACTGGTCGAGCTCCGCGCTCGACGCGAGCGACCGCGACAACGCGATCCTGATCCAGGCCTGGCCCGTGTTCGGCATGTACGAGCCCGACGCGATCGCCGCGTTCCGCATCGGCTCGCAGAACTATTTCATCACGGCCAACGAAGGCGATTCGCGCGACTACCCGGGCTTCACGGAAGAGGCGCGCGTCAAGAACATGAGCCTCGACGCGGCCGCGTTCCCCAATGCGACGACGCTCAAGCTCGACCCGAACCTCGGCCGCCTGAACTGCACGACCAAGCTCGGCGACACCGACGGCGACAACGACTTCGACCAGCTCTACACGCTCGGCGGCCGCTCGTTCTCGATCTTCCGCGCCGGCAACTCGGGCGTCCTTACGCGCGTGTTCGACTCGGGCGACCAGCTCGAGCAGCTCACCGCCACGCTCGTCCCCACGCGCTTCAACGGCGACCCCGTGTTCGACACGCGCAGCGACAACAAGGGTCCGGAGCCGGAAGGTGTCACGACCGGTGTCATCAACGGCCGCACGTACGCGTTCCTCGGCCTCGAGCGCACCGGCGGCGTGATGATGTTCGACGTCACCAACCCCAACGCACCGCAGTTCGAGCAGTACGTCAACACGAGCGTCGTCAGCGGCTCGAGCCAGACCGGCGACGTGTCGCCCGAAGGCCTCGTGTTCGTTCCCGCGAGCCAGAGCCCCAACGGCATCCCGCTCCTGATCGTGGCCTTCGAGGTCAGCGGCACGGTCGCGGTTTTCGAGGTGCGCTGAACTTCCCATCTCTGCTCCCGCCGCGGGCGGCTCGGGCTCCGGCCTGGGCCGCCCGCGGTCATTTCTTCGCGCTCCTTGGGGCCGCGGACGCGTCCTTCACGCGCGCTTCATGGTCGTGGAGGGCTCACGACCGGCCGGGTCAAGACGCGCCGGACCCACGTCCGATAGCTTTCGACGCAGCGTTCAACTCTCGCGGCGGAGCTTTCCGATACGTCGGGCATGAAGCCGTTCCGGATCGCCGCGCACCTGCTCCTGTCGTTCGTTCCGCTCTCGCTCGCCGCCTGCGTCTCGCCGCAAGAGGCCGGCTGGAATGCCTACCGCCACGAGCGCTTCGACGAGGCCGCCGGCGAGTGGGATGAGCTCGCTTTCGCTGGCGACGCCGACGCGCAGTACATGCTCGGCCTCCTGAACGATGAGGGTCGCATCGAGGGCGCGAGCGCGGCGGCCGCCGTGCGTTGGTACCAGCTCGCCGCCGAGCAAGGCCACGCCGCTGCGCAGAACAACCTCGCGCTGTGCCACTTCGGAGGCCGTGGAACGCCGCGGGATCTCGAGCTGGCGCGCCAGTGGTTCGAGCTCGCCGCCGCGCAGGGTTTCGCCAAGGCCGAGAACAACCTCGCCGTGCTGTGCCTGCTGCTCGAACCCAGTGAATCCGAGCGCGCGCAGGCGTTGCTCGCCTCCGCCGCCGCCAAGGGCGAACCGAAGGCCGAAGCGCTGCTCGCCACGCTCGGCCGCTGAGGCCGCACGTCCTCGAAGCGCCGCGTGCGCTCCGCTACCCTGCGCGGATGCTGCAGCGTGTCGTCCATCCGAGCGGGCTCGTCGCGTACCGGTCCCCGGCCCTGACCCGGCTGGGTGTCGTGCACGCGTTCTCGACGCGCATCGGGCCCGGCGGCGTCGAGCTCGACCTGCGCGAACCGACAGCGGAGACGCTCGTGGCGCTGCGCGAATGCGCGGGCACGCTCGAGACGCTTCCGCTGTGCACGATGAAGCAGGTCCACGGCGCCGTGGTGCACGAGCTTGCGAGTCACGTGCCCGCCGGGATCGAGGGCGACGCCTGGGTGAGCTCGCGCAGCGACCGTCTCGCGCTCGTCTACACCGCCGATTGCGTGCCGGTGCTCGTCGCGAGCGCCGACGGCAAGCGCGTCTCCGCAATCCACGCCGGCTGGCGCGGCCTCGTCGCGGAAGTGATTCCCGCGGCACTGCGCGCACTCGGCGCCGCGCCCGCCATCGCCGCGATCGGCCCATGCCTTTCGCGCTCGAGCTGCGAGATGGGCCCGGAAGTCGCCGAGCAGTTCCGCGCCGTCGGACTCGAGGCCTGCATCCACGAACGGCCTGGCGCGCGACCCTACGTGGACCTGCGCGAGGCCGCTCGAATCCAGCTCGAACGTGCCGGCTGCACGACGATCGACATCTCCGACCGTTGCACGTACGAGCACGCCGACGAGCTGCCTTCGCACCGCCGCGAGGTCACGCACGGTGGCCAGCCGCGCTCTGGCCGCATCGGCGCGCTCATCGCCGCGCGCGCCTGAAGCTCACGGCTCGAGTTGGACGTTCCAGTAGGCGTCGCTGACGAAGCGCGTCCAGCTCTGCCGCACGCGTCCGACAGGCACGTCGAGGATCGGCGACCACTTCGGAATGATCGGGCGCTTGAGCAGCTTCATGCCGGCCTCTTCCGGCGTGCGGTCACGCTTCTTGCGGTTGCAGTCGGTGCAGGCGAGCACGCAGTTCTCCCACGTGCTGCGCCCGCCGCGCGAGCGCGGGAAGACGTGATCGATCGACAGCTCCGGCGTGCCGGGCCGCCGGCCGCAGTACTGGCAGCGGTTCTCGTCGCGCCGGAACAGGTTGCGACGGCTGAACACCGCGGCGGGGTTCGGCTTGCCGTTGAAGTGCGTGAGCAGCACGATCTCGGGCACCTTGATGCGCAGGCGCACGGTGCGGATGTGCGGCTCGTCGGGAGCGACCGTCAGCGTGGCCCACGAGTCGAACTCGTGCACCTCGTAGCTCTCGGGCACGACGGCCTTCGCGGCGCCATTGAAGAGCAGACGGAGCGCGTGGCGCACCGTCACGGTGTGGATCGCCGCCCACGACGAATTCAGCACGAGCGCGGGCTGCGAGAGGACACTTGGGCTCGACATGGCGCTTTGAAGGTAGACCGTTGCTCGGAGGATGCAAGTTCCCAGCCGGGCTCGTCCGCCGGCCCGAAGGCCCCGATTCCAGCGCAGGCCTGTCCGGCGGCCCCCAAATCGCGAAGAATCTTCGGTGAATGGAGCCCCAAGTCCGTCGCACCGCCCTCGTCACCGGCGCCAACCGCGGCATCGGCCTCGCCACGGCCCGGGCGCTCGCGCGCGCGGGGCTCGCGGTCGTGGTCAGCGCGCGCCGCGAGAGCGACGCCGCCGAGGCCGCCGCCAGCTTGCGCGCCGAAGGGCTCGACGCGCGACCCGAGGCGCTCGACGTCTCCGACGAACGCTCCGTACGCAACTGTGCCGGACGCCTCGCGAGCGCGGGAATCCCCATCGACGTGCTCGTCAACAACGGCGCCGTGCTCCACGAAGGCGACTTGCTCGGCCTCGAGAGCCGCCTGTGGCGCGCGAGCTTCGACATCAACGCGCTCGGGCCGATCTGGACCGCGCGCGCCTTCGTGCCGGCCATGCTCACGCGCGGCTACGGCCGCATCGTCAACGTTTCCTCGGGCTGGGGAGCGTTTTCCGAAGGCCTCGACGGGCCCGCGAGCTACTCCGTGACGAAAGCTGCGCTCAACGCCGCGACCGTCGTGCTCGCGCGCTCGCTCACCGGCGACGTCAAGGCCAACGCCTGCTGCCCCGGCTGGGTGCGCACGCGCATGGGCGGCGCCGAGGCCGACCTCTCGCCCGACGAGGCCGCACCCGACATCGTCTGGCTCTGCACGCTTCCCTCCGACGGCCCCAGCGGCGGCCTCTTCCGCCACCGCCAGCGAATCGATTGGTGATGCAACCTTCTCCCGCCGACCTCCGCGCCCTCGCGCGCCGCGACCCCGCGCTCGGCCGCGCCATGAAGCGCCTCGAGCCTTATCCCGGCTTCCCGACGAGCGACCACCGCCGCCTCACGCCCTACGAGGCCATCGCGCGCGCCATCGTCTTCCAGCAGCTCGCCGGCGCTGCCGCGACCACGATCCACGGCCGCGTCTGCAAGCTGACTCCCGGCCCGCGCTTTCCTGCGGCCGCCGAGCTCCTCGCGCTGCCCGACGAGACCCTGCGCTCCGCCGGCCTCTCGAGGGCCAAGCTCGCCGCTCTGCGCGATCTCGCCACGCACGTGCAGAACGGCTCGCTCGACTTCCGCCGCCTCGTGCGCGCGCCCGACGAGACCGTCGTCGAAGCACTCACCGCCGTGCGCGGCATCGGCCCGTGGACCGCACGCATGTTCCTGCTCTTCCGCCTCGGCCGCCTCGACGTCTTCGCCCCCGACGACCTCGGCCTGCGCGAAGGCGCCCGCCTGCTCGACGGCCTCGCCGATCGCCCGACTCCGAAGGAACTCGAAGCGCGCGCCGAATCCTGGCGCCCGCTGCGCAGCGTCGCGAGCTGGTACCTCTGGCGCCTCGTCGACTCCGCCAAGAAGGCGGACTGATCCAAGACGGAGCATTCCGGCGGGATTTCCGTACTCTCGTGCCGCTCCACCGCTCGCGGTCCGTCCTGAACGAGCCGCTGTCGGACTCGTTCTCCCCCTTCTCGCGGATCCATGAAGCACAAGCTGGTCGCGCTCTTTGCCTGTGTCACGCTCGCTTTCCCCCTGACGGCACAACAGTCGGCGCCGGTGGTGACCGAGGAGCTGCGCCGCGCGGTCGCGGAGCTGCGCAACGTGCCGGAGGACCTGCCGGAGGAGGAGATCGAGGAGCGCACCACTCGCATCGATGCCGCGTGGGACACCCTGATCGCGGCGAAGGACGCTGGCGTGGTGGCGCTGCTCGAGGAGGCGGCGAAACTCGACGCGGCCAAGGAGCAGGATGACCGCTTCAAGCTCGGCGCCGCGGCGGTGATCTGGCAGATCGGGCACTTCGATCGTGTGGCGGAGGTCGCGCGACTCTGGCACAGCGCCCAGCTCCTGAATCCCTACGCCTACGTGTTCTACACGGCGCTTGAGGCGGCCTCCGACGGCGACGAGCGCGCGCTGCCGCTGCTCACCGAGCTGCTGCGCGACCAGAAGGGTGATGTCTTCCTCGAGATGCACTCGATGGACGTGACGTGGCCGGAGACCCACCGTTTCCTCTGGGGCCCGATGGGGCGCAAGGCCGTGCCGGCGCTCGAGAAGGTCCTCGAGACCGAGAAGGATCCGGTGGCGCTCTCGTCCGCCATCACGCTGCTCGCGAGCTGCTTCGACACCGCCGCCCTGCCGCGCATCCGCGCCATCGCCCGCGATCGTGAGCACGGTGCGCGCATCGCGGCACTCGGAGCGCTCGGCACGTTCGGGCATCCCGACGATTTCGAGCTGCTCGTCGGCGCTCTCCCCGGGCTGGAAGCGCAGGACTGCGCCAAAGTCCTGCTGTTCCTCGCCTATTACGAAGACGTGCGCGCCGTGCCGCACATCGTGCCTCTGACGAAGCACGCGGACCTCGATGTGCGTCGCAACGCCATCGGCGCCCTGAGCCGGCTCGTGACCGTCGACGGGCTCGAGGCCTTCGCGGAGGCGCTCAAGTCCGAGAAGGACGCCGAGACGCGGCGCGCGTTCCAGTCGGGGCCGTCGATCCTCAGGCAGGTGAGCGTGAAGTGGAAGGACTACGTCCAGCTGGATCGCGACGCGCGCCAGAAGACGCTCGACTCCGCTCGCGCCAAGGACGCGCTGAGCTGGAAGCCCACGCCCGAAGGCAAGGCGCTCTCTCGCGACGAGCTCGAAGGCGCGATCCGCCACTGGATCGAGGCCGGCCGACTCAACGACGACGAGAGCAAGTTCGAAGCCTCCCACGTGCTGTCGCAAGTCACGCCGGCGGATCTGCCCTTGCTGCTCGACGCGCGCGGCCGCCTCTACCGCCGCCTGTCCGACGAGTGCCTCTACGAAGTCTTCGAGATCGACGAGACGCTCGTGAGGGTCATGCGCGCGACGTACCGCCGCGAGCCCGGCCTGTGCGATCAGGCGCAGCCACTCGAGTCGAAGCAAGGAAAGTAGGACGTAGGCTGCGCCAGGATCCCGGTCGCTCGGGCCCCGCGGTTCACTTGCCGTTGCCGGAGCCTTTCGTGCAGGGCGAGACGAACTTGACGATGGGCTCGGTGGAGTAGCCGACAGGGATGAGCACGTCCTGATCGCAGGCGTGCAGCTCGAGGAGCGAACCGGGCTGCACGAGAGCGTTCACCACGCCGAATCCCGTGGCCTCCGTGGCGAGCCGGACTCGCTCGTCATCGGGCATCCGCACGTCGAGCGAGTAGGTCACACGTCTGATCCCCGGTTGCCCCTGCGCATCGCCGAAGCTGAATTCCACGCGGGTCGCGTCGAACTCGTGCACGAAGTCCTGCGCCGGTGCCGAGAAGCTCGCCGGTGCGATCCACGTGGACTGTCCCGAGGCGGAGAGCACGACCATCCAGTGCTTGCCGACGCGAAGCGAGCCGCACTCGAAGCGCCCGTCGCTGTCCGTGTGCACGATCCTGATGGGTGCGTCGGTGCCGCCGCTCGTGGCGATCAGGCCCAGATCCGAAAGCGCCCGCCGCAAGATCGAGTGGCCGCTCAGGTAGCCCTCCCAGAAGTCACGCGCGCCCTCGAGCGACGCGGCGATCGAGAGGCTCTCGTCAGGCACCAGTGCCACGTCGGCGTTCGCGAGAGGCCGGCCCGCGGCGAGGAGCTGTCCCGAAACTGCAGCGCCGCGCTCGAGCTCGACATCGCCGAGCTCGACGTCGTCGCGCCCGTTGATCTCGAACTCGCGCCGAGTGGTCTGCGATCTGTCGGAACGGAACGTGAGGAGCGTCCTTCCCGTGCGCTGCATCGGCAGCTCGAACCGGCCCTGCTCATCAGGCTTCCAATCGAGGACCGGGGACGGGTAGCCCCAGGCCAATCCGCTCATGGAGCTCGTGAACACCCGCACTTCCGCTGGAGGGCACGGCGCCACGATTCGGCCGCGCACGAACCACGGACAATCGAACTTCACCTTGGCCGAGAGCCTGATGAGACTCGGCGATGCGAGGTCCGCTGCAGAGAGATTGGGCGCGACATCCGTGAAGGCCACGCAGCGTGGAGCCTGCGCGACGACGCGCAGCTTCGTGGGCTGTCGCCCGACACCGATGAGGAGCGGCGTCACGTCGGCGACGCGGTACGACTGCGGGCCCAGCGTCGCGAACACGGCGTCCGGCGCGCGCTCGTCGATCACGCGTGCGTCGGAGTCGGCGAGCACCTGGATGCGGACCTCCTTGGGGTCCACCTCCGTCCCCGCAAGCGCACAGATGAGCTCGACCTTGGCGTGCGTCTTGCGCGGCCCCACCGTGTTCGGATCGCGCGGAAGCTCCACTCGCGCAGTTTCGGCGGTCGGCTCGTCGCTCTTCAGCTCCTCGGAGATCGAAGGCGGTCGCGGGAATTCCGCAGAGGGTCCGGCGGGCTCCTCGACCTGTTCGCGCTCCGCTGCCCCGCCGTCTTCCGGCCTCTCACTCCATCGCAGCCACAGCACGCTCAGACCGATCGCCGCGACCGCGACGAGACCCAACGCCGTCCAGCGAGCCCGGGAGTTGCTCACGCGCAAAGCCTAACGCCCCTCCGGAGGAGCCCCCGCGCTCCGCCGGTTTCTCGCGCGACACGGATGGGCTTGGGCGCTCTTTTGGATGCGCTTCTCCTGATCTTGTCGCACTGCGGCGAGCTTCCTGTCGTGAGCTTGTCCAACGCGGTCAGGAAGGTGCGGCACGGACGATCGAGATTGGCGTATTTCGCCGGTCACGCGGCGCGGCTGTGCCTCCCGCGCTTCGTGCTCGCCGAGCGGAGGCGCGCGCTGTTCGACTCGCTTTCCGCCGACGAGCGGCGCAGCGTCGAGGCGCGCGCCCAGTACTACAACCGCTGCGATTCGTCGTTCGAGGTTGCGCCCCACTTCAAGCCGCTGCGCGCGTGGAGCATCCCGGGCCAGCACAACTACCATCTGGACCTGCTCGACCAGCTGCGCTGGTTCCCCGATGAGGCGCGTGTGGCCTACCAGTTTGGGGACATTGGCTCAGTCCAGAACGCGCCGACCACGCCGACGATCGTCAAGGCACGACCGCTCGCCCTCGAGACGGGCGCCTGCGTGCTGCTGAAGCTCAATCACGTTCGGCATTTCCATTTCGTCCGGGACCGGCGCGCGTTCAGCGACAAGCGCGACTGCGTCGTCTGGCGCGGCCACGCCGGGCGCGATCACCGTGTGCGCTTTCTGGAGCGCTTCTTCGGGCACCCGCTGTGCGATGTCGGTCAGGTGGGCCGTCGCGGCGCCCAACTGGGATTCTCGAAGCCGTTCCTGTCCGTCCGCGAGCAGCTCGAGAACAAGTTCGTGCTCTCGATCGAAGGCAACGATGTCGCCACGAACCTCAAGTGGATCCTGTCCTCGAACTCCCTGTGCTTCATGCGGAGGCCCCGCTTCGAGACCTGGTTCATGGAGGGAACGCTCCGCCCCGAAGTCCACTACGTCGGACTCGAGGATGACCACGCCGACCTCGAGGAGAAGGCCCTGTACTACGCCAAGCGGCCCGAGGCCGCCGAACGCATCCTCGCCAACGCGCAGCGGTTCGTCGACCGCTTCCGGAATCCGGTCCTCGAGCGCTGCGCCAGCCTGCTCGTCCTCCAGCGCTACTTCGAGTGCTCCGGTCAGGCCACGCGGTCCGAATCGGCCCTGGCGCGCGGTTCCTTCACGTAGCAGCAAGTCCCGATCGCGCTCTCGCGGGCGAAGTCAGGCCCCCCAGCTGCCTGGCCTGCTGTCGCGGCGCTGCGGGCCGGGTGAGCGGGTGAGCTCCCTCGGGACCGCGAATTCCGAAGTTTCCTGAAGGGCGCGTTACGTGCCGGCGGGAGTGCCGCTTTCTTGCGACCCGCCCTCGGCCCTTTCGGACGCCCCACGATGCTTCGACACCTGCTGACCGTCTCGTTCCTGCTCTCGCTGGCCCTCGTTTCCAGCTCGGCGCCGCAGCAGGCCTATTTGAAGGCCTCGAACCCGGATACGGGCGATCACTTCGGCTCCACGCTGTCGATGGATGGCGACACGCTCGTCGTCGGCGCCCCGCGGGAGATGAGCGGCGCGGTCGGGATCAACGGAAACGCCTTCGACGACAGCCTGGTGGAGGCAGGCGCGGCCTATGTCTACGTCAGGACCGGCTCGGGCTGGTCGCTGCAGGCGTACATCAAGGCCTCCAATACCGGAGCGTACGACCAGTTTGGCCATTCCGTTGCGGTTTCGGGTGACACGCTCGTCGTGGGCGCTCCCCAGGAACGCAGCAATGCGACGGGCGTGAACGGAAATCAGGGCGACGACACTGCCTACAACTCCGGCGCGGCCTACGTGTTCGTCCGCAACGGCGCAACGTGGACGCAGCAGGCCTACCTCAAGGCCTCGAACACGGACATCGCCGATTTCTTCGGCGAACGCGTCTCGATCGACGGTGACACGATCGTTGTGGGCGCACGGGCGGAGGACGGTACCGCGACCGGCGTGAATGGGTCGCAATCGAGCAACGGAAAGCAGCAATCGGGCGCAGCCTACGTGTTCGTGCGAAATGGAACGACGTGGTCGCAGCAGGCCTACCTCAAGGCTTCGAACACGGATGCCGGCGACTACTTCGGATGTTCCGTCGCGATTTCAGGCGACACGATTGCGGTGGGCGCGCAGAGCGAGGCCAGTGCCGCGACTGGAGTGAACGGCAACCAGGCGGACAACAGTGTCGGAACCGCCGGCGCTGTCTACGTGTTCGTCCGCAACGGCACGACGTGGGCGCAGCAGGCGTACATCAAGAGCTCCAACACGGAGACCCAGGACCTCTTCGGTTGCCAGCTTGCGCTCGATGGAGGCACGCTGGCCGTGAGCGCAGAGGACGACAGCGCCGCGACCGGCATCAACGGCGACCAGGCGGACAACTCGGCGCGGGATTCGGGCGCGGTCCACGTTTTCGTGCGATCGAGTGGCGGCAACTGGACGCAGCAGGCGTACATCAAGAGCGCCAACTCCGAGGAGAGGGATTTCTTCGGCGGCGGCCGTGTCGAACCAGCGCTCGCCCTGTCGGGCTCGACGCTGGTCGTGGGCGCCTCATTCGAGGACAGCGCCGCGCGAGGAGTCGATGGCGATCCGAACAGCAACTCGGCCATGTCCGCGGGCGCCGCGTACGTGTTCACGCGACACGGCTCGATCTGGCGCCAGTCCGCTTACGTCAAGGCCACCAACACCGATCCAGACGACAGGTTCGGTGTCTCCGTCGCACTCGATGGTCGAATTCTGGCCGTGGGTGCGCAGCTCGAGGCCGGCGGATCGAGTGGCGTCGGCGGTGACCAAGGCGACAACAGCGTGGGCTATTCAGGCGCAGCGTACGCCTACGGGCTCGACCTCGATCACGACGAATTCGTGCTCGCCGCCGGCGCCACCAAAATCGTCAAGCTCGATGCGTTCGATGGCCACCTGCTCGACGCGAACTTCATCGTCGACGCGAACAGCGCCACGACCTACGACTTCCGACGCCCGTGGGACGCGGTGCAGGTCGGGGAACAGATCTGGATCACGGATGCCGATGCCGACTCGATCTTCCGTTTTGATCGGCACGGGCAGTGGATCGGCACCATCGGCCCAGTTGCGGGGCGGCTCGACGATCCGCGCGGCGCCTGCTTCGCCAACGGGACGGTCTACGTCGTCAACCGCGGTTCGAGCAACGCTGCGCTCGACAACTCCCTGACGCGCTTCACTCCTGATGGGCAGTGGCTCGGGGCCTTCGGCGTCTCGGGCTTCTTCGTCGAGCCCAGTGACGTACTCGAACGTTCGGGCGAGCTGCTCATCAGCCTGGAGCCCGACTTCGGCGGCCCGCGCATCGACCGCCGCAGTTATCTCGGCGGCAACCTTGGAGCGTTCGTGAGCGCGACGTTCAATGGAACGCAGGTGGACAAGCCGCAGCAGCTCTCGCTCACCAGCACGAACAACGTGCTGGCAGCAGGGTCGACGGGCCTCCGCGGCATCTACGAGTACTCGCAAGCGAACACGATCGCCGCGTTCCACTCGTTCGGGAGCGCGCTGTACGGGGTCTTCGAGCTCGGGAACGGCGAGCGCCTGATCTCCGATCCCGCGATCAAGTCCCACGACAGCGCGAGCTCCGCAGTCACGGTCCTGCACAGCTCTGCCAACGCGCGTTCCTTCGGCTACTTCCGGTTTTCGAACGGCCCCACGATCTATTGCTCGGCAAGCACGTCGACCAACGGCTGCGTCGCGAGCATCGGTGCGTGGGGCTCCCCGAGCGTGGCTGCGTCCGAGGGCTATCAGATCACCGTGGCCGACGTCGAAGGACAGAAGCAGGGATTGATCTTCTACGGCCTCAGTGGCCCGAAGTCGTCGCTGTGGGCTCCGGGGAGCACGAGCTACCTGTGCGTGAAGTCGCCCACGCAACGCACGGTCGTGCAGAACAGCGGAGGAACCGCGGGCGCCTGCAACGGAACGTTGGTGCTGGATTTTCTGGACTACATCGCGAGCCACCCGGCAGCCATTGGCGCACCTCTGAACGCCGGTCAGGTCGTCTACACCCAAGCGTGGTTCCGCGATCCGGCGGCGCCCGGCACGACAAACCTGTCGAACGCACTGCATTTCACTTTGGCTCCGTGAAGCGCGAGGTTCCGCTCGACGCCGCAACCCTGCGCTCGTCCGCGCCATGAAGCGCCTCGAGCCCTTCCCCGGCTGGCCGACGAGCAACCGCCGGCGCCGCCGGACATCCGTCCGCACATCCCTCGACCCTGCCGCAGCGCGCGTCGGCAAGCTACGATCGCGAGCTTCACCCCGCCGCCCGCTCTCTGCAGTTCAAGGTCACTCCAGCACCATGCCCCCGTTCCCGACTCTCACCGCAGGCACCGTCGACGAGCTGTTCAACCTCTCCAAGGGACACCCGGTGTTCCGCGTGACGATGGTGACCGGCCAGGAATTCGTGATCAAGGCCGACTCGCGCGGCTCGATGGGGTCGGGCGCCGGTGCCTTCGCGAAATTCGACGCGACGCTGGGCTGGAACTCGCGCATCTGCGTCAGTGCGCCAGCAAGGTGAAGCCCGCGACCGAGATTGGCCCGTTCCAGGCCAACGTCATGGGCGACGCCAACTTCTGGTACAAAATGCCGGTGCTGGCCCTGAAGACGGCGCAGGGCATGTTCGACAAGGGCGAGGGCGAATTCCTGCGCAAGACGTTCAAGAACGAGAAGAACCTCGTCAAGCTGGGCAAGATCGCCGCCGTCGACGTCTTCATCGGCAACAAGGACCGCTTCGACGAAGAGGGCAACGTCGCCAACCTCGGCAACATCTTTTTCGCGAAGAAGCGGGGCTTGCTCGGCTCCTCCTTCACCCCGATCGGTCTCGATTTCTGGGACGGATTCAAGGAGGACATGAACATGACCCTGACCGCGTCGCGCTGGGACATGCTCAGGCAGACCCAGGGGGTGGCCACGGGTTCGCACATGGAGAGTGAATTCAAGAAGCGCATGCGCATCCTCATCGACCCCAGCGTGATGAGGACGTTCGCGACGAACACGATCGTGACCCTCAACGACGACCTCATCCGCAACAAGGTCACGGCGATCGACACTTCGAAGGTGAAGTACATCACGGCCATGGCCAGCGGCATCGCCGAGGGCTCGGCCTCGATCCAGAAGTACCTCAAGGCTCAGGTCGCCAAGGGCGGCATGGGCGCCATCCCGCCCGGCGCCCTCTACCGAGCCCAGCTGCTCAAGTGGTTCTAAATCACCGCTTGTCCAGGCGCGCCGCGCGAGAGCAACTCGCGGCGCGCTGAGTCGGGCGTCGCGAGCTGGTACCTCTGGCGCCTCGTCGACTCCGCCAAGAAGTGCGTGTG
Source organism: Planctomycetota bacterium (assembly GCA_026692705.1). Classification (GTDB taxonomy): domain Bacteria; phylum Planctomycetota; class UBA1135; order UBA1135; genus F1-120-MAGs118. The sequence goes on from JAPLOE010000227.1 coordinate 29,204, forward strand.
GGCTCCGCTCGGCAGCGACTGGCGCGCCCTTCGAAGTCGAGCCATGCTCACGGCCCGTGCGACGGTGGAACCCGAGAGGACCCCAGGGGTCCGCTCTTTTCCGTCAGGACAGCCTCATGTCGAGCATGCTGCAAAGACTCGTTTGCGCACTGGCCTGCGCCCTTTTCTCTGGACGGCTCTCCGCGCAAGAGACGGCCCCTACGGTTGTGGCCGATGAGTTGCGCCGCGCGGTGGCGGAGATGCGCAAGTTGCCCGTCCGGGTACCGGACGAGGAACTCGAGGAACGCAACCGGAGGGTCGACGCGGCGTGGGACACGCTCCTTGCCGCGAAGGAGGCTGGAGTCGCGGCGCTGCTCGAGGAAGCGGCGAAGCTCGATGCTTCGAAGGAGAAGGACGACAAATTCAAGCTCGGTGCCGCGGCGGTCATCTGGGAGATCGGCAAGTTCGATCATGCGCGTGACGTCGCCGCGCTTTGGCACGGCAGCGACCTCGCGCTGTTCTACAACTACGTGTTCTACCCGGCTCTGGAGTCCGCGTTCGACGGCGACGAACGCGCACTGCCGATGCTCACGGAGGTTCTGCACGACCAGAGCGGCACCGTGTTCTTCGACGCGCATTCGATGACGGTGCAATGGCCCGAGACACACCGCTTCCTTTGGGGTCCGATGGGCCGCAAGGCTGTGCCGACGCTCGAGAAAGTCCTCGAGACCGAGAAGGATCCGGTGGCGCTCTCGTCCGCGATCACGCTGCTCGCCGACCATTGGGACGTCGCGCTGCTGCCTCGCTTGCGCAGCATCGCGAGCGACACGAAGCATGGCGGCCGCTTCGCCGCACTTCGCGCTTTGGGAGCTTTCGGCCACCCCGACGATTTCGAACTGCTCATCGGCGCGCTCAAGGACGCCGAGGGCCAGAACGGCATCTTCCTGCTCCGGGGCCTGAGCCTGTACGGAGACCTCCGCACGGCTCCAAGCGTGATTCCCCTCACGAAGAGCGCGGACCCGGAGCTGCGTCGCAATGCGTTCACCACGCTCTGCATGCTGCCGACACTCGATGGCCTGGATGCCCTCGAAGCCGCCCTGAAGATCGAGGACGAGGAGACGAAGCAGGGGTTTGGCGAGGAAATGACCCTGTTCGGTCTCTCGTCCGTGACGATGAACGAATGTCTCGGCCAGGGTCGCGAGGCTCGCGCGAAGTCGATTGCCTCGGCTCGCGCACAAGCGCAGCGTCGAAGCCTTCCAAGGGGCAGCTCTCGCGTGCTGACGCGCGAGGAGATCGAGACCACGTGCAAGCAGTGGATCAAGGACGGGCGGTTGGATTCCGCTTCATTCACTTCCCACCATGTCCTGTCCCAGGCCACGCTGGCCGACGTTGCGCTGTTGGTCGACGTTCGTGGTTCGCTCTTCCGCCGCCTCTCCGATGAGTGCCTCTACGAGGTCGGCGACATCGACACGGCCCTGTCCCGCATCGTGCGATCGCAATATCGAGTCGAGCTTGGCCCCTGCGATCGCGTGACGCCGCTTCCGGCCCCGCGCGACAAGTAGCCGAGGCCACGGCGCTCGCGGCGCGCGCTGCTCGTTCCCTCATTTCGTCGCGTGTCATCCGGCGAAGCCGGCGCACGCCGAAGGCGATCAGCCGCGCGTTTCCGGAAGTGCCCAGGCGTACTCGCGTGCGATCGGCGGCGGCGTTCCGGGCTTCAGCGCGACCCAGGCGCGCAGCGGCCAGTGCGGATCGCGCAGGAGCTCGCGGCCCATCAGGACCAGATCGGCGCGACCCTCGGCGACGATCGTGTCGGCCTGCGCGGGTTCGGTGATCAGGCCGACGGCGCCCGTTGCGATGCCGGCTTCGCGCCGGATCCGCTCGGCCAGCGCCACCTGATAGCCGGGACCGACGGGAATCTGCGCCGAACGCGAGGCTCCGCCGCTCGAGCAGTCGATCAGGTCGACGCCGACCTGCGCGAGGCGACGCGAGGCCTCGACCGAGTCGTCGAGCGTCCAGCCGCCGTCGGTCCAGTCGGTGCACGACAGACGCACGAGCAGCGGGACGTCCTCGGGCAACGCCGCGCGCACGTCGCGGGCCGTGTCGAGCAGGAACCGCACCCGGTTGTCGAACGAGCCACCGTACTCGTCCTTGCGCTCGTTCATCAGCGGCGAGAGGAAGCTGTGGCCGAGGTAGCCGTGCGCGAAGTGGAGCTCGACCACGCGGAAGCCAGCGGCGATCGAACGCCGTGCGGCCGCCACGAAGGAGGCGCGGATCCGCTCGATCTCCGCCACCGTCAGCTCGTGCGGCACTGACCCGTCCTGTCCGTAGCGCTTCGCACTGGGGCCCACCGGCATCCAACCGCCCTCTTCCGGCGTCACGAAGGCGTTCGGTGTCGGATGGAGCGGCCGATGGCGCGACGCCTTGACGCCCGCGTGCGCGAGCTGGATCCCCGGCACAGCGCCGTACCGGCTCGCGAACTCCGTCACCTTGCGCAGCGCGGGCACGTGCTCGTCCTTCCAGATCCCGAGGCAGTTCGGCGTGATGCGCCCCTCGGGCTCGACCCCCGTCGCCTCCGCGATCAGAAGCCCGACGCCGCCGACCGCACGAGCCGCGTGGTGCGCGACGTGCCACTCGTTCGCGAAACCGTCGTCGCTCGAGTACTGGCACATCGGCGACATCGCGATGCGATTGCGCAAGGTCACGCCGCGGAGCTTGAGAGGCGTGAAGAGGCTCGACCCGCTCGACGGGACGCTCGCCTTGGACGCCGACCCGGGTTCCTGCGCCACCGTTGTCGCTGCCGCCACTCCGGCCGCGAGCGCCGTCCGACAGAAGATTCGTCGATCCATGCTGCCCATCCCTTCAGGTTCCGCGCCGGAACATCACCGGCGTGCGGAAGCCTACCTCTTGGTCACACGCGTTCGGCACGCTCGTGGCCACGACTTCCAGCTCGAGAGAGCGTGTCGCGAAGTTGCGTGAGGGCTGAATCGACCGAAATCGGCTTTCCGTCAGGGCCAGAAGCTCACGGTGCGACTGCGGTCCTAAGCGTCCTCTGGGTTTGCGCGCGCGGCAACAGGAGCGCTGGAAGTCATGAGCGCGCGAAGGCGCGCAAGGTGGCGTCGCGGGCACGTTGGGCGTGCGGCGGGAGGTTGTCGACGACGGCGAGGAGGGAGTGCAGCGCGCGCAGGGTGTGCGAGATGTTCTCGGCGATGGCGAGGTTCGTCGCCGCGAAGGGTTGAGCGTCGCGGGCGCGTGAGCGGGTCTCGGCGAGGCGCTCGAGGAAAGCTTCGAAGGCGACTTCGTCGTGCTCGGGCCGCAGGATCACGGCCGCGAGCGTGCGCGCCAGGCGTTCGTCCTCGCCCATCGAGAAGCCGCGCTCCATCGGAGTCGCGAGGCGACGCTCGACAGCGTCGAGGATCTGGTTCAGGCCGGCCGCGTCGACGTGCGGGTTGCGAGCGAGGAACTTGAGCAGGTCCGCGGTGTGCGCGACGGAGTGGATCCAGCCGAGCTTGGGATCCCAGTCACGCAGGTCCTGTTCGCGTGCGCTGTAGTCGAGGGCGTGTTCGAGCAAGCCGCGGACTTCCTGCTCAGCGAGGAACGGCGTCTGCAGGTCGCGCGCGGCGATCAGCGAGAGCGAGAGCGCCGAGAAGGAACGCAGCAGCACGCTGTCGTCGCCTTTCGAGCCGAGCTCGCGCTCGAGATTCGCCGTCCAGCGCCGCACGAGCTCGCGCAGCTCGTCGGGATCGAGCAGCTTCTGGCGCACGACCCAGTTCGCGGTGATGCCGTAGGCGCAGTCGTCGCGCAGCACGGGATCCGGCGAGCCGAGCAGCTCGGAAAGCTCGAGCGTCAGCTCAAAAGCGCTCTCGCCCGCAGGGACCGTCCCCGCTGCGGCGATTGCGCTCCAATCACGCGTCGCGACCGGCGCGGGATCGACTTCGATCGACGCGCACGACGAGAGGACCAGCAGCAGCGAAACGAACGTGAGGCGCATGGCGCGGAGCGTAGCGACCGGCGATCCGCCCTGCGCCTCGCTCACGGGCGACGCGTGCCGTTGCTCCGCCACGAGACCACGGCAAGCACCATCAGCGCGAACCCGCCCAGGCCCGCCGACGCGTACACCGTGCGCCACAGCCATGGACGCGGTCCCGACGACGGCTCGAGCGTCGCGAGCAGACCGAGGACCGACAGCGCGCACAGCCCGAGGGCCGCGAGCACGAGCAGCACGACGACAAGGCGGCGACCTCCGCGGTTCGACATGGAATCCATGGGTGCGGATTCTCCTCGCGCCGGTCGAAGTCGCCGCTCCACTCCTGCCTCGGCCCGCAATTCGGGCCGCTTATCGACGCCGCCGCGTCAGCGCGGCCCGCACGACGCGCCCTCAGCTCTTCTCGTCGCCGATGAAGCGATAGATGAGCGCGCCAATCACCGCTCCGGCGATCGGGGCGACCCAGAAGAGCCACAGCTGCGCGACGGCCCAGTCGCCGACGAACAGCGCGACGCCCGTGCTGCGCGCGGGATTCACCGACGTGTTGGTGACCGGGATGCTGATCAGGTGGATCAGCGTCAGCCCGAGCCCGATCGCGATCGGCGCGAAGCCCGCGGGTGCGCGCTTGTCGGTCGCGCCGAGGATCACGATCAGGAAGAACGCGGTCATCACGATCTCGGCCAGCGCGGCGGCGAGCAGCGAATAGCCACCCGGCGAGTGCTCGGCGTAGCCGTTCGACGCGAAACCGCCGGCGAGGTCGAAGCCCGCCTTGCCGCTCGCGATTCCGTACAGCACGCCACCGGCCGCGATCGCGCCGAGCACCTGCGCGGCAATGTACGGAACGAGCTTGCTCGCCTGGAAGCGCCCGGCGGCGACCAGTCCGATCGAGACCGCGGGATTGAGGTGGCATCCGGAGATGTGGCCGATCGCGTAGGCCATCGTGAGCACGGTCAGGCCGAACGCGAACGAGACGCCGAGCAGGCCGATGCCGACGTCGGGGAAAGCCGCGGCGAGCACCGCGCTCCCGCAGCCGCCGAGCACCAACCAGAACGTCCCGAGAAATTCCGCCGCGTACGCCTTCATCCATCTCCTCCGTGGTTTGCGAGCACGACCCGAGAACTCGTCAGCGCATCCATCGCGCCGCGGGAACAGGCCTGAACGGCGAATGGTATCTGCGCCGTCGACCCAATTCGATGGCGCGCCGCGTCAACGCTCGAGCGGACGGCACTCGGAGAAGTTCTTCGTGGTGACGTAACCGCGGTCCAAGGAGGCGAGCTCGACCACGGCCTCGTACCGACGGCCCGGCTCGGCCGGCCAGACGCCCTTGAGGGACGTCGGCTTGCGATAGCTCTCGAGCGTTTCGAGTTCGAACAGCAGCCGCGTTCCGTCGCATCGAACTCCGTGCAACCGGATTGGGTACCCGATGCCGCAGTGGCCACCCAGCTCCCTGCCCACGGAGTGAATGCCGTACTTGGGATCTGCACCGATCCCTGACTCCGGAGCCACCCAGTAGACATAACCTCGCGCCGAATCGAAGGCGAAGTCGTCGCGACGGGCATCGAGCTCGACGAGTCGCTCTCGTCCCGTTTCGCTGTCGAGCAGTTGCTTGACCAGAGTGGTCGTCGTCGGAGTCAGCGCGGTGCTCACCGTGCCATCCTTGAAGCGCAACTCGAGCTCGGAGAACAACCCGCCGATGCGTCGGCCCGAACCGCGCGCGCTCATCACGAACGCAGCGACCATGACCGCGAGGAGTGCAGCGAAAACAAAGGCCACGGCGAGACGAGCGCGATGGGTCTGCATGGGAGCGCGGCGTGCGATGGGAAATCGCGCGCGCTTCAGCAGGATAGCCGTCGCGGCGGACGGAGAGCCAGCGCTGGCGCGCGCGTCAGCCGCGCCGCATCCACAGCGCCGTGGCGCCGAGCTTCTCGAGCACCGAAACCGCGAGCGCGAGCGGCGGGCCGCCCTTGCGACCGTTGACGGCCACGAGCACCTGCGACGGGCCCATTGCCTGATCGTGGAAGTCGGCGATCGCGGGCTCGAAGCCGCGCGTCATCATCGCGCCGATGAAGGCGCCGGCGAGACCGCCACCGAGCGCGGAGGCGAACCATGCTCCGGCCACGATCAAGCCCTCGCCTTGCGTCGGCGAGACCCAGATCGTCGCGACGAGCCCGGTGAGCAACCCGCCGACCACTCCGCCGATGAGAATCGCGCGTCGCGTGTGCGCTCCCGACGACGCGAGTCCGCCCACCTTGGCGTCCGCGCTCGAATGCATGTCGTCGTGTTTCGTCACCACACGGATGCTGCTGCGATCGAAACCCGCGGCGATCAGGCCCGTGACGGCGCTGTCGGCCTGCGGTTGGCTATCGAAGACACCGGCCCGGATCGGAAGTTCGTGGATCATCGTTGGACTTGCTCGAGAGAAAGGAGTCCAGGCGCGAAGCTCGTCTCGAACTTCGCGCCCGGAATGTCGACTGGGACGCCTGCGTTCACCCGTTGGGGCAAACGCTCACGCTCACTCGGCCTTGCGCGCCGGGATGTCCTTGCGCTCGAGACGCTGGGCGAGGTCCTTCGCCGTGGCGAGGTGCGCGCTCGTCTTGGTCTGCGCGTCCGCGAGGACGACCGCCAGTTCCGGAGTCACGTGACGCTGGAAGACGACGAGCATGTCACCGCTCATGGAGTGCGAGGCGACCATCATCATCGTGTAGCAGCGGTCGAACTCCGCGCCCTGCTTGCTCGCGAGCTCGTTGCGAGCGGTGAGCAGGCACTGCTGGCCCAGCTCGTCGAACAGCGCCGCGTGGTCGAGTTCGCCCGAGGCGTTCGTGCGCGTCGCGGCCGGAGCCTGGTCGGGCTTGCCGTTGCCGTTGCTGCTGCCGTTGACCGGCGGAACGCTGCCGGAAGCACCGGGGCGACCGGAGCCGCTCGTGAACGGCACGAGCTTCTGCACGCACGCCTGGTGGTCCTCGACCATCATCGTCGCGAAGCGCTTGACCTCGGGATCGGTGGCGCGCTGCTGCGCGATGCGCGAGAGCTCGATCAGGTTCGACTGCGTGGTGCTCGCCCACTTGGCGAAGTAGCTGTCGCCGATCTTGGAGGCTTGCTTGAGGCTGTCCTGGTCGGCCTTGTCCTGGCGGCCCGACGTGACGGGCTGCGGCTTGGGCTTGGACGTGTCCTGCGGGAGTGCGGCGAAAATGCCGCCTGCGGAGAGAAGAACGATCGTGAAGGTACGCAACATATGGAGAGTCCCCGGTGTCGTGAGCGGAGCTTGAGGAAGAGGTGATTCGCAGCCGTGATCTCACGAGCGCGCCCGAGGACTCGAGCCAGCGCCCCAAGGACGCGGCGTGAGCCGTCGAGGCAGGAATGTACGCCACACCCAGCGGCGGCGAAGTCGACAGGTGCACCGATCGGCACGCCGGGATCTGCCTACGAACAAGTCGCGGTGCACGTGGCGGCACGTTGGTGGCGGACTGCGCCCGGGCGGCTCAACGAATCGGCGAGCCCATGACGGCACGCACGCGGTGCTCGCGCGCATCGTCAACGCACGGAATCGCACGCGGATCGACGGGCTGGCCGTCGAGAGTCGCGGAAGCGACGCCGCGGCAGACGCGCTCGGGATTGTCGACCTGAATCGAATAGCGCGAACGCCCCACGCGCCATTCGATCGAGAACGACGGCCATGAGCACGGAATGCAAGGTTGCAGCGCAAACGAGCCGCCGTGGCGCTGGAGCCCGAGAATGCCCTCGAGAGCGACGCGGTACATCCACGCCGACGCGCCCGTGTACCAGCTCCACCCACCGCGGCCGCGGTGCGCCGGATGGTCGTACACGTCGCCCGCCAGCACGTAGGGCTCGAGCTTGTAGCGCTGCACGTCCGCCGCCGTGCGCGAGTGGTTGATCGGATTGAGCATGTGGAAGAGCTCCATCGCCTCGTCCCCGCAACCCAGCCGCGCGATCGCGAGCACGACCCATTGCGCGGCGTGCGTGTATTGGCCGCCGTTCTCGCGAATTCCGGGGAGATAGCCCTTGATGTAACCGGGATCGACGGGACTTCGGTCGAAGGGGGGCGTGAGCAGCAGGATCACGCGTGACGCGCGCCGCACGAGGTGCGCGCGCACGGCATCCATGGCCTGTTCCGCGCGGGCCGTCGGTGCGACGCCGGAGAGCACGGCCCAGGTCTGCGCGAGCGAATCGATGCGACCTTCCTGATTCTCGGCGGAACCCAGCGGCGTGCCGTCGTCGAAGTAGGCGCGTCGATACCACTCGCCATCCCAGCTCTGCTCCAAGGTCGTCGCGAGCCGCGCGCGCAAACCGCGATACTTGGCGGCTCGTGCGCTGTCGCCACGCGCCTCGCACAGCGGTTCGAACGAACCGAGGATCGCGCACAGGAACCAACCGACGAACACGCTCTCCCCGCGCTGCTCGCTGCCGACGCGGTTGTAGCCGTCATTCCAGTCGCAGCTCCCGATCAAGGGCAGGCCATGCGAGCCCGCGGTGGTGCCGCGGTCGATGGCGCGCAGCGCGTGCTCGAAGAGCGTGGCGCTCTCGCTCGACACGCGCGGCTCGCCGTAGGCCTCGGCGTGACCTTCGGGAACCGCGGGGCCCTCGAGAAAGGGCACGGAAACGTCCAGCACGGCGAGATCGCCGGTCGTGTCGACGTAATGGGCCACCGCGTACGCGAGCCACAGCAAGTCATCGGAGCAGCGCGTGCGCAGGCCGCGGCCGGTATCCGCGTCCCACCAGTGCTGGACGTCGCCTTCGACGAACTGCCGGGCCGCCGCGCGCAGGATGTGCTCGCGCGCGAGCTCCGGCCGCGTGTGGAGCAGTGCGAGCACGTCCTGCAGCTGGTCGCGGAAGCCGAAGGCCCCGCTGGGCTGGTAGTAGCTCGAGCGCGCCCAGAGCCGGCAGGCGAGCGTGGAGTACATGAGCCAGCGGTTGGTGAGCAGGTCGAACGAGTCGTCGGGCGTCGACACTTTCACCGCGTCGAGGTTTTGCTCCCACGCCGCCTCGACGGCGCCAAGTTCCGCGCGTGCGACGGCCACGTCGCGGAAGTGGAGCACGAGTTCGCGGGCCTCGGCCGCATCGCGACCCTGACCGAGCAGCACGACGATCGTCCGGGACTCGCCGGGAGCGAGCCGGATGCTCGCCTGCAGCGCGGCGCACGGATCCAGCCCGGCGCCAAAACGATTCGAGAGCCGCGGGTTGCCGAGCGCGCCAGCGCGCTGGAGCGATCCGTTGCGGCCCAGAAACTCCGTGCGATCCCCGGTGGCGGCGACAAGCGGCTCGCTGAGCGCCGAGAATGCCACCGATGCGCCGTAGCGCTCGTTGTAGGGATTGCGCGCGAACAACGCCTCGCTGGCGCCGTCCAATTCCGTGATGACGAATCGATTGGCGACCCACGACGGCGCGGCGAGCGACCAGGCGCAATAGGAGAAGAGCGTCAGCTGACGCGGCGCGCGCGAGTGGTTTGTGAGCGTGAGCAGCGAGAGCTTGATCGGCGCGTCCACGGCCACGAACACGGCGAGTTCCTGATGGAGCCCCCCCACGCTGCGCTCGAAACGCGACACGCCGGCGGCGTGGCGCACGATCCACTCGGGAGAACGCGCCGTGCGCGCGAACACTCCCGGCTGCGCGGCCCAGATCACGCCATTGCCTTCGTCGCGCAGCAGGATGGCCTCGGCCGTCGGGTCGCTGACGGGATCGTTGGCAAAGGGCGTCAGCCGGTTCTCGCGGCTGTTGCCGCACCACGTGTGCGCCGCCCCGCGTTCGCTCACGATCGTTCCGAAACGCGCGTTCGCGATGACGTTGCACCACGGCATCGGGGTCTCGCTGCCGCCGCGCAGCCGGATGACGTACTCGCGTCCGTCGCGCGCGAAGCCGCCTAGACCGTTGTCCATCACGAGCACCGGCGCCGCGAGCGTGTCGTCGCGTTCGGGAACATCATCGAGCACCGCAGACGCCAGCCGCGGATGCTCCAGGCCGGGCATGCGCTCGAGCTGCGCCGCGAG
>JAPLOE010000228.1 GCA_026692705.1 Planctomycetota bacterium
GCTTGATCGCGGCGCCGAGCGCGATGCCGATGAAGATCCAGCGACCGCCCGACGTGCTCTCCTGCGTCGCGCGCAGCACCTCGGCGCACGCGCGGCCTTCCGGATAGGGGAGTTCCGCGTCGGCCTGCACGATCAGGAGGCGCCGCAGCGGAATCATCGCGAGGATGCCGAGCAGACCGCCGAAGAATGCGAGTAGCGCGACCTGATGCAGCGGCGGAGCGAAACCCCACAGGAACAGCGCGGGAATCGTGAAGATCGTGCCCGAGGCGAGCGAGGAGCTCGCGCTGCCGATCGTCTGCGCCATGTTCGCCTCGAGCAGCGTGCCGCCGCGCGGCAGCAGCTTGAACACCGCCGCGGACAGCACCGCGATCGGGATCGAGGTCGAGACCGTCAGGCCCGCCTTGAGCCCGAGGTAGGCGTTCGCGGCGCCGAACAGGCATCCGAACAGGACGCCGCACAAGATGGCCCTGAGCGTGAACTCCCGCAATTCTGCGTGCGTGGTCGTTTGCATGGCTGGCGGCGCAGTCTAGGGCCCCGGAGCCCGGTCGTCGCGGCCCGCGGTCAGAACTGGAAGAAGCGGAACGGATCGCTCCGTTCCACTTCGTCCGGCCAGGGCACGGGCTGTCCGGTCGCCTCGTCGAGCGACATCTGGGCCCCCATGGCGCGCAGTCGCCCGCCGAGCATTCGCGCGAGCTCCTCGACGCGCGCGCGCGCGCTCGCGGCGAAGTCCAGCGTCTCGCCCGGATCGTCGGCGACGTCATACAACTCGAAGCCGCGGTCCGCGTGGCGATAGATCAGCTTCCAGTCGCCGACGCGCAACGCGCTGAAAGGCCAGATGCCCGGCCCCTGCACGCCCCAGAAGTGCGGCTGGTGCCAGACGAGAATGCGGTCGGCCTCGAGCGAGCCGCCGCGCAGCAACCCCGTCACGTCCAGCCCGTCGCGCTCGACTCCATCGTGCGGCAACTCGACGTGAGCCGCGGCGAGCAGCGTCGGGAACAGGTCCGTGCTGATCACCTGCGCGTCGTTGCGCTTCCCACGCGCGACTCCCGGTCCGCGCACCACGAGCGGGACGCGAATGCCGCCCTCGTAGCACGAGCCCTTTCCGCTGCGCAGCGGCGCGTTGTGCGTGTGCGGTTCGCCGCCGCGTCCGTGGGCCGAGAGCCCGCCGTTGTCGGAGGTGAAGATCACCAGCGTCTCGTCCGCGATCCCGAGCGCGTCGAGCTGCGCGAGCAGCGTGCCGAGAGCGGCGTCGCAGGTCTCGACCATCGTCGCGTAGGCGGCCTCGCGCGGATCGAGGTGCGTGTAGTTCGCCGCGTACCGCGGGTTGGCCGTGATCGGAGCGTGAACGGAATAGGGCGCGAAATTGAGGAAGAACGGCGTGCCGGCGGCGACGGCCGCGTCGATCTGCTCGACGGCTTCCGCCGCGAGCGCCTCCTCAAGGAACACGTTCTTGCCGTGCCAGCGCTCGAGCCCCGGCACGTCCCAGACGCGGTCGCCCTTGCGCGCCGCGGCGCTGAAGTTCTCGAGCCCGAGGAAGCTGCCCGGGCCACCGGCGCCGTGGCCCGCGACGTTGACGTCGAAGCCGAGATTGCGCGGATCGGCTCCCGCAGTGCCGACGGCGCCGAAGTGCGCCTTGCCGACATGGATCGTGCGATAGCCGGCCTGCTGCAGGAGCTCCGGCAGCGTCGTGTCCTCAGGCTGCAGCCCGTTGACGTCCCACTTCGGCGGCAGGAGGCCGGAGAACTTCGCGGACGTGTCGGTGTCCTTGCGCAGCGTCCAATAGGTGATGTGCGAGCGCGCGGGAGCCTGTCCCGTGAGGATCGCGGTGCGCGTCGGCGTGCACACCGGCGCGGCGGCATAGGCCTGAGTGAAGCTCAGTCCCTCGCGCGCAAGTCGCTCCAGATTCGGCGTGCGGTAACGATCGTTGAACGGCGTGCGCTCGGGGCCGAGCGCGACCGAGCTGTCCTGCCAGCCGAGGTCATCGACGAGGAACAGCACGATGTTCGGAGGTCGCTGCGATGCTGGCGGAGCCGTCGGAACCGCGGCGCAGGCGGCGAGCAGGCCAACGAGCGGCAGCGACCAGCGCATCACTTGGCGAGCTTCCCGGGCGCGCGGCAGTTGGCGCCTTCGCGGCCCTTCGCGGAATCGCCGAGGTCCGCGCGCGCGAGCTCGCACAGCTCGAGCAGCCGCTCGACGAAGTCCTCGTGCTCCTCGAACTGGTCCGTGGTCTCCGACGGATCCTCGTCGAGGTCGTACAACTCGGGCCGACCGTCCGCCTTGGCCGGAAGCACGAGCTTCCAATTGCCGCTGCGCACGGCGACGAGCTCGCGATTCTCGTAGTGGAACAGCACTTCGCGCGGATTGAACTCCTCGGGCTTTCCGAGCAGCAGCGGCGAGAGATCGTGGCCGTCGACGATGCGGTCGGCCGGAATTTCGGCGCCGGCGAGCCGCGCGAAGGTCGTGTAGAGGTCGAAACCCGCGACCAGCTCGCTGTTCACGCCGCCGGGCGCGATGTGACCCGGCCAGCGCGCGACGCACGCCACACGCGTGCCACCTTCGTAGCGCGCCTGATACTTGCCTTCGCGCAACCAGTGCCGGCGCTCGGGATCGACCGTCGCCGCATGCCCGTAGATGCCTTCGAGTTCCGGATAGCGATGCACGAGCGGCCCGTTGTCGGCACTGACGACGACGAGCGTGTCGCCGTCGAGGCCTTGTTTCGCGAGCTCGTCGAGCAGCTCGCCCACGGCCCAGTCGAGGCACAGCACCGCATCGCCGTACACGCCAGCCTGCGACTTGTACTGGAAACGCTGCGGAACGAGCCACGGCGTGTGCGTCTCGATGTTCGAGAGTTGCAGGTAGAACGGCGTGTCCTTGTGCTCGGCGATGAACGTGCGCGCCTCGGCGACGAAACGCTCGGGCAGGCTCGCGAGCTGCGCCGGCTGCTCGACGACGCTCTCGCCCCGCAGCAGCGGAATCGCCGGAAAACCGCGCGAAACCCGCGGTTCCTTCGCCGTGAGCCGCTCGGGCCCGTGGTCGTTGGGGTAGGGGATCCCGAAGAACAGGTCGAAGCCGTGGCGCGTCGGCAGGAACTGCGGGTGGTGACCCAGATGCCATTTGCCGACGAGCGCCGTCGCGTAGCCGCGCCCCTTGAGCAGCTCCGCGATCGTCACCTCGCTCTCGGCGAGCCCGACCTCCGAGTTGGGGAACAGCACCTGCGTCAGGCCGACCCGCTGCGCATAACAACCCGTCAGGATCGCCGCACGCGACGGCGTACAGGTCGCGGCCGGCGCATAGAAATCCGTGAAACGCAGCCCTTCGCTCGCGACGCGATCGACGTTCGGCGTGACGAGGTCGCGCGAGCCGTAGCACGAGAAATCGTCCCACGCGACGTCATCGGCGAGCACGTGCACGATGTTCGGCGGCCGCACCGGCTTCGGCGCGGGCTCGGCCGTCTGGAACAGCGCGAAAACGAGGGCGAGCATCGTTCAACGCCTCGAGGGCGCAGCAGACCGCGACTGGGGGGCCATGGGCGCCCGAGGATAGCGGTCGGCGCGAAGGCAGAGCGACCGAGGCGCCCGCCAGCTTGCCCCCCAGGCCCGCGACCCATGGAATTCGCTCTTCCCGCCAACGTGGAGGTGCCCTGGCGCATGGCTGCCTTGCGCCTTCGGGGCAAGCAGCCCCAAGGCGCGAAAGCAGAACCTCGATGTCTTCGCCGAAACTCACGCCCACCCTCCGCCGTCGGATCCGTCTGGCTCCGTTGCTCTCGACTCTCGCACTCGCGAGCGTCGCCCAGGCGCAAGCCGACGTGTCCGCTTGGGGGCAATTCCGCCTGCACAGCGCGTGGCACCGCGAGGCGTTTGCCGACGTGCGCGCGGGCAGCGATTTCACGCTCGCGCGTCGTGCCGACGGTTCGATGGTGGCCTGGGGCGACAATTACGAATTCCAATGCGAGGTTCCGGCGCTTCCGGCGGGTGTGAGCTACACCGCGATGTCGGCCGGACTCGAGCACGCGGTCGCGCTGCGCAGCGACGGCCAGATCGTCGTGTGGGGCGGATCGAGCGCGGGGCAGTGGCTCGTTCCGGCGCTCGCACCCGGGCGCTTCGCGGTCGCGGTCGACGCAGGCGGCAACTTCACGCTGGCGCTGCTGGACGACGGCAACGTGATCGCGTGGGGTGAGGTTTCGTCGGGGCAGGCGCTGGTTCCGGCGCTTCCCGCGGCGCGTTCGTACACCGCGATCGCGGCTGGCTCGCGCCACGCACTCGCACTGCGTGACGATGGAGCGCTGCTCGCGTGGGGCGACGATTCCTCCGGCCAATGCAGCGTTCCGCCGCCGCCTGCGGGCGTGAGCGTCACCGCTTGCGCCGCTGGAGATGCGTTCAGCCTCGCGTTGCGGTCCGATGGCTGGATCGATGCGTGGGGCGACAACGCGCTCGGCCAGTGCAACGTTCCGAGTCTCCCGCCTGCGATGAAGTACGTCGCGCTTGCGGCCGGTCGCGCGCACGCGCTCGCGTTGCGCGACGACGGCGAGCTCGTGGCGTGGGGCGACGGCGCGCTCGGTCAGCTCGATCTTCCGCAGCGTCCCGCGGGCGCGACTTGGAGCCACGTCGACGCTGGCGACGAGTTCTCGCTCGCGCAGCTCGACGACGAACACGTGGGGCCAGCTCGAGATTCCGGCGCTGCCGGCGGGCCTCTCCTACGTCGCGGCGACCGCGGGCTGGTTCCACAGCGCCGCAGTGCGCAGCGACGGCACTGCGGTCGCGTGGGGTCTCGGCGTCGCCGGCCAGACGAACGTGCCTGCGTTGCCCGCGGGCCTCGCGTACGTCGAGCTCGCCGCCGGCCAGAACTTCACGCTCGCGCGCCGCAGCGACGGCAGCGTGGTCGCGTTCGGCAACAACAACTTCGGCCAGCTCAACGTGCCCGCCTTGCCCGCGGGCGTGTCCTACGTCGAAATCGCCGCGAATTACCGGCACGGAGTCGCGCGGCGCAGCGATGGCGAAGTGGTGGCGTGGGGCTGGAATCCGCACGGCCAGTGCAACGTGCCTGCGTTGCCCGCGGGCGAGACGTGGGTCGAGATCGCGGCCGGTGGGGCGCACACGCTCGCGCTGCGCAGCGATGGCGTGGTGGCCGCCTTCGGTTGGAACAATTTCGGCCAGTGCAGCGTGCCGGCGCTTCCCGCTGGACTCACGTACGTCGAGATCGCGGCGGGCGAGTACCACTCGATCGCGCGGCGCAGCGACGGCGAGCTCGTCACCTGGGGCATCGAGCTCGTCGGGCCCGGCGCTCGCCCGGACCTCGCGCCCGGTTACGGCTGGAGCAAGCTCGCCGCGGGCCGCTACTTCTCGTCGGGCCTGAGCTCGCCGCTCGTGCCGCCGCCAACGAGCTACTGCACGGCCGGAACGACGTCGAACGGCTGCAACGCGCACGTTTCCGCGACCGGAACGCCGTCGCGCTCGAGCGGCACCGGCTTCGCCTTGCGTGTCGACGGCGTCGAGGGGGCGCGCGCCGGAGCGCTGTTCATGGGCTTCGAACCCGCTGCGGTGCCGTGGGGCCAAGGCTCGAGCTTCGCCTGCATCGGTGCGCCGACCCCGCGCCTCGCGATGCTCGAGAGCGGTGGCACCGCCGGCACGTGCACCGGCGTCTTTGCGCTCGATTTCAACGCCTGGATGGCCTCGCACCCGGTGACGGCGCCGGCCGCCGGGACGCTCGTCTGCGTGCAGGCCTGGTTCCGCGATCCGCCCAGTCCGAAGGCCACGAGCCTCTCGGACGCGCTGCGTTTCGTCGTGGCGCCCTGAACGCGCTCACTTCTTCGCGAGCAGCTTCTCGATCGTCGCCGCGAGCTTCTCCGGCCCGTCGAAGCCGACCTCGCGCAGCACGATCTTGCCTTCGCGATCGAGGAAGTAGTTCGTCGGGAACGCGCCCACGAGCAGCGCCTCGTTGATGCGATCGGAGCCGAGCACGACGCGCCACGGGATGCCCTGCTTGCGCGCGTGCTCGATCTCGACCTTGTGGTCCGCTTCCTTGTCGAACCCGATCACCACGAGGTCGTCCTTGTGCTTCGCGACGAGGTCCTTCAGGTGCGGGATCTCCTGATTGCACGGCCCGCACCACGACGCATAGAAGTTGAGCACGACGACCTTGCCCTTGAGGTCGGAGAGCTTGACTTCCTTGCCGTCGAGGTCCTTGCCGACGACGTCGCCGACGATCTCGACCGCGGGCTTGCCGATCAGCTTCGCGACGACCTCGGCCTCGAGCCGTTCCTTCTCGCGGTATTCGCGCGTCGCCGCGATCTGCTCCTGCACGCGCAGCACCTCGACGAGGAAGTACGAATCCGACTGCTCGAACTGGCTGCCGAGCTTGTCCAGCGCGCTCTCCGCCGCGTCGAGGTCCTCACCGTAGGCGAGCCGCGAGACCTTCTCGAACTCGGCCTTGTCCGCGCGCAGCGCGACCAGTCGCTCCGGCGCGACCGTGCGCTGGCTCTTGAGCTGCAGCTCGTAGGAGAGCGTGCTCACGCGCAGCGGATCCGCGGAGAACTCGAGCTTCCAGCTCGCCTTGCAGCGCGTGACCACCTTGCGCGCGGGATCGATCTCGTAGTGCTCGCTGTACTCGTGCAGCTTCATCGAGCCGATCATCGCGTGCGCCGCCGGCAGCCCGACCGCGACCGCATCCAGCACGACCAACCCGTCCTTCGCGCTCGCCGTCCACTCGAGTTCCGCCGCGAAGTCGAAGTCGTTGGGGAGCACGACCCGCCCGCCCTTCCACTTCGCTCCCGCCGCCGTCGGCACGTTCGCCGGCGGCGTCGGCACCGCACCGATCGCCATCAGCGCCGGCACGCCCGCGCTCATCGCCGGGAACATGCCCTCGGGCAGCGGCGCACGCGCCCGTTCCGCCGTGAGCTTGGGGAAGCGGTAGTTCGACGTGCGCGGCACCGTGCGAACCTGACCGCCGGACATGCCGCTCGCGGTCTCGAGTCCATGGAACAGCGCGACCTCGTTGTCGCTGCCGCCGAGCACGACGGCGCGCACCTCGAACGGCAGGTTCCAGCTGCCCTTGTCGTCCTGCTGGCGCGCGTTGCCCTTGTAGACGAACTCGCTGCCGGGGCCGAAGTCGACGACCTCCGCGACGGTCTGCGCGAACGAGCTCGCGACGAGCGCGAACGGAGCCAGGGAAACGAGCAGGGATCGAACGATGGGGGAGGGGAGCATGCGAGCAGGCTAGCGCCGCTCCCGCGCGCTTGCATGCAGGCTCTCGACGTCAGGCCGCCGGCGGCGTCGAGGTCACGCTGCTCGGCGTGGCCCCGTTCCGTCGAACGACGACCCATTCGAAGATCGGGCTCGCCATCAGCGTCGTCACCACCGCCATCGTCGCGAGCATCGCGAAGATCTCCGGCGAGATCAGGCCGCGCTCGAGACAGATGTTGATGATGATCAGCTCCATCAGCCCGCGTGCGTTCATCAGGACGCCGATGCCGAGCGCCTCGCGCTGCGGCACGCCCGAGAGCCGCGCGGCTCCCCAGCACGCGACACCCTTGCCGACGACCGCCGCCGCAAGCACCGCCAGCGCAAGCAGCCACAACGTGCCGCTGTTGAGCAGCCCAAGGCGCGTGTTCAGGCCGGAATACGTGAAAAACAGCGGCAGGAGCAGCGCCACCGCCAGCGAGTGGCTGCGCTCGACCAGCGCCTTCGACACGACGCCGCGCGGCATCGCGACGCCCATCACGAACGCGCCGAACACCGCATGCAGGTGGATCCTGTCGGTCCACCACGCACCCAGGCACATCAGCGCGAGGCAGAACGCGTACTCGCCGTCGCCGAGCTTGCCGCGCTCCTCGATGCCCTTCGCCCAGCGCCGCAGGAGCGGTCGCACCACCGCCAGCGCGAGCAGGGCGTAGGCCGCACCGCCGCCGATCGCGAGCGTCGCGTGCGAGAAGTCGCCGCTGAAGCTCGCCAGCACGATCGCGAGCAGGCACCACGCCGCGGCGTCGTCGATCGCTCCGGCGCCGATCGCGACCGTGCCCATCGTCGTGCCGGTCAGGCCCTTGGAATGGATGATGCGCGCGAGCATCGGGAAGGCCGTGATGCACATCGACGCGCCGGTGAAGATCATCGCGTTGGCGAGCGAGGTCTCGGCGGGGAACAGCGTCGTGCGCGTGAACAGCAGCCACGCGAGCCCCGCTCCCAACGCGAACGGAGCCGCCATGCCGGCGGCCGACACCGCCATCGACGTGCCGAAGCGCGAGCGGATCAGGTCGCCGCGAAAGTCGAGCCCGACCACGAACATGTAGATCGCCAGTCCCAGCTGCGACACGGGGAACAGTACCCGCATCGACTCGCGCGGGAACAGCAGCGCGCTCCACTCCGGCGCGACGAGCCCGAACAGCGACGGGCCCAGCGCCACGCCCGCGATCATCTCGGCCACGACCTGCGGTTGGCCGAAGCGCGCCGCGACGAGCCCGACCAGTCGCGAGATGATCAGGATGATCCCCAGCTGCAGGAAGAACTGGACCGCGAGATCGAACGGCGTCACGAGTGGGGGGCTCCGCGGCAAAGGCTACACCGCGGACGGCGTCGAAGTCTCCCGGCTTGCCCCCGCGCCCGGACCCGGAAGGAAATTCCATTCTGGGGAGGCCCACCGCCGCTCGCCGCCTCGCGTGCGCCGCCGCCGCCACCACAGCGTGCTAGGTTTGCGCGGGCCGGAAGCGGCCCCGCGTGTTGTCGCCCCCCGCGACACCTGCGTCGCCTCGACTCCCTCCTCACTCACCGCCGAACTTCCGAATGCGCCACTTCACGCCCATCGTTCTCGGACTCTGCCTGCTCGGTTCCTGCGCTGCCGTCGCGCCGTCGGGAGCCGCAGTCGCCTCCGCGCCCGCGATTCAAGTCGAGCGCGCACCGTGGATCCGCTCCGCGCACGCGCAAGTCGTCGATTCGCACGTCGAGGTCGAGCTCGTCGGCGCCTTCCCCGCGCTCCAGTCGCGCCGCGCCGTGACGGTCGAGGCCGTCGACGCCGCGGGCCAGCGCCTGTTCGCGGTCAGCGGCGTCGCTGCGCTCGGCACGCTCGACGCGCGCTTCCACCGCAGCGCGAAGTCGCGCCTCTCGCTCGCGCTGCCGCAGCTCGACGGCGTCGCCGAGCTGCGCGTCAGCGCGGGCCGCTGATCAGAAGTCGATCTGCAGGCGCAGCGTCAGCGCGAGCGCCGGGTCGACCGAGCTGTCGCCGCCGGGATCGGTGATGTACTGCACGTCGGGCTTCACGACGAGCCACGAGCGCGCCTGGCAGCGGTAGAACACCTCGAAGGCGTTCTCGGCGCTGGCGCTCGTGCCGGCGCCGTCGCTGAAATGCGCCTGGCTGAAGTAGAAGCCGACCGCGTCGTCCGCGCGGCCGCAGGAACCCGTGAGCGTGACGCCGGCGCCGAGGTGCTGGTCGCAGGCCGAGATGTCCTCGTCGGCCGAGCCGTACTGCAGGAAGCTCGCCAGCGTGCCGTCGCCGACGCGCGCGAGCTCCTGCTCGCAGATCGCGTACAGGCCCCCCGTGCCCTTGTCGTTTCCGCCGGAAAACGTGGCGAAATCGCCCGTGTGCTGCCAGCCGCCGATCGCGCAGCGCCCAGCGAGCTCATCCGCGCCCGAGGTCCACAGGTAGTTGGCCTCGGCGATGAAGAACAGGTCCGACGGGCTCCCGAAGAACGTGCTCGGCCCGCGGCTGCCGAGGTGGTATCCGGCCATCGTCGCGCCGTCGAAGACGCCCGCGCCGAGGTGCCAGTGCTCGCTGGGATCGTAGAAGGCCGTGACGCAGGTCGCCGGATCCGGATAGGTCGGCATCGCGAAGATCGTCGGGCTGAAGCCGGCCGAGGACGAAATGAACTCGAGGCCGCCCTGCACGACCGCGAACTCCGCGTTCGCGTCGGTCTTGCCGAGCTTGATGCGGACAGAATCGTCGAACAGGTACTGCTCGTAGAACAGCTGTCCCAGCTGCTCGACGTGGAAGTCGTTGGCGATGTTCGAGAAGTACTGGAAATCGCCGGCGTGGTTGGAGGGGTTCGTGCCGTTGATCGCGTAGGCGTTGGCGACGACGGCGGCCTTCTCGAGCCCGAAGAGCGTCTCGAGATCGAAGGTCGCGAGCAGGTCGAGGTACGCGCCGGTCGAGGTCTTTCGGGAGAGTCCGCCCGAGGCGATGTGGTACGTGTCGAACCACAGGCTCGCGCCGAACTCGATGCCGCTGTCGGCGAGTCGCGCGCGCACTCCGCCCCAGTCGCCGGTCAGTCCTCCGAAGTCCGGAGCCTCGGCCGACGTCGCGTCATCGGTTCCGGGTTCCTGGGGCAGCGCGGCACTCGATGGGTCGAGCAGGCGTCCAAGCGAAACGAGAGTGGGGGCCAGAAAGGGGTGGATGAGCGTCATGGGGTCCTCGGGGTAGGGAAGCCACGCGCCCTGTCGGCGACCCAAATGCAACTTCTTGAAGCCGCCCGTCCTTCCTGCGGACTTGGGCCGCCCAGCCGCTCGTCCGGAATGCGAACTCCTTTCCCTTCGGACCGTTCCGCGCCCCTTTCCCGCGCCCTGCCGAGCCGCACTCTCCGGGGCGAGCGCCCGGCGTTATCCTCCGACCGGCATGCGCTCGCGCTGGAGTCTGGAGGCGATTGCGCGGTGGGCTCCGTCCCGGCCCCCGCCCGACGAAGTCGTTCCGCGTGCCACCCAATTGGTGCCGCTCGCGCCGTCCGCCTCGCTGGAGGAGTGGACGGCCCGCGTGCGAATTCTGGGGTGGATCGACCCGTTCGGAGCCCGCGCCGAGCCGGAGTCGCACGGCATGCAACTTCGGGAGAACGCCCTCGAGTGGATCGCGGCGCAGCGTTTCGACGTGGAGACCAGCGAACAGCTGGCGGAGCGGATCTTCGCGCACCGATTCTGGCGCCGGAGGGATCGTGCCGCGGCAGAGCGACTGTTCGGCCACCCGTCGCTGGGGCGCTGGAGTCTCGCCGCCGCCGCATTCGAGGTCGAACGGGCGCTTGTCACGCCGCATCCGAGGCCCTTGCTCCAGGTCTTCGCCGAGTTCGAAGCCGCCGCTCCGCTCGACCCGCGCCGCGCGCGCTGGTTGATCGAGGTCGCCGACAGCATGCGCGAGCTCGGGCGTCGAAGTCATCGCCGCTGGATGTCGCATCTGCGGCCATTCCTTGCACGCGCCATCGACGCGCTCGCGACTCGCGACGACCGTCACTCGCTCGAGAGCCTCGACGCGCTCGACCTGGCCCTCGAGTTCACGCTGTCTTATCGGCACGACGCGATCACGCACCGGCTGCTCGCGCAACTCGAAGCCCGGGAAGACCAGACCGCGGCACGAACCGAGTCCGCGCGCATCCTGAGTTGGAGCATCGCCTTCGCACGCTGCCGAGCGGCAGGCCGCGCGCGTGACCGTGAGGAGTTCCAACGGCAACTTGCTCGCGCGATCGAGCTGCTCTCGCCGGCGTTCAGTCCGCTGCAGCGCTGGCGACTCGGTCGCATGCGCCTGCGTGAACTCGAACCCTACGTGCGCGCCGACGCACACGCCTTTGGCTTCGCGGAACTCTGGAGCGAGTACGCCGCGCTCATGCCCGGCCATGCGCCGGCATCCGTCTGGATCGACCTCAGGTCCATTCGCCGCCGCCGCCGTTGGCGACGCGGGCCCAGGAAAGACGTCGATTCGAACGCCTCCGACACAAGCTCCACCTCCTGAGCTACTCTCGCAGCAACCCGATGGACGCTCCGTCGCAAGCCCGCCTGATCGAGTGCGGCCGATGGCCGAAGCCAGAGCCCTTCGTCGAGTTGCGCGCGCTCGCCGGCGCGCTGGTCGTCACGCTCGTGTTCCTCGTCGCGTTCTGGTTCAAGCTGCCGAGCTCCGATTCCGCCCGCCAGTCGGGCCCTCTGTTCCTCGTCGATCCGTTGGTCTGGATGGTGGCCACCCCATTCGTGGGTACCGGCGCAATTCTCGCGACCGTGCTCACCCGCCGCTGGATCGAACCTGCACGTATCTCGAGCGTGACGATCCACACCACCTGCGTCGTCTCGCTCGTCACGGCCGTCGCGACGCTGCTTGTCGGCATTGGGGGCGTTCTTGCCGCGTTTGTCGCGTTGATCGTGTCCCTCCGGCAGCAGCGCCGCCCGCCGACGGCGAATCCGTCGTGACGAGTCCCGCTCGATCCCGTCGCGCGACCTGGTGGATTGGTGCCGGCGTGCTCTTGCCGCTGGCCGTGGTCGGCACCGTGCTGATCGGGACGGTCCTCCAGCCGCGCTTGCCCGCGGACGCGGCTCGCAAGCTCGATCCCCATGGGTTCCTCGACGAATTCGAGCTCGAGCGCGACCCGCTCGTGCTCGTGACGAATTCCGGCAGCCGCCCGTTCCGCCCGAAGAGCATCACCTTCGCGCTCTGGCCCGATGGTCACGGTGTCTTCAGCGACGTCGGCGGGAAGTCCCCGAGATACAGCTTCGAATTCAACGTGACGCCCCAGGAGGCCGAGCGCCTCGCTTCCGAGATCTTCGAGCTGCTGCGTCCCGCGGATGGAGGCGGCTGGGAGTTCCCGGACACTCCTTCGGCCGGCTCCGCGGCGCGTCGTGGAGACGAAGTCGTGTCCCTCTCGGCGGAGGCGGTGCTGCTCGATTCCACGCTCATCGCCACGACTCGCGCGGCCAAACCTGACTGGCCCTACGGCAAGGACTCCGTGTTGCAGGCGGATGCCGCCAACCGGCCCGTGATCGAGGCGCAGATCGCGCTCGGCGAGCTGTTGACGAAGTTCACCAGCGCCGTGCGCGCCTCCGCCACTCCGATCACGCTCGCGCCGCGCTCGGGCCACTGGACAGACTTCTTCCGTTAGCCGTCCGAGGGCCCCTTGGCGGCGAGCTGCGCCTCGAGCTCGGTGATGCGCTCGCGCAGTTGCGCCGTGTAGGCGAGGACCTCCGGCTCCGTGTAGCGCGGCGTCAGGTTCTGCGGGCAATTCCAGTCGAGGCCGACGACCTCGATCTTGACGATGCGCTCCACCTTGCCAGCGGGCAGCAACTTCGCCGCGAGCTCGGGATGTTCCTTGGGATCGAGCAGCGTCGCGCGGCCGAGCACCTTGAGCCGCGCGCGCCGCGGATAGTCGACGAGGATCAGCGCCACGCGCGAGTCGTGCGTGAGGTTGCCGGCGCTGACGAGCTGGCGATTGCCGCGCACGTCCGCGAACGCGAGCGTGTGTTCGTCGAGCACGTGCAGGAAACCAGCCGGGCCGCCGCGGTGCTGCACGTAGGGCCAGCCCGTCTCCGTGACGGTCGCCATGTAGAACGAGTCCCGTTCCTCGAGGAACGCGCGCTCGTCGGGCCCGATCTCGTCGACCTCGCCCGCGGGCAGCGGGCCTTGCGCGCGACCGTAGGTGCGCCGCTGCGTGTCGAGCACGGACGGCGTGAAGGCGATGCGGAGGAAGTTCTCGGCCATGGCGAGGGAATTCGGGTGAGGCTCTCCGGCCGCGGGCGCCGGAGAGCGCAGAGTGGATCAGAAGACGATCGGCGTGAAGCCGCGCGCGACGAGAGCGTGGATGCCGGCGAGGCCGGAGGTGCCGTCGAGCTTGTTGTCCGTGAGCAACGGAACGCCGCACGCTTCCACGCTCGCCCGCGCTCCGAACACGTCGGAGCAGCCGCAGGACGCGCCCTGCACGACGTCGCGCACCGAGTCGTACAGCGCCTTGACCGGGTGGCCGAGCTTGGTGAGCTCGCCCGGCCAGCGCGTGCCCGCACCGGCGAACACCACGGCGACCTCGCTGCCGGCGCGCTTGCCGTCGGCCGCGAGCGCGAGCGCGTTGAACACGCGCCCGAGCGCTTCGTCTCCGCCGCGGGCGGGATCCGACATCACCAGGATGGCGAGCTTCATGATCAGGCTCCGCAGGCGCCCGTGGCGCAGCTCGAGGCGTGGGCTTCGCTCATCTCGACGCCCGGCTTCACCTCGGGGAAGTCGATCGGCGTCACGGCGATGTGGTTGAGCCAGTTCGTGTAGACGTTGAGCGCCACGGCGGCGACCACCTCGACGATCTCGGCATCGGTGACGCCCGCGTCCCGCGCCGCGCGCAGGTCGGCGTCCGTGAGCTCGCCGCGCTTGAGCGCGATCGTGCGCGCGAGCACGAGGCGCGCGTTCGACTTCGGGTCGGCGGAGCGGCCGAGGCGCGCGTCGAGGATCGCGTCCTCCTTCAGGCCGACGCGCTTTCCGATCGCGGTGTGCGCGGACAGGCAGTAGCCGCAGCCGTGCACTTCGCCGATCGCGAGCGCGAGCTCCTCGCGAGCCGCGGCCGACAGCGTGCCCGTCGCGAGCGCACCGCTGAAGGCGAGGTAGCCCTCGAGAGCCGCCGGCGAGTTGGCGAGCACGCGCGTGAGGTTGGGGACGAGGCCGAGCTTCTTCTGGACGCCGCCGAGCAGTTCCTGAGCGCGGCTGGGGGTGGAATCGTTCTGGATGAGGGGCAGGCGAGGCATGGTCGTTGGCTTTCGTTGGCTTGGGTCGTTCGAGTCCGCGACGTGCGGTGACGCCCCACCAAGGCACGCGCCGTGCCGGCGCTGCGGGATTCGATGGAGTCCTTTTCTGACAAATGTTTACGTCGCTCGTCCGGCGCCGAACCGACTCACGGAAATTCGGGAGTCACGAAGGTTCGTGGGCCAATTCACGAAGAATCGGGATAGGCTCGCGGCCGTGAAGCTCGAGATCCTGCAGGAGGTGATGCTCGCGATCGCGCAGGCGCGTTCGACGGACGACGTGCTCGCGCTGCTGACCGAAGGCATCGCGCGGTGCGAGAACGTCGCGCTCGTCCGCATCTGGCTCGTGCAACGCGCGCAGAACGACCGCGGGGAGGAGCGTTGGCTGCAGCTGGCGTCGAGCTCGGGCAACCTGCGTTCGCCCGGTTCCGACGCGCGGCGCATCGACGACCGCTTCGCGCGCTTCGAGATCGGCGACCGCAAGATCGGGCACGTCGCCGCGACCGGGCAGGGCGTGCACCTGCCCGAGATCCGGCCCAACGAGCCGTGGATCGCCGAGCCGGCCTGGATCCAGGCCGAGGGCATTCGTTCGTTCGCCGCGCAGCCGCTGGTCGCGCGCGGCGAGACTCTCGGTGTGCTTGGGCTTTTCGATCGCGCGTCGATCCCGGCCGCCGACTTCGCGTGGCTGCGCACGTTCGCCGACCACGCCGCGGTCGCGATCTCCAACTCGCGCGCCTTCGAGGAGATCAGCCAGTTGCGGCGCCGGCTCGAGCTCGAGAACGACTACCTGCGCGAGGAAGTGGCGTCTTCCTTCGGCGACCTGCTCGGGTCGTCCCCGGCGCTCCACAAGATCCTGCGCCAGATCGAGATGGTCGCTCCGACCGAAGCGAGCGTGCTCGTGCTCGGCGAGTCGGGCGTCGGCAAGGAACTCGTCGCGCACGCCGTGCACGAGCGCAGCGCGCGCCGCTCGCATCCGCTGATCAAGGTCAACTGCGGCGCCGTGCCGGGCGAGCTGTTCGAGAGCGAGTTCTTCGGCCACGTCCGCGGCGCGTTCACCGGCGCCGCGCGCGACCGCGTCGGCCGCTTCGAACTCGCCGACGGCGGCACGCTGTTCCTCGACGAGGCGGGCGAGATTCCGCTCGAGCACCAGTCGAAGCTGCTGCGCGTGCTGCAGGAAGGCACCTTCGAGCGCGTCGGCGACGGACGCACGCGCAAGGTCGACGTGCGCGTCATCGCCGCCACCAACCGCAACCTCGTCGACGAAGTCGCGCGCGGCCGCTTCCGCGCCGATCTCTACTACCGCCTCAGCGTGTTCCCGATCGAGGTGCCGCCGCTGCGCGATCGACGCGAGGACGTGCCCGCGCTCGCGCAGCACTTCGTCACGCGTTCGGCGCGCCGCCTCGGTGTCCCCGAGCCGCGCCTCACGCAGGCCCAGGCGCGCGAGCTGCAGCTCTACGACTGGCCCGGCAACGTGCGCGAGCTCCAGCACGTCGTCGAACGCGCCGTGATCCTCAGCCGCGGCTCCACGCTGCGCTTCCCCGACCTCGCCAGCGCCGCATCGCCCTCGAAGGAGCGCGCCTCACCCGCCGCGACCCAGCCGGATTCGCTCCCCACGACCCTCGCCGAACTCCGCGCCCTCGAGAAGCGCGTCGTCGCCGCGGCCCTCGAGCGCGCCGCCCACAAGATCAGCGGCAAGGGCGGCGCCGCCGAGCTCCTCGGCATCCCGCCGACCACGCTCGAATCCAAGCTGCGCGCCCTCGGCCTCGACCGCCGCAAGCGCCGCACCTGAGCGCCGCGGACGGCATCGGCGACTCGGGCGCGACGCAGGCCGCCGTCACGCGTCTTCCGGATCGCGCTTGAACTCGGCGACGATGGCCTCGGCCAGGCGGTCGGCCTCGGGGAGGGAATCCACGAGCTTGATGCGGATGCCGAGCGACGTGATCGCGGGCTCGAGCGCGTCCGCGACGTCGGGGTCCGAGACGAGGACCATGTTGGGGCGCGCACCGCGCCGCTCGACGGCCTCTAGAAGCGCGCGGGGGAGCTGGGCGAGGACGTGATCGGGCGAGCGGCTGGCGGTGTGCACCAGCTCGCCGGAGCCACTCTCCACGAAGAGGGCGATGGCGGGCGCCAGGAATCCCGACGGCGTGTCGAACTCGATCGGCGCATTCACGATGGAGCACTCGAGCTTGCCGCGTTGGGCGGGAATCTCGAGCCGCACGCGAGCGGCCTCCGCGCGATCGAGCTCTGGCGTCTCGTCGGCATCGAGGACGTCGAGCACGAGCTCGTCGTCGGGCATCTGCAGCGGCGCCGGCTGCCAGTCGTCCTTCCAGGTGGGTTCCCCCGTGATGCGTGTCGGCACGCGCACGAGGCGACGGCCTTCGGCATCGGCGAGGGCGTGGCTCGGGTCGATCAGCGCGCGCGAGGCGACCGCGTGGAGCTGCTCGAGCCCGACCGCGAGAGACTGGAGTTCCTCGAGCATGAGGTCCCCCAGAGGCTCGTCATCGACGACGCTGCGGAACATCGGCCACGCCGCGTCACCGCCGAACGACGCACCGAGTCTTTCGAGCGGTTCCACGTCTTGCGGCTCGAGCTCCTCCCGGTCGACGAACCGCAGCGACAACACCTGCACGCTCGGCTCCCGCCCCGCCTCGCCGGTCGCGATTCGCTCCAGTTGCTCGCCGCCGGCCTCGCCCATGTACAGATCGAAACCGCAAGTTCCGGGCTCGGCCCCGGTCACTCGAACCCAGTCCGTGGCAAGACGCAGGGGATCGGCGATTCCGAAACGGTGCTCGATGCCCATCCAGTTCCACGGCTGCAGCTTCTTTGCCGCACGCGCCGCGTCGAGCAGTCGCGTCCACGCCTGGTCGAACGCTTCTTCCATCTCCTCGTCCGGCATCTCGAGCTCCTCGTCGTCAAAGGACGGCCGCTCGTCCAACCTCAGGTCGAGAATTTCCCCGGTGCCCATCAACAGGGGCTCGCCCATGATGCGCAGGTCCTGCGGAGCGGCCTCGCGCTTCGTGCGTTCGAGCAGCGACAGCAGACTGCGCCCTTCCGTTTCATCGAACGAGAGCGGCCGGCCGAACAGGATCATCTCCGCGTCCGTGCGCGCCCGATCCGCCGGCTCGCGCAGACCGAGCGCCTCGGCCACTTGCTCGTTCCACTTGCATGCGCTCACCAGCAACGCCGCCTGCTGCGCCTCCAGCGTCGCACTGCTCCCCAGTGCATCGAGCATCGGCTGGGCGAAACGTGCCAAGGTCTCCGACAGGCTCAATTGGCTCAAGCTCATGCCGCCCCATGTTCCCGCCGCTTCCCGCGCCTGTCGAGGGCCCACGGATCGAGCGCGGAGAGCAACGACCCGCCGGGCAGGACCGACCCCGCGCGCGCCCGCTCTCCGATGCGTACGCTCTCACCCCATGAGCCACGCCGACGAAGCCGAACTGCTGCGCCTGACCCACAAGTTGCTCGACGCCGTCGTGGAGCACGACTGGCCGACCTACGCGAGCCTGTGCGACGAACGCCTGACCTGCTTCGAGCCCGAGGCTCGCGGCCAGTGCGTGACCGGCCTCGAGTTCCACAAGTTCTATTTCGATCTCTCGGCCGGCTCGGGCCCGCGCCACACGACGCTGTGCGACGTGCACGTGCGCACGATGGGGGACGCGGCTCTCGTGAGCTACGTGCGGCTCACGCAACGCCTCGACTCCGACGGCCGCCCCGCGACCTCGGCCATCGAAGAAACCCGCGTCTGGCAGCGCATCTCCGGCGCGTGGAAGCACGTCCACTTCCACCGCTCCGCTCCGCAGTGAGCCGCGCGCGCGCCGCTCAGGACCAGAGCACGGAGCGATCGATCTCCGCGATCTCCTTGCGGCCCGTGAGCGCCATCGCGAGCTCGAGTTCGTGGCGCAGGATCGCGAGCATCCGCTGCACGCCGTCCGCGCCCGCGGAAGACAAGCCGTAGAAGATCGGCCGGCCCACCAGCACGGCGTTCGCGCCGAGGGCCAGCGCCTTGAGCACGTCCGTGCCGCGTCGCACGCCGCCGTCGACCAGCACGGCCATCCGGCCTCCGACCCTGTCGGTGATGCGCGGAAGTGCGTCGATCGTCGCGGGCACCGTGTCGAGGTTGCGCGCGCCGTGGTTCGAGACCAGGACTCCCGCGAGCCCCTGTTTCGCCGCGAGCTCCGCGTCGTCCGCATTCAGCACGCCCTTCACGAGCACCGGCAGCTTCGTGAGCGACTGCAGCCACTCGATGTCCGCCCACGTCAGCCGCTCCGGCAGGATGTGCATGTAGGCGTCCTGCTCCGTCTCGAGCTTCTGCTCGCCGCGCGACGCCAGCCCGCGCAGGTTGGCCACCTCGACGCCCGGCGGCAGCCGGAACTTCGCGCGCTCCTGCCGATTGCGCGCGCCACCCACGGGCGTGTCGACCGTGACCACCAGCGCCTTGTATCCGGCCTTCTCCGCGCGCTGCACGAGCTCCGCCGTGAACCCCCGGTCTTTTTGCACATACAGCTGGAACCACAGTGGCCCACTCGACGCGCTCGCCACCTCCTCGAGCGTCACGCTCGACATCGTGCTCAGCGTCATCGCCGCCTGCGCCGCGCCCGCGCCGCGCACCGTGGCGAGCTCGCCCTCCGCATGCACGAGCTTGTGCAGCGCCGTCGGCGCCAGCAGGATCGGAAACGCCAGTTCGAGCCCGAGCACCTTCACGCGCGTGTCGACCCGGCTCACGTCCCGCAGCACCCGCGGATCCAACCGAATCCGGTCATAAGCCTCGCGATTCCAGTGCAGCGAGAGCTCGTCCGCCGCCCCGCTCTCGATGAACTCGCGCGCCATCACCGGCATCCGGCGCAGCGCGATCTCCTGCAAGTCCGACACACTGACCGCATCCGCAAACGCCGGATCCGGACCCACGCCTCCAACCACCCCCGACTCCGCGGCCCCTCCCACGGAAGCACACTGCGTGAGCAGCGGCACCCCAGCGAGCGCGCCCGCACTGAGCAACAGATGACGACGATTCGGCTGCATGAAGTCGCTCCTCGGCATGCTCCGAAGTATGGGCCCCCCGAGCGCGCCCCGCCACGCAACAAGCCTTTCGGTTCAGGCCGCACGCCCGCTCTCGCGCCGCGAAGCCCGAACCGCATCCTTCACGCGAGTCAGGTTGATCCTGCTCCCGAGACTTGATCCAGCGCATGCGTGAGTCCCGGGGTACAACCAGCCCGGAGATCCCATGCGCAAGATTCGCTTCACGAAAGAACAGCGGATCGCCGTGCCGACCAACCTCAGCAACGCGCTCAAATTCACAATCTGCCAATGACCGTGCACTTGGGCGTGAGATTCACGCCCTGCAGCTAGGGCAACAGGCCGTCGCGCTCAGGACCCGGTCGAGCCGAGGTCGGTGCCGGCGGGGGTGCTCAGGAGCACGATCTCGCCTTCGCTGAGGCCCTCGAGCACCTGCACGACCTGTTCGTTGTAGCGGCCCGTGCGCACGGTGCGACGCTCGGTGCGGTTGCCGGAGCGCACGAACACGATGCTCTCGTCACCTGTGCTGTGCACGGCCTGCAGCGGGATGTGCAGCGTGTCGGGCAGCTCTTCGATCAGGATCTCGACCATGCACGACATGCCCGGGCGCAGGCCGGTCGTGTCGGAGTCGATCGCGACGTCGGTGCGATAGAGGCGCGTGTTCGGATTGGCCCACCAGGAGTTCTGGTCGGGGAGCACGGCGAGGTAGGTCACCTTGCCGACGAGCTGGCGGCCCGGCAGCGCGTCGCTGCGCAGCGTGCAGCCGAGCCCGAGCTCGACCTGCTTGATGACCGACTCGTGCAGCTTGGCCTGCGCGATCATGCCCGCGGTGCTCGGGATCGACAGGATCTCCTCGCGTTCGCGCACTCCGGCGCCCTCCTGGATCGGCGGCTCGTCGCTGTCGCGTTGCGCGTAGACGATCATGCCGGCGCGCGGCGCGCGCAGCTTGGCCTTGGCGATCTGCTCCTCGAGCTTGGTGCGCTTCTCGCTCTCGAGTCCGAGCTCCGCCTCGCTCGAGCGCAGGTCGGCGGCGAAGTCGACGAGTCGCGCCTTGGCCTGCAGCTCGACCCGCTCGAGCTCGCGCCGCGCTTCCTCGACCGCGGAACTGAGCTGATCCTGCTTGCGCGGCAGCTCGAAGCGCTCGAGCAGATCGAGGTCGAGCGTGGCCTGGTCGAGCACGACCTGCGCGCGGTGCTGCGCGATGCGGTCGGACTCGAGCTCCGAGTTGGTCAGGAAGCCCTTCTGCGCGAGCTCGTCGGACCACGTCAGGCGCGTCGTGGCGCGCGCCTCCTCCTCCTTGGCGAGGTCGATCGCCTGTTGCGCCTTCTGGCGCAGCGAGGCCCGGTCGCCTTCCTCGAACCGCCGCAGATCCTGCTCGGCGAACTTGAGCTTCTGCTGTGCCGCCGCGATGTCGCTGCGGTTCTGGCTCTCCTGGATCTCGTGGTTCTGCCGCGACTTGACGAAGGCCGCCTCGGCGTTGTTGACCGAGATCGTTTGCTGCAGCAAGCGTTCGACGAGCGCGCTCGCGTCGAGCTCGCACACCAACTGACCCTCCTCGACCCACGTGCCCTCGGGCACCAGCATCAGGATCGTCGTGCGCCCCTCGAGGCCACAACGCAGCGCGGTGCTCTCCGCCGCCTTCAGGTTGCCGCGCGCGACCACCGCGATGCGCAGCGGTCCCCGCACCACCGGAGCGCCCTCGATGCGCGCCTGCTGCTCGCCCTCGAACCACCCCGCCGCCCGCGCGCCGATCACGCCGGCCCCGCCGAGCACCGCGAGCGCGACGATCGCGGGCCACGGCGAGCGCCCGCGGCGTCCGGAGCGGGCATCGGTGAGCACCTGTCGCATGGGCGCGAGAGTCTACGCACTGCGACGCGGAGCGCTCAGCGACGACGAGATCGATCGCTTCCTCGCCGCTGCCGAGGCCGACGACCGTGCCAGCGAGGCCCGTGGCTTCCTCGCGCCTCGCGAGCCGCAGGCTCCCCTCTGGCGCTTCCTGATCGAGACCGGCTGCCGCTACGGGGAGGCGCGCTGCCTCACTTGGGTCGACCTCGACCTCGACGCCACGACGGCGTCCCTGCGCGCCGAGACGACCGAGGCCCGCAAGGCGCGCCACCTCCCGATCACGGCGCACTTGGCCTCGTCCCTCGCACTCCTGCGCTCCCGGCGCGTCGCAGCCCGTGGCCGCGCCCTGATGCCAGCCGAGGCCGTCTTCCTGAGCCCCGAGGGCCCCGACCTCTGCGCCCCGACGAACAACGCCATGCGGGTCTTTGACCCCATCCGTTGCTTACTCGCAGAGAGTGAACTGGATCCCGTTGCTGAGGTTCGTGCCCTTGGGAGCGCCGGGGTCGCGGAACCAGGCTTGCGCGTAGAATACCCGTCCAGCGCTGAAGGGGCTGCCGAGTGCGAACGGGTCGGACGCGATGAACGCGTTGAAGTCGAGGGTGTAGGTACCGGTGCACGTCCCGAGGGCGCCGCCGGAGCTGTACGCGCCGGTGCGTCGTTGGGGCGGGGCGACGCACACCAAGCTCGTGCTGTTGATCGCCCACGACACTGCGGTAGGTGCCATCCCGTACAGGATCAGGCCGTAGCGATCGCCCTCGGAATTCGAGCAGATGAGGTCGAAGCCGCTTCCGGCCATCGCGCTCGGCGTGCCAACGGCCGACATCGAGGGCGTGCAGCCATTCGTGGTCGTCCCAGCTGTGCAATATGCGATCGGAGTCGAACAGTAGGCGACGTTTGACGCCCACGTACAGTTGCCTGTCGTCTGCCCCACCTGCAGCGCGATGCCGTCGTCGTGCACGACGGCTCCAGCTCCCTCGTCGAAATGCAGTAGCATGACCGTGCTGCTGTCGGTCGTGTGTCGAAGTGCGGGCGCGAAGGGCGTCGCGGAGTAGCGTTCGACGTTTGATACCCGCACCTCGTCGAGTTCCCAACTGTCACCATTGGAGTGAATTCGAGTTGTTGTGCTCGTGCCAATAATGCCGCAGTTGCCGCCCCAGCAGAACCCAGGCCCCATGGAGAGTATCTGCGAACCATCGACGTGAAGTGACCATGTCGCATCGGCGCGTCGGACGAATGCCACGTGGTGCCATTGGCCGTCCATCGGAAACACGTTGGGCGCAGTCGCAAATCCGTTCTGCGTCCAGGGCGAACCGGCGTAAAGGTAATCCACGCTTCCATTGGGGAAAACCGTAAGCACCTTGTGCTCGGCACTGTCTGCGTACCGAACCCAGACAATGTTGCCCTGTACGGATGGTGATGCCGCACGTGCCCAGTACTCGATCGTCGCAGTCGTGCCGGTGTTCATCACGCCGTTGTGCGGAAACGTCAATGCGGAGCCCGCGCCCATCCGGAGCGCGCTTGACTGGGAGTGGGCGACGGAGACCGAGGCGGCGACGGCGACAACGAGTACGACTGAACGGACGCGAGGCATGGGCGGTACTCCAGAACGGGAAGCGGGGACCCCGGCGCTGGCGGTCGCCGGTCTCGCAGCACGATATTGCGCTCGCCCAGAAAGTGGGTCGCTCAGCCCCGATCTTTCCCGGGTTGCAACGCGACTGAGCAGCGGCGCTTCGCTCTCTGTTCCGGACAGCAGCGCCTGCGCGGGACAGGGCGGCACCTCGCGGGCGACATTACCGCAGACGCGGGATCAACGTGCGCGGGAGCCCGACGGGCTCGACCGGCGTAAGTCGCGGTGGAGACGCGACTTGTGTTTGGAGCGGGCGACGGGGTTCGAACCCGCGACATTCAGCTTGGGAAGCCAGTCCAAACCCAGGGTGGGCAGCGTTGTTAGTGAAGAACTGACAAGACCTTAGGGCGGAAGCCGGGCCGTTGCAAGAGATAGCAAGGAAACGCAATACGCAGCACTCCAGCGCGGTTCCTCGCAGGGTAATGCGTACGGTGCCGAAGCACCTTGACCGCGCTGCCGAGCCCCGGCGCGAGGTCGCACGACGTGCAGGGCTGTGGGTCCCAGGGCGGTGTCGCGCGACTAACCGTCCGGAGTTGGTGCGAGCGCCCCGGGCGGGGCACTTGGTGAGCACATCGGTGCGTGGGCCGTCGGTGGGGCGGCAGGTCAGCGAGCTGCCCTGCTCCCTGCCGCAACGCTTGATCCGGACGTAGGGCGCGCCATCGAGCTGTGCTGTGGTTCTACGGCCCGTGTGAACGGTCACCGAACGAGCCCCCTTCTCGGGGCATGAAACGTGCCCCGTCGCGGCGGCTGCCAGGGGCGGTGCCAGCGCCATTCAGGGCGTGTCCCGTTTCAGCGCGGCGCGCGGGGCAATCCTCAGCGAGCCTTCCGCCGGGCAACAAACCCGAGGACGTACCGATCACCAGTTCGAGCGTCGTGCTTGAGTTCAGAACCACCGCCGAGTGGGTTGCCTGGGTCGAAAGGCATCCACAGGGCTTCTTCGTCAACGTCAAGAGCGGGATGATCCACCGGATCAGCTGCCCCAACTACAGGTTCGACGATGGCGAGGACGGGAAGGACCGTTACTTCTTCACCCCCAAGCCTTGTCACGCATCCCGTGCGGCGCTCACGGCCTGGGTGCTCGAGCGACTCCGCAAGCAACCGAAGCCTTGCAAGTCGTGTAGCTAGCAGATCGCCAGTTGGACCCTCGGTTGTCACCTCAAGTCCGGCCAGTTGCGGTCGGGTCAGATCCGGGCAGTAGGGCGGGGGCGGGTCGGTGTTGTCCTTCCGGGTTCAGGTTCGCGCAAGCTCGCTCCGAGCTCTGTGCGCCAGCTGCGGGGCCCGCACGTGAGGACGTGGGCGTGGTGCAGGAGCCGGTCGAGGAGGGCGGTGACGGCGGCGTCGTCGCGGAGCGAGGGCGCGGGTCCGCCGACCATCGAAGGGCGGTGGGCCCGTCGAACAGTGCGGGAACCCGCTGCACTTGAACCACCTGACGCCCGCTGTGCCGAGGTTCTATTCCACCCTGCACCTCCTCCATCTTGCCGGAAAGTACGCGCACAAGGCATTTTGCCTGTTCGACGAGAAGACCGGAGTGAAGGCGCGATGCGCCGTCAGCGTTCGCTCGGCTTGACGATGGGCTGGAGCAGCTCGGACGCGAGGCCGACGCCGCAAGTCCGGCGGAGGCAACGACCTCGTGAGAGTAGGGGACGGCTCGACCCGGAGGCCGAGGGCATGGTGGTGGGCCTGGCGGGACATGAACCTGCGACCTATCGGTTAGGAACTCGATCCAGGGGTCGGCGCGTGTGGCGGCGTTTCTACCGGCCGCAAGGGAAAATGCCCGATCTCGCGGCGTTCGCAAGGACGTGCATCGGTTGGCATCGAACGCGCTCGCTGCGCGCCGCAGGCGCTTACGCGCCCGAGTCGCGCGTACGGTACGCGCTTCGAGTCCCTGCTTAGCGTGTGAGGTGGCCGTGCCAGGGGTCCAAGTCGAAGAAGCTCGACGACACGTGCCTCAGTTCACGTGCCGCGTGCGCCCAGAACGCGACGCAGACCCGGAAGCCCTCCTTCTTGAGATCCTCGACGACCGGGACGAAGTCCTTGTCCCCAGAGACCAGCGTGATCTCGCTCTTCGTTCGGTCGATGAGAGTGAACGCATCCTTCGTCATCTGATACGCGATCGCCACGTCCACCTTCTTCTCAGTTCCGTTCGGGCTCTTGTCGTACGTTGTGACCTTGAAGCCCTTCGACTCGACGATGCGCCAGAAAGAGTCGTAGGGAGGCGGCGACCCCCAGAGGTTGGCGACTCCGATCTCAGAATGATCTCCGCACACGAGCGCGTGCAGCCTGCCGTAGTCCGGCTGCCAGCCATGATCGATGATTCGATTGTCGATCGCGTCCTTGAGGTCCCGGGCCATGCGCTTCTTCACCGCCGAGAGGCGCTGTCCCTCGATGAAGAGGTTGGAGTTGTCCACGTATGTGTATGTGAGCATCGAGCGTTCTCCCTAGTTGACTTCGAGCGTAGTGCAAACGACGCGGCCACCTCCAGGGCCCCGACGCATTCCCATCGCGCGCGGCCCTCGGCCGCGCGGTCGATTCGTACAGCCCCTCACGACGCACTGTCTCCTGGACTGCCGTCGTCAAGCTCGGCGAACGACTTGAAAGCCATGCGGAAGCGGTGTCGTTCCAGCTCCGCCTTGATCTCGTCGGCGTCTGCCACCTTGAGGACTCCAGCGCGGATGGACCGTAGGAGAATCGCTGGTGTGGTCAGGAGTCGCTTCGCGCCAAGCTGGTCGATGATCATGCGCCGGGTTCGTCGCCCCTCGTCGGTGGCGATCAGCCATCCCCGATGCTCGGCGACCGCGAATGCAACGGCCTCGCCTCGATCCATGTGCCGACGCAGCTCGACGGCCTTCGTGATCTCCGCGAGGTCGGAGGACACGACGAGTTCGAGACTGCCGTCCGCCAGCGCGGCATCGACATAGGCACGTTGTCCAGGCTCGGTCATCTCGTCGAGCACCTGCTCGGGCACGACGAAGCGGTAGTCGGGATGCTCGACGAGAAGATCGAGACGCCCGATGCGAGCGAAGTTCACGAGGATGCACGTGTCGCAGACAACCCGTGCGCGGCGATCGGCGGCATCCTCCAACGCTGATCACTCCGTCACCTGCGCGGGGACGGGATCGTCGTCGAGCCCGGCGTCGGTGAGCACTTGATCGACCGTGGACTCGTCGATCCCGGCTTCCTTCGCCAGTTCGACCAGTTTGCGGCGCGAGACGATCTCGCGTCGGTACGCCTCCAAACCGAGCGACAGAACTTGGGATGAGAGCTTCCAGTGGAAGTCCTCGTCGAGTGCATCGCCCCGCAACGCCCGCGCCAGCCGCCGCGCGTGATCGTCTTGAACCTGGAGCGCCTCGAACTGGTCGCGCGTCAGCACTTTCAGGTTGAGCAAGTGGAATAGCGCAGCGGAGTAGCTCACGCCAAACACGTGTGCGAGCTGCACGATGTCGTGGATCTGCACCGCCTGACTCGCGGTCGGCAATCGCTTCGAGGCGAAGACCGCGTCTGCACTACCCGTACTCGCGGAGTCGGGCACGACCTGTAGCTGTCGTCCCGTCGATCCCTTGCCGAGCGATGCGAGGAACGCGAAGACACCGGCTTCCGGCATCAAGAAGTGCGCGGCGAAGGCGTTGGCCCGCACTTCCATCAGGTCGTCCTTGTCCGACCTGCGGCTAACGGTCGCGTTGCGGGCTCGGTCGAGGAGCGCGTGCGCGTACTCGTGCGCGTACGAGAAGAGCCGACGCACTCGGTGCTCGTTCTCATTCACGATGATCAGCGGGCCGAGGTCCTTCCCGTAAAGGAACGCGCCGGAGACGCCGTCAGGGAGAAGCTCTTCGGTGACTCGAACACCCTGCGCTTGGAGAATCTCCGGTAGCTCCCACACTGGCGACGCACCGAGGTCGAGTCGGTTGCGTTCGAGCGCGGCCACGTCTTGGCCTTGTCGGATCGCCTCCCACTTCGTGGTGGGTGAAGCGATCGCGTACGCGAAGAGCGCCGACGCCCTGCGCGGTATCCCGAGATCGCGTTCGAGGTGTTCAGCCTCGTCGCAGAGCCGCCAGTAGCCACGCACCTTGCTCTCCAGTACGTGGTCCCGTGCGATCTCTTGGGACGCCCGGAGCAAGGTGGACACCGGGTCGGGAGCCATCGTGGAGGGTTCGAGCAGCTCGGCCGCCGACCGCCCGTAGAGCCGGGCGAGCCGATCCAGCTCCAGTCCGGTGACGTTGCGCCGCCCGGCCTCGAACTCCGCGACCGCCGAGCGCGGAACCCCGAGGTGCTCGGAGACCACCGCCTGGGTTAGCCCGGCGGCCTCCCGTGCCTCCTGGAGCCGCTTGCCGAGGTCTTGAGGGGTCTGGGTCATGGTGCCGTCGCGTTCCCGCACGGATTCGGGCGCTTCGCCGGTTGCAGGAGCTTGAGCATGGCCGACATCGAAGGCATAGTCAATGCCGTCTATGTCGGACGACGGCAACCGTCAACTGGACACCCCAGAGGACGAGCCCGCGCCCCCAGCCCGCGCCCTTTCCGCCCCTCTCCAGCGCAGCATTCCCCGCCTGTGGAGCCTCGCATGATCAACCGCGTTCAGCTAGTCAGAAACATCGGCCGGTTCGACTCGGTCGCGGTCCCTCCCCAGCTCTCGCTCGCCCGCCTGACCCTGATCTACGCAGAGAACGGTCGTGGCAAGACAACCCTCGCTGCCATCCTGCGGTCCCTCGCGTCCGGCGACCCGCTTCCCATCACGGAGCGGCGACGACTCTCAGCGACGAACACACCGCATGTCGTGCTGGAGTGCGACGGCGGTCCTCCCAACGCGATGTTTCAAGCGGGAGCGTGGAACCGCTCCCTACCCAACATCGCTGTGTTCGACGACATCTTCGTCGATGAGAACGTGTGTTCGGGGCTGTCGATCGACGCCGAACATCGGCGGGGTTTGCACGAGCTGATCCTCGGCGCGCGAGGTGTGGAGCTGAACCGCGCGCTCCAGGATCTTGTCGCCCGAATCGAAGTTCACAACACGGCTCTGCGCACGAGGGCCAACGCGATTCCCACCCAGGCTCGGGGGCCATTCACCGTAGAAGACTACTGCGCGCTGACTGAACGGCCCGACATCGCCACCGAGATCCGCGACACCGAGCGCCGACTGTCCGCCGCGCAGGAGCAAGAAGCCATTCGCACCGCCCGGCAGTTCGACACGCTGACGGTACCGACCTTCGATGTGCGAGCACTTGAGTCCCTACTTGCTCGTGATCTCGCTGGGCTCGACCAGTCGGTGGTGGCTCGCGTTCAAGCACACCTGGCGACGCTCGGCCCTGAAGGCGGGACCTGGGTTTCGACGGGAATGCGACTCCAAGACGTGCGCGCCCAACACGCGGCAAGTGCCGCGTGTCCGTTCTGCGATCAAGACATCACACAGGCACCCATCCTCCAGCATTACCGAGCCTACTTCGGCGAGGGCTACCGCGCACTGACTGGCGAGATCGCAAGCACAATCGACGGACTCGCCCGCACGCACGGAGGAGAGGTTCCTGCCGGGTTCGAGCGTTCCGTTCGCGTGTTGTCCGAGTCGCGGCAGTTCTGGGCACGTTTCTGCGACGTACCTGAGATCACGCTCGACACCGCCGACCTCGTCAGCAAGTGGCGTGACGCCCGCGAGGCGATCTTGGCCGCGCTCCGCGCGAAACAGGCAGCGCCACTCGACCCAGTCTCGCTCTCGGCCGCAGCCCGCGAGGCCATTGCGCACTTCGAGTCGTCCCGCGAGGCGGTTCTCGCGCTGAACGCCTCTCTGGCCGCGTCAAACGCGGCGATCGCGTTGGTCAAGGAGCAAGCGACCACGGCAGACGCCGTTGCACTACGAACCGATCTCGCTCGACTAAACGCCACGAGAACGCGTTTCGATCCCGCGATTCGGCCGCTGTGCGTGGAGTACCTCCGCGAAGCTGCCGAGAAGGCCCGCTCCGAGCTGGCGCGGGATACGGCGCGCGCGGACCTCGACAACTACCGCTCGGCGATTTTCCCCGCGTACGAAGCTGCGATCAACACGCACTTGCAGCGATTCGGCGCAGGGTTCTGTCTCACGTCGGTTGTCTCGACCAACACTCGCGGCGGGTCCGCCTGCACCTACAGCGCCGTGATCAACAATACTCCGGTCCCGGTCACTGCAGCCGACCCAGCGGAGGGCGAACCGTCCTTCCGTAGCACGCTCAGTGCTGGAGATCGCAACACGCTCGCGTTGGCGTTCTTCTTCGCGTCTCTTGAACAGGCCGGTTCGCTTGCCGACCGGATCGTCGTGATCGACGACCCCATTTCTAGTCTGGACGAGCACCGCGCACTGACGACGGTGCAAGAGATGCGGCGGCTCTTGGCCAGCGTGCGGCAGCTCATCGTGCTTTCGCACAGCAAGCCATTCCTTTGCAGCCTCTGGGTGCCCGCCAGCCCGACGGAACGAGCCGGGTTCGAGATCGCGCGGGATGGCACCGGCTCAACGATCCGAGCGTGGGATGTGAACCAGGACTGCGTCACCGAGCACGATCGCCGCGATGCGTCTATCCGGGAGTACGTCGAACGAGGCGGCACGAACAGCCGCTCTGTCGCTCACAGCCTTCGGCCACACCTGGAAGCCTTCTGCCGGGTTGCCTACCCACAGCACTTCCAACCCGGACAACTCCTTGGACCCTTCCGTAGCATCTGCGAACAGCGATTGGGTACTCCGAGCCAACTTCTCAACGCTGCCGACGTGGAAGAGCTTCGCAGGCTGACCGAGTACGCGAACAGGTTCCACCATGACACGAACTTGGCCTGCGACACCGAGCGCATCAACGACCAGGAGCTTGCCGACTTCGCGCGACGCACGATCGCGTTCACGCGCCGCCCCTGAGTGCCGTCGATCCGCTCGCTTGCTGAGCGCAAAGCTACGAGGCGGCTCGACGCACGGCGGTCCAGATGACCTTCGGAGTCCAGGGCCGTCCGCTGTGCTTCGTCGGCACTGATTCTCCTGTGAGCTGGTCCGCGATGGCCTGGAAGCTGAGTCCCTGCGTGCGTAGCTCCACCATTCGGCAGACAACGCGCTGCTCCCCCTGGTTCCGTACGAGCCTCTCGCCCTCAGGGTCGAAGTCCCAGCCGCAAGACGCGAACCGAGAGATGCGGCGGCCCGACCTGCGCATGTGCGCCATCGCTGCGCGCGTGCGCTCGCTCACTTGGTCCCGCTCAAATTCGTTCAAGACCGCCAGCAACCGGAAGACCATCTTCCCGCTCGCGCTCGTGGTGTCGATGCGCTCGGAAAGCGGGACGAGTTCCGCGCCGGACTTCGCAAGCCGGTCGCTGATAGACAACGTGTCTCGTGTCGATCGGGCGAAGCGGGAGAGCGAGTAGGCGACGAGCGCCGCGCGACGTTTGCACGCTTCGCGCAGTGCGACTTGCAGACCGGGCCGCTGCTCCATCGACGCGCCGCTGATCCCGGCGTCTTCGTAGATCACGACATCGGTCTCGTCGTGGAGCTTTGCCCACGCTTCGATCTTCTCGCGCTGCGCGTCGAGGGAGACTCCGTCCTGGACCTGCCCCTCCGTGCTCACGCGGATGTACCCGACGACGACCATGCCGAAGGAGCGCCCTCGATGGCCTCGGAAGCGGAGGGAATCCGTTACCAACCGCTCGGTTGGTAACGCCGGACCCGGCGAGGTCGGGAACTTCTTTCTCGGTTGGCGGGTGGGATGGAAGTTCCTTCCGAGGAGACCCCCGCCGTCGCCGTTCCTGGCTCGGGGAGGGGACGAGCTGGTCCTCGACCGCAGCTTCCTGCATCGGCAACGACCCGATCAGCGGCCGACGCTGGAGGGTCTCGGGACGGGCCAGTACCATCGCTCGGCGACGTCCCCGTAGCTCAACCGGATAGCGCGCAGCTTTCCGAAAGCTGAGGTTGCAGGTTCGATTCCCGCCGGGGGTACCAGCCCGGCCCCGCCGAGCGTGCTCCGCCGGGCGCGGTAGACGCGTTGTCTACGGAGAGCCTGGTGGGCTCGGCAGGATGACGGGTCTCGTCACGGCAAGACCGGCGAACGCGCGATCCCGAATGCGGCCGAGGCGCGGCCGGGTTGACCGCTCGTCCACTCCCGCCTCCGTCAGTAGCTCCAGTGCTGATGGCTTGCGGGCAGGCGGTTGAGCAACTCGCGCGTCTCGCGCCAGCCTGGCAGGACGCGGTCCATGATCGCGACGAAGCGCGGGCCGTGCGTCGGTTCGAGGAGGTGGGCCATCTCGTGCACGACGATGTACTCCAGGCACTCCCTGGGCTTCTTCGCCAGCTCCGTGTTCAGGCGGATCGTGCGAGCCGCCGGGTTGCAGCTACCCCACTTGGTCTTCATCTGCTGAACGAAGAGGCCCTTCACCGAGACCGAGAGCCGTGGCTCCCATGCCTCGATCAGCGGCGAAACCTCGCCCTTGAGCTGCTGCCGATACCAGGCAGCGAGCACAGCCTCGCGTGTCGGCACGTCCGTGCCTGGCCGGACCCGTAGAACGAGGGTGCCATGCTGGACTCGCACTTCGGGCGCGGCGTCCACCTCGACCACCTTCAACAGGAACCGCTTGCCCCAGACGTAGTGACTCTCACGATCTAGGTACTCGCGCTGAGCCTCCCGGTCCTGCTCGTGCAGCGTGCGCTGGTGCTGCCTGATCCAGCCGAGCTTGGAGATTGCGAACAGCCGGATCGTGTCGAGGCTCATCCGCTGAGGAGCGGCGATCCGTACTCGGCCAGTCGGCGGATGGACGCTCAAGTGGATGTTCTTGATGTCCTTCCTGACGACATCGACGGTGATCCCACCCACGTCCAGCGTCGCAGCCATCAGTACTCACGCTGCTGCTTGATGATGAGGAACATGCGCTCGACCTCCGCCGGGTTGTTGCCGAGCAACGGCAGCAACGCCCGCTTGATCTCGTTCTCCCGAGCCTGGTGCCCGCGCCAGTCGTCCGGCCGCACTCGCTTGACGGTCTCGTCGATCGACAACGCGAGATTCAATCGGACTTCATCGGTTGCTCCGTAGGTCGGCGGCGTCTCGCAAGCCGCTCCCGCCTGCATCGGCTGGGCGGGTGCCTTCAGGTTGTTGAAGAGCGCGCGCATCCCAGGCGTCCTGAGCTGCTGAGGCGCACCCTCGGCCTGCCCGCTCTGCACCTGCTTCGCGAGGTCGGCGATGCGCTTGAGGTACTCCTCGTACTCGACGCGCTTGGCCTTCAGGTCCGCGATGATCTCCTCCAGCAGCTTCGACATCCGGTCGTAGTAGGCTGGATCGTTCAGGTGCTCCTTGATGATCTTGCTGCGGACGTTGTTCGCGATCGTCTCGGCGACCGCTTGCTTGTTGCCTTTGATTCCGCTGGGCAGGCTGTTAATCGCGCTGGCCATCCCGCTCTTCACGACGAGTTCGAGCAGCGACATGTTGTCGAACGGCGAGATCGTCCTCGGATCATCGGCTTCGATGTAGGTGTCGATGAGGTGGCGCATGTCCGCCTCGTACGCCTTTAGGTCGATGGTCTCGCCGCTGGCCTTGCGGATGATCTCGCGCAGATCGAGGAAGCGGTCGAGGTTCCGCTTGATCCCGGCGATCTCGGCCGGGCTGTACCCCGCCGCCTCAAGTTCGTCCGCAATGCTTGCGTACGCTCGCACGAGCGCGACCGTGGACTTGTACAGCGCGACACGCCGTGGCTCTCGATCGGCCAACTCCGCCGCGACCTCGGTGTTGCCGCAGAAGTAGTGAATGTGCTCCAGCTCCCCCTTCGGCGGCTGCACTGGCGCGCAGATCAGCGCGACGGCTTCGAGCGCGTTGTCCAACTGCTCGCGGCCCCGTGTCAGGCGGTCTTGCAGCAGGATCTCGGGGTCGGCGCCGCCAGATGAGTGATCGAGCTCCGAGGAGTAGACCTGTATCGCGCCGGTCCCCTTCTCGTTGATGAGCTTTGCGAACAGGTCCTTGTAGTCAACGATGTAACCGAAGTCCTTGTCGTCGCCATCGAGCCGGTTCGTCCGACAGATGGCCTGGAACAGCCCGTGATCCTGCATCGACTTGTCGATGTACAGATACGTGCAGCCCGGCGCGTCGAAGCCCGTCAGCAACTTGTCCACGACGACGAGCAGGCGCATGTTCGCGGGCTGCTTCTTGAACAGCTCCTTCGCCTTGTCCTCGTACGTCTCCGTCTTGCTCATGCCAGGACGCGCATCGACGCCCTTCAGCAGCTCGGTGTACGTGTTGTAGATGAACTGCTTGTCCGTCTCCGTGTTCGCTCCCGTCTCCTCCAGGGTCACGTCCTGAGCTTGCGGGTTGTAGGACGTGACGACCGCGCATCTGCCCTTGAAGACGGTCTTCTGGAACAGCTCGAAGTACTTGCACGCCTCGTAGATGCTGGACGCCACGAGGATGGCGTTGCCGCGCTGGTTGGACAGTCGCGGCTTCACGCTGAAGTCGAACACGATGTCGCTCACCACGCGCTCCATGCGCGAGCGGGAGCTGAGGACGTTCTGCATCGTGCCCCACTTCTCGCGCAGTGCGGCCTTCTGCCACTCGTTC
Source organism: Planctomycetota bacterium (assembly GCA_026692705.1). Lineage (GTDB taxonomy): Bacteria > Planctomycetota > UBA1135 > UBA1135 > F1-120-MAGs118. The sequence goes on from JAPLOE010000228.1 coordinate 33,453, forward strand.
AGGCCATTGGTCTTGGCGTCGAACCAGGCGTCGATCTTCGCTTCGCTGCCGAGACGCTGGTCGATGTCGCGCGCCTCGTAGACGAGGTCGAGCACCACCTTGTCCTCGACGGCCTCGCTGAACTTGTAGGTGTGGATGTAGCCACCGAACACCTCCAGGCTGGTCTGCTTGTCCTGCTTGAGCAGCGGGGTGCCCGTGAAGCCGATGAAGACGGCACTGGGCATCAGCGCCTTCATGGTTCGGTGCAGCTTGCCGCTCTGGGTGCGGTGGCACTCATCGACGAAGACGAAAATCTCGCCGACCGTCGCGCAGGGCTGGGCCGCGAGTTCCTTGATGAACTGCTCGAAGTCCTCGACGCCCCGTTTGCCGAACTTGTGGACCAGTGAGCAGAGCAGGCGCGGCGTAGCCAGCCCGAGCAGGCTCATCAGGTCGCGCCCGCTGCTGGTGCGAGTGATCGCCTCGCCAGCCTCGCTGAAGACGCCCTCGATCTGCTTGTCCAGCTCGTCGCGGTCCGTGACGATGACCACGCGCGCGTTGGGCTTGTTCTCCAGAATCCACTTGGCGAGGAGCACCATGACGATGCTCTTGCCGCTGCCCTGCGTGTGCCAGATGATCCCGCCCTTGTAGGCACCGACGTGCTGCTGCGCCGCCTTGATGCCGAAGTACTGGTGGACGCGCGGTAGCTTCTTGATGCCGCCGTCGAACAGCACGAAGTCGTGCATCAGCTCGATCAGCCGCGCCTTGCCACACATCTTGAGCAGGTACTTGTCGAGCGTGAAGCGGCTGTTGTCCGCCTCATCCTCCTTCCACTTCAGGAAGTACTTCTCCTCGGTGCCGATCGCGCCGTACTGCAAGCCCTCCGAGTCGTTGCCTGCGAAGACGAACTGCACGGTGCTGAAGAACCAGGCGTTGAACTCCGGCTGCTGGTTGGAGAGGTTCTGCCGGATTCCGTCGCCGATGGAGACGCGGCTGTTCTTCAGCTCGATCACGCCGACGGCGATCCCGTTGACGTAGAGCACGAGATCGGGTCGGCGCTCGTGATTGCCACGCAGCGTCACTTCTTCGGCGATCGCGAAGTCGTTCGACTCCGGCTGCTCCCAGTTGATCACCTTGACCGTCTCGGTGACCTTGCCAGCCTCGATCTTCACGGGCACGCCGTAGCGCAGCAGCCCGTACACCGCCTTGTTGTTCTCGTAGAGGCTGCGGTTGGGGTTGTCGGCCTCGGTGCGCAGCAGGTAGATGGCGCGGCTGATCCGCTCCGACGAATGGCCTGCCTTCTTCAGGTAGGCGCTGAGCAGCGACTCCTCGATGTTGCTGTTGTCCGGCCGGTCGGTCCAATCACCGAGCGTGCGATCGCCGAGTTCGTCGCGGAACAGCTTGACGACGCGGTCCTGTGTCACGCGCTCGGGAGTGCCGACACCACTCATGTCAGCCCTTCACCAGCTTGAAGCTGATCTCGTAGCGATAGAACGAAATCGAGGGCACGGACACGAGCGCCCACCGCATCTTCTGGTTGTCTTCGAGAGCAATGATCGCCCCCTCTACCGTCTGGTAGTCCTCCGCCACCTGCTCCTTGACGAAGCCCATGTAGCGCAGCACTTGACCGACGACAACATCACTCGCTCGACCGCGCTTCAGTTCGACTACCAGCAGGCGCTTCTTGTCCTTGCTGATGGCTAGGACATCGATTGGTCCTGCGTCCGTGGCGTACTGCTGGCCAACAGGCTCGCCCTCTTCTTCGTAGATCGAGAAATCCTTGCTGAGGAGGGTCTGGTTCCAGTTGGCCACCAAGAACGCCTCCAGGTGCTTCTCCATGGCAAAGGCCACGGGATCTTCGATATCCGGGTCGCTCGACACGATCACTGTCGGCGACGGAGCAGGAGCGACGCCGAGGAGATGTTCGATCTCGTCGTGGTAGTCCGTGATGTCCCCGACCGTTCCAATGGAGCCCGTGGAGTTTCGCAGCGCCTCGCTCATGGCAGCTCGTGCGATGCTCGTATCCAGCCAGCGCACCTTGCGACGGTGCGGCAGCACCTGACCCAGGGCGTAGTAGTAGTCGCCCAACACTTCACCAACGCGATAGATACCAGCGCCGTCGGGACAGAGCACGTAGTCGCCCTTCTTGATTCCCTTCGACGCCCGCCAGAGCGCACCACAGGAGAGCCCCGCCCCGATTCTTGTCTTCTTCGGGTTCTTGGCGAGAAGAATGGGGATGAATTGTTTGTTGAACTCTCGCCACTCCTCAGGGAGCTTGAGCGTCAGGTCTTCGTGGATGCCGAAGTCGGTGCCGATGAAGCCGCCCGCAAAACACTCGGCCGCATGGGCGCTTTGTCGGCCCAGCATGACGCGGTAGTAGTTCTTCATACGAGGCGGGTCCGACCGGTGAGGAGTTCCTGCATCATGGCCTGCTTGAGGGCGCGGGTCTTCTCCCGCCGCTGCTCCAACGCCGCCAGCTCCGCGTCCATCTCCGTCAGCACCTCGGCGATGGCGGTTTGTTCGGGCCGCGTCGGGAAAGGGACGCCGACTGACTTGATGATTGTGAGATTCAATCCGCCGCGTCCTCCAGCGCCCGTGGACATCTCACGAAGCTCCTCGTATCTCGCATCAAGGTTGTAGTAGAGGTATTCAGGAACGAATGCCGAACTCGGAAGCACTGCGGCAATGGACTGGTTGGTGCAGAGCTCCACGAAGTTCATCGCAACTGTTCCGCGTGTCTTTCCCTGACCCGCTAAGCCAATCAAAACACACTTGGCTGGGAGCATCGTGGCGCTGGAGTTGTGTAAACCTGCCTCCGTAATCCGACCCTCAACCTCATCAACACGTTTTAGGTTCAGCTCGCCGGAACTCATCCATCGGATCGAGCCACCCCAATAGGACGCGATTCTCGTGCTCGGAGTGCCGCCAGCCGTGCAGTCAGCGAACTCACCAACTTTCTTCACCTCCCACTCGCCGTGGAAGCCGGGGAGGCGGGTTTGGCCGGTGAGGAGTTGCTGCATGGCGGCCTGTTTGAGGTTGCGCTTCTTGGCGATGAGCCGGTCCAGCCCGCTAAGCAGCCCATCCACATCGCTCAACGCCTCCGCGATGGCGCTTTGCTCCTCAATTCCCGGGATTCGTATTGGCGCTTCTAGGAGAGCCATGTTCTCGAAGTTGACCTGACTCTCGGCCATGCCGGT
>JAPLOE010000229.1 GCA_026692705.1 Planctomycetota bacterium
CGCTGGCGATGCCGGTGCCCCAGGCGAGCGTGTTGCGCAGGAAGCGGTGGAGGTTGGCCGGCGTGCTCCAGTCCTCGGCGCGGTCGAGCACCACGTCGCCGACACCGGGGAAGGTCGAGACGACCGTGACGCCGCCGACCAGGTCGAGGCGCTTCATCGCGATGCGGATGTCACCGCGCGTCGTCCCGCCGAGCGAACCCCAGCTCGCGCCGTCGTCCCAGTCGACACCCGGCGCCGTGACGCGCACGAAGTCGATGCCGCTGACCGCTTCCCAGCGGTCGAAGGTCTCCTGGATGCGCTGCACCCACGTCGCGCGGCCGCCTTGCGCGGCGAACAGCGCGTCCATGCGGGAGAAGAGCGTGTTCGAGGCCTGGTTCTCGCCGATCAGCGACGGGATCGTGATGCCGTCGGTGGCGAGCGACCAGGTCACGACGCGCGGGCTGCCCTGCGAGCCCGACCAGCGAGGCCCGAGGAAGAACTCGGGGCGCGGCGAGTTGTCCTGAACTCGCTGCATCTGCTGTTCGGTGGGGGACTGACGCGAATCGAAGCCCGCCACCCAGTAGCCGGCCGACTGAGCGGCGGCCACAGCGGGAGCGAGCAGTACGGTCGACGCGAGAGCGAGAGCTCGGAGCGGGGCGATGGACATACGGGGAGCGAGTCGGGTGTGCGACATGGAGGAGCCTGAGGTAAGGCCAGCGGCACGACCGGGCCGAGCGGGAAGCGGGCCGGGCGAGCGCTAGCAAGTCGCATTTACCGTACTCGGACCTGGGGTTTTGCGATAGGGCGGGTCGGAAAGTGGCGCTGTCAGGCTGGCAGAGCGGTCGCCCTGCGCTGCCATTCCGGCAGGCGCAGCGCCACAGCTCACTCCCTAAGGCTCGTTCCGACAGGCATTTAGAGGTTTGGCACGGCTGGCACGAATGTTGTTCCTACGACCCCCGCAGATTCCGCGAATCCCGCACGACGCAACGAAGGTCCAAGGAGCATCGACATGGCCCAGCAAGGCAAGATCATCGGTATCGACCTCGGCACGACCAACTCGGTCGTGGCCGTGATGGAAGGCGGCGAGCCCGTCGTGATCACGAACATGGAGGGCTCGCGGCTGACTCCGTCGGTCGTCGCGTTCCAAGGCGAGAATCGATTGGTTGGAGCTCCAGCGAAACGCCAGGCGGTCACCAATCCGACTCGCACGATCGCTTCGATCAAGCGTTTCATGGGCCGGCGCCATCGCGAAGTCGCCTCGGAAGAAAAGCGCGTCGCCTACAAGATCGCCGGCGGTGCGGAAGAGCTCGTCAAGGTCGACATCGACGGCAAGCAGTTCACGCCACCCGAGATCAGCGCGATGGTGCTCTCGGCGCTGAAGGAATCGGCCGAGGCCTACCTCGGTGAGCAGGTCACGCGCGCCGTCATCACGGTGCCGGCCTACTTCAACGACGCGCAGCGTCAGGCCACCAAGGACGCGGGCACGATCGCCGGCCTCGTGGTCGAGCGCATCATCAACGAACCGACGGCCGCGACGCTGGCCTACGGCCTCGACAAGAAGAAGTCGGGCAAGGTCGCGATCTACGACCTCGGCGGCGGCACGTTCGACATCTCGATCCTCGAGATCGGCGACGGCGTGTTCGAGGTGCTCGCGACCAACGGCGACACGCACCTCGGTGGCGACGACTTCGACGACGCGCTGATCCAGCACGTCGCCGGCGAGTTCCAGAAGCAGACCTCGATCGACGTGCGCAAGGACCCGATGGCGCTCCAGCGCCTCAAGGAAGCCTGCGAAAAGGCCAAGATCGAGCTGTCGAGCGGCGTGCAGACCGACGTCAACCTGCCGTTCATCACGGCCGACGCCTCGGGCCCCAAGCACCTGCACGTCACGCTGACGCGCACGAAGTTCGAGCAGCTCGTCGAGGGCCTGATCGAACGCACCAAGGGTCCGTGCCTGCAGGCGCTCAAGGACGCGAACCTCACGCCGGACAAGATCGACGACGTGATCCTCGTCGGTGGCCAGACGCGCACGCCCGCGGTGCAGGCCATGGCGAAGAAGCTCTTCGGTCGCGAGCCGAACAAGTCGGTCAACCCCGATGAAGCGGTCGCGGTCGGCGCGGCGATCCAGGGCGGCATCTTGGCCGGTGAGGTCAAGGACGTCGTGCTGCTCGACGTCACTCCGCTCTCGCTCGGCATCGAGACGCTCGGTGGCGTGTTCACCAAGCTGATCGAGCGCAACACGACGATCCCGACATCGAAGAGCCAGGTCTTCTCGACGGCGTCCGACAGCCAGCCGTCGGTCGAGATCCACGTGCTGCAGGGTGAGCGCGAGTTCGCCCGCGACAACCGCACGCTCGGCAAATTCCACCTGGACGGTATCCCGCCTGCGCCGCGTGGCATGCCGCAGATCGAAGTGACCTTCGACATCGACGCCAACGGCATCCTCAACGTGCGCGCGAAGGACCGCGGCACGGCCAAGGAACAGAAGATCCGCATCGAGTCGAGCTCGGGCCTCTCCAAGGACGAGGTCGAGCGCATGCGGCGCGACGCCGAGTCGCACGCGGCCGAGGACAAGCGCAAGCGCGAGGTGGTCGACCTGAAGAACCAGGTGGACGCCGTCGTGCACGAGACCGACAAGTCGCTCGCCGAACACGGCTCGAAGCTGCCCGAGGCCGACGTCAAGGCCATCGAGGCCGCCAAGGAGCACCTGAAGGAAGCCGCCAAGGGCGACGACAAGGTCGCGATCGAGAAGGCGCTCGCGGAGTTCCAGCGCGCGGCGCAGAAGCTCGGCGAGATGCTCTACAAGGAAAACCAGACCAGCGCCGGCGGCCCGCCGCCGGGTGCGAACCCCGGCGCCGGCCAGCAGCAGCAGCAGTCGAAGGGCGGCGACGAGCCCGTCGACGCCGACTTCGAAGTCAAGCACTGAGATTCCGGGGAGACGCTGCGCGCGAGCGCACGCTCCCGCGCAGCGAAACCGCACGCCCGTCGGTCCCTGGCGACCGGCGGGCGTGCTCCACAACCTGCATCCGCCGGGGTCGGGCCCGCGGAACACAACTTGCGAACCTCGCTCACCCCCGCGCGTTGAGCGTCCCGCGCCCAACCGCTACTGTCTCTCCCCCGTGATCACCGTCCACGCCCTCACTCGCCGTTTCGGTCCCCACACGGCCATCGAGGGCCTCGACTTCCATCTGGAGAAGGGCGAGGTCGTCGGCTTCCTCGGCCCCAACGGCGCCGGCAAGTCGACCACCATGCGGATCCTGTCGGGGTACCTGCCCGCGACGAGCGGTTCCGCGGAGGTCGCCGGCTTCGACGTGCTGCGCGAGTCGCTCGAGGTGCGCCGACGCATCGGCTACCTGCCGGAGTCGGTGCCGCTGTATGCGGAGCACCGCGTCGAGGAGATGCTCGAGTTCCAGGGGCGGCTGCGCGGGTTGTCGCGAGCGGATCGAAAGAAGCGCATCCCCGCGGTGCTCGAGAGGGCCGGCATCCTCGACCGCTCGCGCGCGATCATCGGCGGGCTGTCGCGTGGCCAGCGCCAACGCGTCGGCATCGCGGTCGCGCTGCTGCCCAATCCCGAGGTGCTGATCCTCGACGAGCCGACGAGCGGCCTCGACCCGATCCAGCGCCTGGAGATGCGCAAGCTGCTGGTCGAGCTCGGCCGCGAGCACACCGTGTTGCTCTCGAGCCACATCCTGCCCGAGATCGAGGCGGTCTGCCCGCGCGTGATCATCCTGTCGAAGGGCCACATCGCGGCCGACGGCACGAAGGACGAGCTCGTGCGGCAACTCGGCGGGGGCGCGAAGCTGCGCCTCGAGGCCGTGGTCGGTGCGGATGTCGCGAAGGCGGTGCGGCTGCTGAAGTCGATCCGCGGCGTGAGCGACGTGCGCGACTGCGGACGCCTTGGCGTGCACCACGTGTTCGAGATCCCGTGCGCCGAGGACCTGCGCGAGGACGTCGGTGCGCTGGCGGCGAGCCGCGGTTGGGCGCTGCGCGAGCTGTCGTGGCAGCGGCCGAGCCTCGAGCAGCTGTTCGCGCGCATCGCGCTCGACCTGCCGCACGACGAACCGGCGCCGGTCGCGGCTCCCGCGCCCGAGGTGAACGAAGCGCAGGCCTCCGTGCAGCTCACGCTGCCCAAGAGCGAACCCGCGAAACCCGCGATGAAGGTGCTCAATCCGTTCGAGACGCCGGCGGCGCCCACGGCTCCGCCCGCGCCGCCGAAGGTGGTCTACAACCTCAATCCGTTCGACATGGGCGCGACGCGCGACCTCTCGAAGCCCAAGGCCATCGACGGCCCGGGCACGCCGCCTGCGGAGCCGCGCCCGTGACCGGTGCGTGGACGATCTACCGGCGCGAGCTCGCCGGCCTGTTCCTGTCGCCGCTCGCGTGGGTGCTGCTCGCGCTCGCGCTGGCCTTCAACGGCTTCTTCTTCGTCGTCTCGATCAAGGGCTTCCAAGGCGACATCGGGCAGTCCATGTCGTTCCTGCTCGGCGGCAGCTACACGTTCTGGATGTTGGTGGTGCTGCTGCCACCGCTGCTCACGATGCGCATGTTCAGCGAGGAGGCGCGCACGGGCGTGCTCGAGTTCCTGCTGACGGCGCCGGTGACCGACCTCGCGGTCGTGCTGGGCAAGCTCGGCGCGGCGACGACGCTCATGGCGGTGCTGTGGTCGAGCTCGTTCTTCTACGGCCTCGTCGCGGCGGCGCTGGGAACCGCGCCGGATTGGACACCACTGGCGAGTGGAGTGCTGGGAGCGATCCTGGTCTCGGCGCTGTTCTGCTCGGTGGGCCTCGCGGTGAGCGCGCTCTCGAACACGCCGCTGCTCGCGGCCTTCTTCGCGGTGATCGCCAACGTCGCGATCCTGTCGCTCCCGTACATCGACGTGCTGCTCGCGCTGCCGCCGACCTCACCTGTGCGCATGGTGCTCGGTCACGCCAACGTCATCACGCAGTTCCAGGCGTCGTTCGTGGTCGGCGCGTTCGACACGAAACACGCGCTGTTCTTCGTGGTGTGGACGGCGTTCTTCACGTTCCTCGCGACGCGCTTCCTGGAGGCCCGGCGATGGTGGTGAAAGCGCAGTCGGGCAAGGGCGGCACGGGCGCGTGGTCGCGTTCGGCGCTCTCCGCGCAGGTGCTGGGCGTGATCCTGCTCGCGTTCTTCGGTGCCGCGCTGGTCACGTACCTGTCGTCGCTGCCGGGCCTGCGCAAGCGCGTCGACCTGACGGCGATGGGGAGCAACACGCTCGACCCGGTGCTCGCCGAGATCATCGAAAAGTTGCCGGAGAAGGTGACCGTCGAGGTCTTCTTCCGGCCGCTCGATGCGCCGATGGCGCGCGTGGGGGCCGAGGCGCAGTCGCGCATGGCCGAGCTGCTGTTCATCGCGCGCAACCAGTTCCCCGACAAGCTGCGCGTGCGCGACCACGACCTGTCGGACGTGTCGAAGGTCGCCGTGCGCATGCGCGAGCTCGACCTGCACGAGGACAACGTCGTCGTCGTGACGCGCGAGGACCACAAGGTGGTGCTCAAGCTGCTGCGCGACCTCGCGCGCGTCGACCCGGGCAACCCGATGATGAAGGTCGAGCCTTCGCTCGAGGCCTTCCGCGGCGAGGAAGCGCTCGGCAACGCGTTGCTGCGCGTCTCGATCGAGGAAACCCCGCGGGTGGCGTTCACGCTCGGCCACGGCGAGCGTGACCTGTACGACAGCGAGAAGTCCGGTGGGCTGGGGCGGCTGCACAGCGCGCTGATCGCCGACGGCCTGCGCGCGGAGCGCTGGGACTCGACGCAGTCGACCGAGCTGCCGGAAGGCACGCGCGTGGTCGCGATCGTCGAGCCGCGCCAGCCGTTCACGACGGGCGAGCTCGAGACGCTCGAGCGTTTCCTGAGCGGCGGCGGGCGGCTGTTCGTCACGCCTTCGGGCGATCCCGCGATCGCTGGCGCACCCGGCAGCATCGAGAGCTTCCTCGCGCGCTACGGCATCAAGGTGCTCTCCGGCCTCGTCGCGCAGCCGGTGCCCGATGGCTTCGGGAGCTGGCGCATGGGCGTCGACCAGTGCGGCACGATCGTCGTCGCAGGCACGGGCATCGAGAAGCGGCACGCGATCACCGAGTCCCTGTGGCGGTCGGAGTCGCGCGTCGGCCTGCCGAACGTGCGCGCGCTCGCACCGGAGGGGCCGCGGCCGGCCAATTCGCTGCTGATCGACCTGCTGC
>JAPLOE010000230.1 GCA_026692705.1 Planctomycetota bacterium
ACAGCACCGAGCTCGCCACCATGAACGGGTCGATACCCATGTCGCACAGGCGCGTCATGTCGTCGCCGCGTCGTTGGTGTGCAGCGTCGAGAGCACGAGGTGGCCGGTGAGCGCGGCCTTGACCGCGATGTCCGCCGTCTCCGTGTCGCGAATTTCGCCCACCAGCACGACGTCGGGGTCCTGACGCAGGATCGAGCGCAGCGCGCCGGCGAACGTCATGCCGCGCTTGGGATTGACCGGCACCTGGTTGATGCCGTCCATGCGGTATTCGACCGGGTCCTCGACCGTGACGACGTTGACGTCGGGCGTCGCGACTTCCTTGACGCACGAGTACAGCGTCGTCGACTTGCCCGAGCCCGTCGGCCCGGTGAGCAGCAGCATGCCGTAGGCCGCGTTCGAGGCGCGGCGGATGTCGTCGAGCGCCTTGGGCTCGTAGCCGAGGTTGTCGAGCTTGAGCGCCATCGCACACGCGTCGAGGATGCGCATGACGGCCTTCTCGCCGCCGACGACCGGCAGGATCGAGAGGCGGAAGTCGATCTTGCGGTTCTCGTAGCGGATCTGGAACTTGCCGTCCTGCGGCGCGAAGCGCTCGGCGATGTCGAGCGACGCGAGGATCTTCAGGCGCGAGATCAGCGCCGCGAGCATCGACGTCGGCGGCCGCATCACCTCGTGCAGCGAACCGTCGACGCGCAAGCGCACGCGGATCGCGGTCTCGCCCGGCTCGATGTGGATGTCGCTCGCCTTCTCCTTGAGCGCGCGCAGGATCATCAGGTTGACGAGCTTGACCGCCGGGGCGTCCTCGCTCGTCGTCGCGGCCTGCTCGATGTCCTCGGCCTGCTCGACCTGCACGTCGATCTGCGCCGCGTCGCCGTTGACCTGGTCGAGCAGCTTGTCGACGGCCGCGTTCTTGTTCTCGTAGATCGCGTCGGTCGCCGTGCGGATCGCGCCGGGGTGCGAGAGCACCGGGCGCACCTGGCACTTCGACATGCGGCGCAGGTCGTCGAGCAGGAGCACGTCGAACGGGTCCGAGACGGCGATCGTCAGCACGTCGCCGTTGCGCGAGAGCGGCAGGATGCCCTGCTCCTGGCAGGTCTCCTTGGAGAGCGACTCGAGCGCCGCGGGCTCGGGCTTGATGCGCCCGAGGTCGATCGGCACGACGCCGGACGTGCGCCCGAGCGTCTCGAACAGCGCGTCCTCCTGCAGCAGGCCCTGGCTGAGCAGGGTCGCCACCGGCTGACCGCCACGTTCCTTCGCCGCTGCCCAGTCCTCGTCGGTGACGAGGCCGGCATCGACCAGGATCCTGCGGATTCTTCCCGAGACTCGCACCATCGTGAGGCTCCGCCTAGGCCGCCCGGACCAGCGTGCGCAGTTCGCCCGGATCGCTGAGCGCCCGTTCGGCCTCGTCGAGCCGCACGCGCCCCGCGCGCACGAGCTCCGACAGCGACTGCGCCATGGTCTTCATTCCCATGCGGCCGCCGGTCTGGATCTGCGAGTAGATCTGGTGCGTCTTGCCCTCGCGCACGAGCGCGCGGACGCCCGGCGTCGCGAGCATCACCTCGGCGGCCATCGCACGGCCGCGGCCGCTCGCCGCCGGCAGGAGCTGCTGGCTGAACACGGCCTCGAGCGAGAACGACAGCTGCGTGCGCACCTGCTGCTGCTGGTGCGCGGGAAACACGTCGACGATGCGGTTGATCGTCTGCACGCAGTCGGAGGTGTGCAGCGTGCCGAAGGTCAGGTGGCCGGTCTCCGCCAGCGTCATGGCGGCCTCGACGGTCTCGAGGTCGCGCAACTCGCCGACGAGGATGAAGTCGGGGTCCTGGCGCAGCACGCTCTTGAGCGCGCGCGAGAACGCGTGCGTGTCGCCGCCGACCTCGCGCTGCGTCACCATGCACTGCTTGTGCTGGTGCACGAACTCGACGGGGTCCTCGATCGTGACGATGTGACCCTGGCGGGTCATGTTGATGTGGTTGACCATCGCCGCCAGCGAGGTCGACTTGCCCGAGCCCGTCGAGCCGGTGACGAGCACGAGCCCCGCGCGCAGCGAGCAGATGCGCTCGCACACCGACTTGGGCAGCCCGAGCTGGTCGAAAGTGGCCATTTTCGTCGGGATCAGGCGCATGACGGCCCCGACGGTGCCCTGCTGGTAGAAGACGTTGGCGCGGAAGCGGCCCTGATCGGCGAGGCCGAACGAGCAGTCGAGCTCGAGCTCGCGGTCGAGCTTCGCGATCTGGTCGCTCGTCAGCACGCTGGTCGCCAGCCGCCGCGTGTCCTCGGGCGTCAGCGAGCCGCAGTCGACGGGCAGCAGCATGCCGTCGACGCGGATGCGCGGCGGCGAGCTGACGGAGATGTGCAGGTCCGAGCCGCCCTGGGTGATCAGGAGCGACAGGAGTTCTTCCATGGTGATCATGCGTTCGAGCCTTCTCGGGCCTGGGGGAAGGGCAACGCAGCGGGACAGGGGGCGTCCCCGTGGGTGCGATGCCGGACCTCTGGCGTCGCTTCTTCGTCCGCTGCGCTCGAGGGACTGAAGCGCGCTTCCGGGAAGGAACTTCCGCCCTCCGGCGGAGGGGAAAATCCGCGCGTGCCGCCCCGCCCGGCCGCCCCGCGACGGCGCGGGGAGTTCCCCGGAACGCACCGGGGGCCCGCCCGGCGTCCGATGGACACCGGGCGGGCCCCTGTCAGGGCTCGCGAGGACCGGGCAGCGCCCCGGCTACTCCTCGTGCTCGTGCTTCTTGCCGATCTGGGCCAGCACGCGCGCCTGCTCCTGCACGGGCAGCGGTGCGTAGTCGTGCAGCTTCATCACGAACGAGCCTTCGCCCGCCGTCATCGACTTGAGGTCGCGCTGGTAGGTCTGGAGCAGCGACAGCGGCGCGTGGGCCTTGATCGCCGTGATCTGGCCGTCGTGCTCGTTCCACTGGTCGACCACCTGCCCGCGGCGGTGGCTCGTGAGGTCCGAGAACACCGCGCCGGCGAAGTCCGTCGGCACCGACACCTCGAGCTCCATCACGGGCTCGAGCAGCACCGGTGCGGCCTTGAGGAACGCGTCCATGAAGGCGCGCGCGCCGGCCATCTTGAAGCTCGCCTCATCGGAGTCGACGTCGTGGTACTTGCCGTCGTAGACCTCGAAGTCGAGGTCGACGATCTGGCTGCTCGTCAGGATGCCCTTGCCAACCACGTCGCGCATGCCCTTCTCCACAGCTGGGATCAGGTTGCGCGGGATCGTGCCGCCGATGACGCCGTCGGTGAACGTGACGCCCGCGCCCTTGGGGTTGGGACGCACGCGCACGTAGCACTCGCCGAACTGCCCGCGGCCGCCGGTCTGCTTCTTGTGGCGGTGGTGGCCCTCGGCCTGACGCGAGACCGTCTCGCGGTAGGCGATGCGCGGCGGGTGCGTCGAGATCTCAACGCCATAGCGACGCTTGAGCCGCGCCTCGATCACCGCGAGGTGCAGCTCGGTCGTGCCGTGGATCACGAGTTCGTGCGTGTCGGGGTTGTGGTCGAACTTGAAGGTCGGGTCCTCGCTCTCGAGCTTCTTGAGCGCCTCGCCGATCTTCTGCTCGTCCGCGCGCGTGCGCGGCACGGCCGCGAGCGAGACCATCGGCTCGGGCTGGGCGATCGGCACGAGCGCGCGCGGCTTCTTGCCCGCGACCGCGACCGCGTCACCGAAGGCGAGCCCCTCGACCTTGCTCACCGCGACCAGCTCGCCCGCCTTGGCGACGTCGAGCGGCTCGCGCTTCTTCTTGCCGATCTGGCGGAACAGGCCTCCCACCTTCTCGCCCTTGTCCGACGAGCGCGGGCCGACGAGCGCATCGCTCGCCGTCACCTGCCCTGAGAGCACGCGCAGCGTGCAGATCTTTCCGAGGTGCGCGTCGGAGCGGATGTTGATCACCTGCCCGACGAAATCGGCCTCGGGCGTGCAGGCGAGCTCCTTGCCCTCCGCGTCGACCTGCGGGAACAGGCCCGGATGCGGGCAGAACTCGGCCAGGAACGCGAGCACACGATCGACGCCGACGCCGTTGACCGGATTGCAGGCGAGGATCGGCACCAGCGAGCCGCGCGCGATCGCCTTGGGGATCTGCGCGTGCAGCTCGGCGTCGCTCAGGGTCTGCGTCTCGAGGTAGCGGTTGAGCAGCTCCTCGTCCTCGCAGGCGTCCATCACGCGGTCCATCAGGTTCTGCTTCCAGCCGTGGTGGTCGACCTCGAAGATCGACGCCACCGACTTGAAGGCCGCGCCGGTCGCGTTGGGATGGTCGAAGGGCACGCACAGCTCGCCGACCGCCTCGTCGATCTGGTCGACGACCGCGTCGAAGTCGATGTTGTCGCCGTCGACGTGCGTGACGACGATGATGCGGCCCTTCTTGAGCCCCGCCGCGCGCTCGAGCTCCTTCTTGAAGTCGTAGTTGGGCCGGCCGGCCGCGCTGTGCACGCCGATCACGATGTCCGCGGCCCCGATCGCGCCGTTGGAGTCGGCGATGAAGTCGTCGTAGCCCGGCGTGTCGATCAGGGTCCAGCCGCAGCCCTTGGCGTCGCCCTGCACCACCGCCATCTGCAGCGTGTGGCCCTTGTCGTGCTCCTCAGGCTCCGTGTCGCAGATTGAAGTCCGGTCCGTCACCATTCCCTTGCGCGGCGTCAGCCCGAGCAAGTGCGCGAGGGCATCGACGAGCGTGGTCTTGCCGGCCGAAGGGTGGCCGACGAATGCAAGGTTGCGCAGTCCCTGGAGGGTGGAGGTCATCGCAGGTCTTTCGCTCCGTGGCGGTGGTTTTCCGGGTCTCGCACTCCCCCGCCCGGCCGCCCGAGCCCTTGGCCCGGCCTACGCACCGCAGCAGCGGGAGTGCGTACGCATCCTACGGCCCCCCTCCCCGCGTGAGGTACTCCGCCCACGTTCGTACGCCGCCCCCGCTGACTGCCTAGCCCGGCACCTTCGTTCCCAGGCTCTTCCTCCGCCCTCCGTGCGTGCCGACACGATCGACACAAGCGAGCGAGGCGCCCCAGCCACCGCCGGAGCGCCCCGCAGGACGGACAGAGAAAGGAGAAGAGCGCGCGCTACTTCTTCATCTCGACGACGATCTCGACGCGGCGGTTCTTCGCCTTGTTGGCCGAGGAGCTGTTCGCCGCGAGCGGGCGGTACGGGCCCCAGCCGGCGACGACGCACTGGCCGTCGGCGATCGCACCTTCGTCGACGAGGTAGTGCAGCACGGCCATCGCGCGCGCGAGCGAGAGGTCGCGGTTGGTGGCGAACTTGCTCTTCGAGATCGGGTCGTTGTCGGTGTGACCCTCGATCCAGTACTCGCCGCCCTCGTACTGCTCCTTGAGCGTCTTCGCGACGGCCTTGAGCGCCTTCTTGCCGTTGGCGGAGAGATCGGCCTTGCCGGCGCCGAAGGTCAGTTCCTGCGGGATCGAGATCACCATGCGGCCGTCGCGCATGCCGTAGCCGACGCCGGCCTCATCGAGATCCTTGAGCTGCGTGCTCGACTGCGTCGGCTCCTCGATCAGGCGCGCGTTCGCTTCGGCGAGCGCGGTCTCGAGCGACTCGCGCTGCGAGTTGAGGTCGCGGTTCTCGCCCTTCAGGTTCGCGCGCTCTTCGCGCAGCTGGCGGTTTTCCTGCTCGCGCTCGTCGAGTGCGGCCTTGTACTGCGGCGCGGTGCAGCTCGAGACGAACGGAGTGGTGACGAGGAACGCGAGGAACAGCTTGTTGTGGAGCTTCATGGGCGCGGTGGCGAATCGTTGGATGGAACGGTGTTCGGGCGTGTGGACGTGCGGGTTCGACGCGGTCGAACCCAGTCGCGAGCGCCCGGAGCCGTCGATCGGCGCGCACGTGGCGGCGCCGCGAGAATCCCCTCTCACGCCGGCCAAAACCGGGTGCTCACGGCTTCCCAATACAAAAGCACGACGACGGTTCCAAGGGCCAAGTACGGACCGAACGGGAGCATCTGCCCGCAGGCGCGCGCGATCTGGAAGCTCTGCGCGCTCGTCGTCCGCGCGCCGCGGCGCCGCACGCGCGAGCGCAGCTCGAGGTACAGGCGCAGGATGTTGCCGACGCCGACCACCGCACCGACCATCGAGGCGAGCACGAGCGCGAACAGCGCTCCCCCGGCCCCGACGAAACCTCCGGCGGCGCCGAGCAGCTTCACGTCGCCCAGCCCCATCGCCTCCTTGCCGAGCAGCTTCTCGCCGATCCAGCCGACCGCGAGCAGCACTCCGCCTCCGACCGCGATGCCGCACAGGCTCGCGACCACCGCCGCACCGCGCCCGGGCTCGCCGCCGTCCGCCACCCAGCGCGCGACCGGCGAGTTCGCGTGCAGCTCGGGCACGAGGAAGCTCACGAGCGGGGCGACCAGCATGCCGCCGATCGACACCTCGTCGGGAATCTCGAAGCAATCGAAGTCGACGAAGGTCGCGACGAGCAGCGCGCTCAGCACCAGCACGCGCACGAGCAGCATCGGCCATTCCTCGGCCGGGGTGATCCACCCCATGCACGCCCAGCAGGCCGCCGTCAGGAGCTCGACCAGCGGGTAGCGCACCGAGATCCGGCCCTTGCAGCCGCGGCAGCGCCCGCCCTGCACTACCCACGACAGCACCGGGATGTTCTCCGACCACTCGAGCTGCCGCTGGCACCCCGGGCAGAACGAGCGCGCCGGCTTCCAGACGCGCAGCCCTTCCTTCGGCAGCCGGTAGATCGCGACGTTGAGGAACGACCCGACGCACACCCCGAACAGGCCGGAGATCCCGGCCAGCGCCAGGGGAGAGAAGTCCGTGTCGATCACCGCTCCCTCTTCGGCCCGGCGGGCTCGTACTCCAGAGTCACGTCATCGACGAAGGGCGGGTCCCAGACCGCTCCCGGGACGACCTCCAGTTCCACGAGCAGCCGCACCGTCGGGCAACCGACCAGCGCCGCCGGATCGTCGACCAGCACGTCGCCCAGGCGCTCGCCGCCGGCCGCCGCATGCTCGCCCACGTACTGGACGCGTGCAGAGCCCGCTCCCGCGCGCAGGCGACCGGTCCATCGACGGTCCAGCGCGAATCGTGATCGAAGGCCATCGCCGGGCCGCCGTCGGAGGCGTCGACGTAGCCGAGGCTGCGCGTGCCGCCGTCGACGAACACGAGCCGGCGCGCCTGCAGCTGGCGGTCGCTCGACACCCGGATGCGGCCGCCGGCGACCAGCACCAGCGGGCACGTGCTCTCGATGCGCCCGCGGATCGAGATGTCCCCGCCGGCGACGAGCACCGTCGCGCGCACGCCCTCGCGCTGCAGGCACTCGAGCGCCTCGCTGACGGTCGGGGGACGCGCGCCGATCCGCTCCGAGAGCCGCTGCAGCGCTTCCGCAAGAGTCGGCGCGCCCTCGCGCTCGGGCGCGCGGCGCTCGAGCAGCTCGCCGTCGAGCTCCAGTCGCCCTTGGCAACGCAACACGACGGTGCCTTCGCCCTCGACGTAGGCCTTCTCTCCCTGGGGCAGCACGAGCCGCACCGCGTGCACGTCCGCCGACGCGAGCGCGCCCACGAGCGAGACGTCGCCGTCCCGTCCGGACCCCGCCGCCGCCGGGAAACACACCTCGACGCGCCCATTGCCGCTCCAGCGTGCGGCGCCGTCGACACCCGGCACGACCTCGGCCGAACGCGTCGCGACGTCGATGAAGCTCTCCACGTGGCGCGCGAGCGACCCACCCTCGACCGGCGCCGCCGCCTCGACGCGCAACAGCAGCGGCTCGCGATAGCCCGCGTTGAGCACCCTCAGCGGATGGCCGCCGAAATCGCGCAGGCGCACCTTGGGCTGGTAGAGGGCGTACACACCCGGCGCGAGCCGCCGGTCGCGCGGCGTGAGCTCGATGACGGCCGCATCGTCCTTGTAGGGCTCGCGCTCGTCGTTGCGCACGAACTTGGCCACGAGCGGAATCGCGTCGCCGCGCGTGCGCCCGACCGCGACGAAGTTGAGCTCGGGCAGCAGCTCGAAGTCCTCCGACCAGAGCGTCGACGGGTCGATCGGTTCCTCGCACGTGAGGCGGATCGGCTGCAGCGGCTGCAGCAGCGGAGTGCGCAGGATCACCGGCGAGCCGCTCGTCGGGCTCGAGTCCTCGAACACGTACCCCGAGCGCGGCTCGCTCACCGCCACGGTCTCGAAGGTCCAGCGCAGGCTCTCGGCCAGCACGCGTCCGTCGTCGGAACGCAGCGCATCCGCGCGCGGGAAGCCCGCGAGCTCCACCGCGTAACGCGTCGCCGGTCGGTAGCCGCCGTCGGACAGGTCGCGCGCGAGCACGGGCGCCGGCTGGAATTCGACGCGGTCGCGCTCGACCGACAGGCGCCCGCGCGCGGGAGTGCCGTCGCCCGCGACGATGTGCACGCTGCCGGGGTGCACCGAGTCCGGATCGAGCGGAACCGAGAAGTGGAGCACGATGCGCTCGTTCAGGTACACGCCGACGCGCTCCTGCGGTCGGACCTGACGGAGCTCGAGCCAGCGCGGCGGTTCCTGCTCCGGCCCGCACGCCGCCAGCGCCACGAGCAGCACGCCCGCCGCGCCCCGAACGAAGCTGTTGCATCGCGCACCCACGGCGCGCCATTCAAGCAAGCCGCTCCCCTCCACCCCAAGCGCGTCGACCTGCCGATCGCGGCAAAAAACGCGTCCCCGGAAAAGCGAGACAGGCCCCGCACCAGCGCGGAGCCTGCCGTTGCGAGTCGTTTGCGTGGGTCTAGCGCGCGAAGGCGAAGCCCAGCGAGCGCAGCTCCGGCGTCGCACCCGAGATCGGGTTCGACACCATCGTGATGCGCGCCTGGAAGAACTGCGAGCCGTTGATGTCGGCCATCGAGTCCTTCCACGTGCGGTCGCCGCCGAGGAACGTCACGGTGAAGGCCGTGCCACCCGGACGAGCGTTGCCGTAGGCGTCGAGTTCCGTCGCCACTTCCCAAGGCTTGTTGCCGGCCGAGTTCATGCCGGTCGCGCCGCGGTACTGGACCAGGAGCTGCGTGCCGGCCGGCAGCGAGCTGACCGACGGCTCGATCACCGGTTCGGCAAAGTTGAACGGCAGGCCCGCCGCGCCCGGGGCGCACTCGAACCAACGCGTGTGGGCACGGTTGACGCGCACCACGAAGTCACCCTGGCCGAAGAAGATCACCTGGTTGCGCGGCAGCGCGCCCGCGGCGCCCGGCGTCGCGAGGTTGCCCTGCGCGATCGTCGCCGAGTCCGGATCGACCGTGATCGGGACGCCGCTCGCCGCAGGGATGCCACCGGCGGTGTAGGCGGTCCAGAACGGAGGAACCTCCGTGCCGGGCGGGTTGCTCGCGATCGCGAAGAAACCGAGCAGCTGGTTGGAACCCTGGATCTGCGAGTTGGGGTACACGCGGAAGTCCATCAGCAGC
This sequence comes from Planctomycetota bacterium, assembly GCA_026692705.1. GTDB lineage: Bacteria > Planctomycetota > UBA1135 > UBA1135 > F1-120-MAGs118. The sequence goes on from JAPLOE010000230.1 coordinate 9,345, forward strand.
GGGAGACCGATCGTCGGCACGAGGCCGAGGCCGTAGGGCGACGCCGGCGTCGTCGGGTCGTAGGCCGTCTCGTTGCCCAGACGCACGCCCTGACCGGAGCCCGCACCGACGTTGGGCTGGCCGAGCCCAAGGAGCGCCGTGTCACGCCACGTGTAGTAGATGAAGTCTTCGGCCGCCTTGCCTTCGTTCATCGGCCAAGGGGCCATCGCCGTGCCGGTCGCGGCCTGGAAGATGGCGCTGGGCTGGATGAAGTAGCCCTCGGTCTTCTGGTGAACGACCTTCAGCGGGTCACCCACCGGGTCGAGCATGTTCGCGTCGAACGTGTCGGAGATGCTCGAGTTGGGGTGCACCGGCGCGCCCATCGCCACCAGCTCGTCGGGCAGACGCCGCGAGTGCGCGATCGACATCTGGAACAGCGGCAGGGTGTCGATCTGGAGACCGGAGTTGACCGGCGACCAGTTCAGGCCTTCGACGTCGAGGTTGTGGGTCAGGTCGTCCTGCAGGAGGAAGCCCAGATCGGCGTGGCGCCACAACGTCATCAGGCGGCAGCCGAAGGGCGTGAACGGCAGGCGCGTCGCGGCCGTGGTGCCGGCGACGGTCTGGTCGACCGCGATGATCGGCGTGTTGAGGTCACACACCGCCGAGATGCGCGTCACCGAGCGCGGGAGCACACGACCATTGAGCAGGTCGTAGATCAGCTGGCCGCGCACTTCGCTGCCCGCCGGCGAGGAGTTGGGGTCCTCGTCGAGCGCGTTGAACTTGAGCATCACGCCGCGGCTCTCGATCGTCGCGTCGATCGAGCGCAGGGTGAAGTCCGGCAGGTTGCTGTTGCTGTCGGTCAGCGCGAAGTCGACCGGGTTGCCCGCGAGGTCCACCGGACCCGAGGCGCCCGTCGGCAGGTTGACGCGGAACGTCTCGGTCGAGCCGTTGACGTGGCGCAGGCGCTGCGAAGGCTGGAAGGTGTAGCGCGTCAGGTCGCCCGAGGCGGCCACCTGACCGACCACCTGCCCCTGCAGGGCCGGGGTCACGATGCCGTAGAGCAGCTGGAACGAGTCGAACGCGTTGAGGCGCGTCGGGTCCATCGGCTCGCTGAAGCGCAGCGAGAACGTGGCCGTGGTCGAGATGCCCGTGCCCACGCTCGAGGCCGGCGGCGGCTGGACAGCGACCCAGCACTCCGGCCGGGTCACCTGATCGAGAGCGCGCAGCCACGGGGTGCGGTACTCGGCGCCCGAGACGCCGATCGTGCCGGTCGGTGCCGTCGTGTCCGGGAGGAAGCCGTTGAACGGGTCCTGCGTCACCGTCGTCGGACCGCCGGAACGGAACGCGCGCACGACGTCGAGCGAAGGGGCGAGCGGGTCGGTCGCGCCGTTGCCAGTGAAGGCCACGGTGCTGCCGCCGAGGCTCTTGAGGAGTTCGAACTGCGCGCCCGAAGCGAGGCGCGTCGGGATGCGCACGGCGACGTTGGCCTGCGCGGTGTTCTGGGCCGACGGCAGACCGACCGAGTTCACCGGCGAGTTGTTCGCCTGCGCCTCGAAGGGCGAAACCGTGAAGTCGACCAGGATGCGCGCCGAGTAGAACGTGCCGTTGATCACGTCCCCGTAGTTGGGGTCGGGGATCACGCGCACGATCTGCGTCGACTCCGGCGGATAGCCGACCGCGAGCTTGATCGTGTTCTCGCTGATCGTCGTCGGGTCGATCAGGTCGTTGAAGGTGATCGCGACCGCGGCGTTGCGCGGCACCGCGGTGAACGGCGGGAGCTCCGACGGGTCGACGCTCTTGTTGATCAGGAGCTGCAGCGACTGCGCGAGCGGGTCGAACAGCTCGAGGAAGTCGTCCGCGTTGGGGTCCGACTGCGGCTGGCCGTTGACGTCGGCGTTGTAGGGCGCGTCGATCGTCAGCGTCTCGACGCCGGTGCCGAGCTGGCGACCGAGCGTGTAGAACTGGCCGTCGGTCAGGACGTCGCCGGGGATCAGGTAGTCCTTGAAGAGCCGCACCGGCGTCCCACCGGTCGTCAGCGGCGCGTAGACGTCGACCAGACGGCCCCAGGTCACCGAGGTGAGCTTCAGGCTGCCCGCGAGTCCGGCGGAGTGATCGGCAACCACGTACCGCAACTGGTTGCGGCTGGAGTTGGGATCGGTCTGTCCCGGCGCCACCTGGTAGGTGCCCGACGGAAACGAGGTCGAGGACTTCGACGTCGTGTCGTTGCAGGCGGACAGGAGCACGGACACCCCGAGGGCGGTGACCGAGAGCCAGCGCATCGATGCAGGAGTGAGACGGGCGGTCATTTGGGGCGCAAGGGTCTGGAGCACGCTCCAGACGTCAGTGGTGGGACGGTTGAGGGGAAACCGCGCTCCCGGAGCCCGACCCGCGCGGGGCCGATCTCCGGGAAGAGGATGCTAGCAGGGCGTCAGTCGAGTTCGCCGACCGTGCCGCGAAGCGTCGCGGCCGGCGGACTCGCAGCGCGGGGGCACCGGGCAGGGGCGGACGCGCCGCCCCCACTACCGCCACCCTGCGTCGGAATCACTGGTAAGAGAACGGAAGTCGCAGGAATTCCAGCGACGGGATCGGGCTGGTCGCGCTGAGCGGGAAGTTCGGGTCCGGCGCGATGTCGAACGTGACGTTGAAGCGCACGAACCGCAGGTTGCCGTTCGAGGCGAAGTTCAGCGTGTTGACGTTCGACGTCGGTCCGACGATGCCCGTCGAGCTCGGCAGGCCCGTCGCCGGGTCGGCCGAAGTCGCTTCCAGCGTGATCTGGATCGCCTGATCCGGAACGCTGTCCACCGCGCCCGAGCTCGAGACCCGGAAGAACGCGCGGTACAGGCCGACCTGGGCGCCCTGCTCGTCGAGCGAGGCCATCGAAGGACCATTGCCGTCGACGGTCAGGGTCAGGCGGTTGTTGCCGGCGTTGAAGCTCGCCGAGGCGACCTCGAAACGGCCCGTCGCCGCACCCGTGTCGATGAACACGATGAAGCGGCGCAGCAGCGTCGGGGTGTGCAGGAGCGCTTCGTCGATCGTGCCGAGCAGCGACGACGCGTCGAGCACGACTTGGCGACCCGCGTTGGGGCTCGGCGGGCTGACGATGAACGGCGTCTGCACGTCGCTCGCGTCGATGGAGCCCGAGAGCAGCGCGCTGCCCGTCAGCGGCACCTGCTGCGTGTTCACGTTGGTGTTCACGAAGCCGGTTACGGGGTCGATGCCACCGAACAGGAAGTCGATGTCGCGGTAGGGGGTGCCGTCGCCGTTGAAGCCACCTTCACCGAGCGGGATCCAGGCCGAGCGGGCGCGCGAGAGCTTGCCGAAGGTCGGGATCATCTTGGTGGTCGCCGTGGTCGGCGTGTTGTCGCGGCTCAGCGGCGGCGGAGCGCAGATTTCCGCCAGCGTCACGCCCACCGTGGTCGGCAGGATGATGTCGACGTTGTTCTGCGAAGGCGTGCCGACCAGACCCAGCGCCGTGTGGAGCTGGACGATGCCGGGGCCACCGTCACCACCCGCGCCGTTGACCAGGCCGCGGCAGGCGTTGGCACCCGTCGTCGGGTAGCCGGCCGGGCAGGCGTCCTGCAGCGGCAGCGTCTCGCGCTGACCGGTGACGCTCTGGATGCCGCCGCCAAGGTCGTCCGTGCCCGCGCCGCCCTGGCCGCCGCGGCAGTCGATGGCGAACGTGTTGTCGGTGACGTTGGCGAAGTTGACGCCGACCTTCGCGCGGAAGTCGATGTTGGAGGAGCTCTGGAGCACCACGTGGCCACCCGAGCCGCCGCCCGACCCGCCGCCGACGCGGTTGAGGAAGATGGTGTTCTCGCCGCCGCCGCCGATGCCACCGCGGGAGATGAGCTGGCCGTTGACGCCGAACACGATCGGTCCGAGCGCCATGACCTGCACCGAGCCGCCGCCACCGGCGCCGCCGGAGCCCTTCTCGTCGCCGCTGGGGATCCAGGGTCCGGGGAAGCTGCCCGATGCGACGCGCGCCGCGTCACCGCCGGCGCCGCCACCCGAACCGGCCCAGGGCCGCGAGAGCTCGCCGACGATCACCGTGTTCGAGCCGAACACGTAGCGGTTGCCGAAGAAGTTGTTGAGCGGGTTGGGGTCGCTGAAGGGCGAGGGCGCCGCGAGGCCGCCACGCGCCGGACCGGCACCCGTGATCGCGCTGTTCGACGCCGCGGCGTTGTCGAAGCCGTTCTCCGCGTCGTATCCGATGCGGCGCTGGTCCCACAGGCCCGTCGTGCCGAAGTTGACGAACTCGTTGCGGCCGAGCACACCACCACCGCCGCCGGCGCCACGCCGGCTGGCTTCACCCGCGAGGTTGCTCCAGCCGGTATGACCACCCTGACCGCCGGCGTCGGGCACGTTGAACGCGCCGAAACCCGTCCCGCCGCGCGGCGAAGAAGCGGTCGTGAGCGGACTGCCCGTGCCGCCCTTGCCACCACCCGCCTGACCCGGGGAACCCGGTTCGGGGATGTTCGTGACGTTGAGCGTGCTGACGCCTTGGTTGGAGGTGCCGCTCGCGTCAACGCGCCCGCGGATCACCACGCGCCCCGAGGCCATGAGCGTGAACGGGTTGGGGCCTTCGATCTTCAGCTGCCCGCCGTTCTCGACGTAGAAGTTGCGGACGTCGACCACGCCACCGACGACCGTCTGGTTGCCGGTCGGGATCGCGGACGTGATGTTGTCCGTGCCCGGCGCGAACGTGACGAGGAAGCCGTTGATGGTCGAGTTGGCGGTGTTGAAGATCACCACCTCGCCGGCATCGATGTACCAGTCGAAGTTGCCGCCCGGGCCACCGGTGCCCGTGAAGGAGAACTTCGCGCCGAGCGAGCCGTTGCCCCAGCTGGCCTGGGGTTCGGCGAAGGCCGCGGTCGAGTCGTTGAACGTCGTCGAGTCGAATTCCTCGAAGTACTCGTCGACCAGGATCGGCGGGTTGACCGGGAAAGCCTCGGTCGGGAGTTCGGCGAAGCCGGTCTGCTCGACCGGGTTGGTCTCGCCGACGATGTCCGAGAACTCGGCCGCGATCACCGCCCGGAGGTCAGCGGACGGCGGCAGCACGCCGGTCGGCGTCAAGCGCACGCGCGCGCCGGGGACGGCGATCACGTCGCCATTCGTGTCGGTGCCGACGATCGAGCAGTTGGACTCGAGCTGCACCGAGGTGATCAGCGGGGTCCAGGTCGGGTTGACGCCGTTGGCGTCACCGGAGAACTCCCAGCGGATGCGGTTGGAGTTGACGTTGAGCGACGAAGGGTCGACGGCCTGGTTGATGCCGACGACCAACGACACCTGGCTGCCCAGGTCCGCGAGACGATTGAGCGGAGCGTCGAGCGGCGGGTCGATCGTCAGCGTCGTGCCGTTGGACCTGAAGTAGTGCTTGGTGCCGCCCGTGCCGCCGACTTCGACGTAGGTCGGGTTGAAGCGAGCGAGCACGTTGAGCTCGTTGTCGGCCGCGAGGTCCGTGCGCTCGACGTTCGCGATCGGCGGACCGACCTTGGTGTCGAGGTACAGGTTGAGCGGGTTGACCGAGACGGGCGTCGTGAACGTGCGCGTCTGGCTCTGGGCGAGCGCGATGCCCGACTGCGAGCGCACCGGCAGTGCCGAGTTCTTGTCGACGCCGATCAGGTTCAGCTCGTAGCTGTACGGAAGGTCGTTGTTGAGCGGGTTCGTGCCGGCGCGCAACCCTGAGTCCGACAGGTCGTCGCGCGTCGGGCACAACGGCTGGAACACGATCGTGCGGCCGCTGTCCTCGGTGTAGAACTCGCCCGCCGCCGGACCGCCGCCCGCCTGGCGGATGTTGAACGAGTTCAGCGTGACGCTGGCGAAGTCAACCGGCTGGTTGAACGAGATCTTGATCGGGCGGTTGATGCGCCAGACCGCTCCGTCCACCAGGTTGACCGCGGTGACGCGGAAGGTGCTCGAGTCGTTCGCCCCGCCGCCGTTGCACGCGGAGAGGAGTCCGAGCGAGCCGCAGGCGATCGCCTTGACGATGAAGTTGCGCTGGCCGTTTCGCATGGAAAGATTCATGTGGGGGACTGTGCGTCGACGTCGGGGGATGTCGATGGACACTTAGCGCCGGAAAGCGAAGCCCAGCGAGGTGAGCTCCGGGACGAGGGTCGTGATCGGGTTGGCCACGAACGTGATGCGAGCCTGGAAGTACCGGGCACCGTTGACTGCGGTGACCGAGCTCTTCCAGCCCTTGTTGTTCGTGTCCACGGGCGTGTTGAAGAAGGCCGGCGTGAACGCGAGGTTCGCGTTGCCGCCAACCAGGGGCTGCTGCTGGGCGTTGAAGCCGTCGCCGTACGGATCGAGGTTGTCCGCGTTCTGGAACGGCAACACGCCCTGCGGCGGGTTGTTGGTCGTGAACGAGTTCGCGCCGCGGTAGGCGACCACAATCTGCGTTCCGGCCGGGAGCAGGTCGGCGCTGGGCTCGAGCACGGGCTCGGAGTACAGCGTGCCGGCCGTGAGGCTGTCGAACCAGATCGTGTGCGCGCGGCTGATGCGCACGATGAAGTCGCCCTGGCCGTAGTAGAAGACGTTGTCCTTGCCCGGGGCCGGAAGGCCGTTCTGCGGGTAGGCACCCGTCGCGTTCGGCTCGTTGTCGGGGTTGACGATCTTCACCTGCGCCGGGTTGTTCACGTTCGTCCCGCCCGTCGAGTACATGCGGAAGAACGGCAGGGCCGACGAGTTGATCGCGAGCGCGACCTTGAAGCCGTTCTGGCCCGCAGCCTTGGAGTCGGGATAGGTCCGGTACTCCATGAGCATCGGCAAGCCGATCGTCGGCACCTTGTTGACGAGGTAGAGGCCCGTCGTCGCCGCCTTGCCGACGACCTGCTGCAGGCGCTGCGTGTCGACGCCCGAGCCGTTGGGAGCCGCCACCTGCGTCTTCGCGGTGTCACGCCAGGTCCAGTAGGTGTACTGGCCCTGCGCGACGTTGCGGTTGACCGGCCAAGGAGCGACCGTGTTGCCGGTCGCGCTCAGGCGCAGGTCGGACTGCAGGATCGTGTAACCGTTGGCCTTGGCGTGCATGACCGTGAGCGGCTCCGACTGCTCCCAAGGAGCGCCGGTGTTGCCCATGCGGTTGGAGTCGAAGTTCGTGACGAGGCCCGACTGGGTCCAGTTCGGTAGCAGGCCGGTGGAGAGCTCCTCGTCGGGCAGGTACTTCGAGTGCGCCAGCGAGAGCTGGAACTGCGAGAAGTTGTCGGCCTGGACCGTCGCGGTGAACGGCGTCCACCACAGGCCCTCGACGTCGACGTTGTGGTTCGAGTCGTCCATCAGGCCGAAGCCGACGTCGTGGTAGCGCCAGAGGCCCATCATCTTGGCGCCCATGTTGGAGAGCGGCGTCTGCAACGGCTGCGGGAACGGGATCATCGCGCCGACCACCGGCTGGCTCGCGTCGGCCACGGCCGAGAAGCGCGACACCGCGCGCGGGCGGATCAGATTGCGCGCGACGTCGAACAGGATCTGGCCACGGATCTCGGGGTTGGTGTCGCCGTCCTCGTCGTTCGAGTTGAACTTCAGGCTGATGCCGGCGCTGTCGACGGCCGCGGCTCCCGGGGCCAGCGTGAAGGTCGTCTGCGGCATGGCGAAGGAGAGCCGGTTGCCGGCGAGGTCGCTCACACCAGCCGCACCCGCGACGATCTCGAGGATGTAGCGGTCGGGCTGACCGTTGGGGAGCTGCTTGCGCAGCGGCGTCACGGGCTGGAACGTGAACGAGCGCAGGTCCTGCGACGGGATCATGCGGCCGACGACGTTCGAGTACAGGACGTTCGTCGAAGGCTTGTTGTTGTCGTACTTCAGCGTGAACGTGTCGAAGGCCTGCACCGTCGTCGGGTCGATCGGCTCGCTGAACGTCACCGTCACGGTGGTCAGCGGCGAGACGCTCGTGTTCGGCAGCGTGGCCGGCGTCGGCGAGAAGCGCAGGAAGCAGGCGCCGAAGTCCGGCGCGTTGCCGATCTGCAGGCCGCGGAACGTCGTCTGGTAGTTGCCGCCCAGACCCACGTTCGGCAGCGTCAGCGAGCAGTTGTCGCACAGCAGGCGCACGCGCACCGGGCCGACCGAGCCGTCGCCGGCGATGCCGCCGTTGTAGGACGTGACGACCTGCATGCGCTGGCCGGGGAATTCGAAGATGTCGCCGGCGCGCGGCTTCATCGCGCACGCCACCGTGCCGAAGCGTGCGACGAGGTCGAACTCGTTGGTCAGGTTGTTGGGTTTGTTGGCGCTGACGACCGTGACGACCTGCGAGCCGACGATCAGCGGCGCGTTGCTGTCCTCGAGGAAGCCGTTGTTGGCGTCGCCCGTGTTCGAGGTCTTGCCGCCGGAGCGGAAGGCGCGCAGGACGTCGAGCGTGTTGACGACCGGGTCCGTCGGGCCGTTGCCGGTGAAGTCGACCGCGCGGCCGCCCAGGCTGCCGA
>JAPLOE010000231.1 GCA_026692705.1 Planctomycetota bacterium
AGGGCTTCGTCTCGCGCTCGACGAGCGCACGCGAGTGCGCGAAGACCTCACGCAGGATTCTGGCGAGTGCCGCGCGCTCGAATCCGGCCGGTGCGTCGCGCAGGAGGAGCGCGAGCATCTCGCGCTCGCGTCGCGGGTCGGCGCCCCGCAGGCCGAGATTCCGCTTCAACTTTCCGATTTCCCGCGCGAGCCGCGCGCGGGCCTGCAGGGCCGCTACAAGGCGCTCGTTCGCACGATCCATGCGCCGGCGCGCGCGCTGGAGTGCGTCGGGAGGCTCGTTCGAACGCTGCGGCTTCGTCGGCATGGCGCGCGGATGCTAACGTCCCCCCGATGCAAGCGCGCGATTCGAGAATGCCGGAGGTGCTGGCGCCCGCCGGTGACGACGAGGCCCTCGTCGCCGCCCTGTGGGCCGGCGCCGACAGCGTGTACTTCGGGCTTTCCGAGGGTTTCAACGCGCGGGCGCGCGCCGGGAACTTCACCGCCGAGCGCCTGCCCGAGACCGTGGCGCGCATCCACCGCGCCGGGGCGCGGGCCTACCTCGCGCTCAACACGCTCGTGTTCGAGCCGGAACTCGAGCCGGTCGAGCGCATCGTGCGACTGGCCGCGACTGCGGGCGTCGACGCGCTGATCGTGCAGGATCCGGCCGTCGCGCGCATCGCGCGAGCTGTTTGTCCCGAGCTCGAAGTGCACGCGAGCACGCAGATGACGATCTCCAGCGCCGAGGGTGCGGAGTTCGCACAGTCGCTCGGTGCGACGCGCGTCGTCGTGCCGCGCGAGCTGTCGGTCGAGGAGATCGCATTGCTCGCCAAGGGCACCGACCTCGAGCTCGAGGTCTTCATCCACGGCGCGCTGTGCGTGTCGTGGTCGGGCCAGTGCCTGACGAGCGAAGCCTGGGGCGGGCGCTCGGCGAACCGCGGCGAATGCGCGCAGTCCTGCCGCATGCCCTACGACCTCGTGCTCGACGGCGACGTGCGCGACCTCGGCGACGTGAAGTACCTGCTGAGCCCGAAGGACCTCGCGGGCCTGCGCGCCGTGGAGGAGCTCGCGAAGCTCGGCGTCCACGGCCTCAAGATCGAAGGGCGCCAGAAGAACGCGACCTACGTCGCGACGGCGACCGAGACTTATCGCAAGTACGTCGACGCGCTCGCGGCGGGTGAGGACGCGACGGCGCGGGCGCGCCGCGATCTGCTGCGCGCGTCGCTGGCGTACACGCGCGGCTTCGGCGACGGATTCCTCGGCGGCAGCGACCACCAGACGCTCGTCGAAGGGCGTTTCCCCAAGCACCGCGGGCTCTACCTTGGTGTCGTCGAGCGTGTCGACGGTTCGACCGTGTGGGTCGAGCGCGACCTCGCGGGACGGCCGTGGACTGGCGCTCTCGCTTCGCCGTCACGCGCCGGTGGGCCGCAGGGAACTCCGGCGGCGGCGCTCGCGGGTTTCGGCGGCTCCAACTCGGCCAGCGACGGGCCGCAACCGGACGGCTTCGAGCTGCGCGCCGGAATGGGCGTCGTGTTCGACGCGAACGAACCCGAGGACAAGCGCGAGCCCGGCGGTCCGGTGTTCCGCGTCGACGTGACGGACGACGGCTGGAAGCTCGGCTTCGGCGTGCCGGGGCCGGACCTGTCGCGCGTGGAGCCCGGGCAGCTCGTGTGGGTGACCGGCGATCCGTCGATCGGGCGCGAGGTCGAACGCGCGCTGCAGCAGGGCGAGCCCAGCGGACGCATCGCGCTCGAGCTGGTCGTCGAAGGCCGTTCGGGTGCGCCGCTGCGCGTGCATGCGCGCGCGGGTGGCGCGAAGGCGAGCGTCGAGAGCACGAGCACGCTGGCGCCCGCTTCCGGTGCGGGTCTCGACGAGGCGCTCCTGCGCTCCAAGCTCGCGGCTTTTGGCGGCACTCCGTTCCGCGTCGCGCGGCTCGATCTGTCGCGGCTCGTTCCCGGACAGCACTTGCCGGTCTCGGAACTGAAGGCGCTGCGCCGAGATCTCGCGCAGGCGCTGCTCGAGCAGATCGAACACGGACCGCGGCGGGAAATCGCGGCGGAACCCGTGCTTCCCGGGTTGCTCGCGGCCTCACGCGGCACACGAACGGAGCCGGGCGAAGCGCGCCTCGTTCCGTTGTGTCGCGAGCTCGGCCAGCTCGAGGCCGCGATCGAACTGGGCTTCGACGAGGTCGAGCTCGACTGGATGGAGATGGTCGGGCTCGCGCAGGCCGTCGAACGCGCGCGTGCAGCCGGCTGCAAGGTCGGCATCGCGACCGTGCGCGTGCAGAAGCCTGGCGAGGAGGGCTACGACCGTCGCATCGCCGCACTGCGGCCCGACAGCGTGCTCGTCCGCCACTGGGGCGCGCTCGTGCACTTCCAGAAGCACCGCGGTTCCGGCTCCGGCCCCGTCCTGCACGGCGATTTTTCGCTCAACGTCACGAACTCGATCACCGCGCGCGAGCTGTTCGACCGCGGCCTCGACACGCTGACCGCCGCGCACGACCTCGACGAGGCCCAGCTCGCCGCGCTGCTCGGCGCGAGCGACCCGGCGCGCTTCGTTCTCTCGTTGCACCACCGCATCGCGACCTTCCACACCGAGCACTGCGTCTACTCGCACCTGCTCTCGCGCGGCCGTGACCACCGCACCTGCGGCCGCCCCTGCGAAACGCACCGCGTGGCCCTGCGCGACCACAAGGGCCGCGAGCATCCGGTCATCGTCGATGTCGGGTGTCGCAACACCGTCTTCGACGGCACGCTGCAGAGTTCGGCCGCGCTCGTCCCTTCGCTGCTCTCGCTCGGCGTGCGACGTTTCCGCGTCGAGTTCGTGCGTGAATCACGCGACGAGGCGGCGGTTGTGCTGGAAGCGTATCGAGCGCTTCTTGCCGGGCAGTGCTCTCCCGCAGAGGCCGCCGAGCGGGCGGGCGCGGGTTTGCAGTTCGGCGTGAGTCATGCGCCGATGGCGCTCATTCGCTGAATTCGCCGGCGCGCCGCGAATCGTCGCGCCGGCCGAACCAACACCGACTCACGCAGCGCGCGCCAACGCCTGTCGCTGCTCGTAGACATCCAGCGCCGCGACGAGGAACCCCTCGGCGAACGTCGGGAAGTTGAAGATGTTCTCGAGGAAGACGTCGACATCCGACTCCGCCGCGAGCGCCATCTGCGCGACGTGGATGAGTTCCGTGGCACCGTCACCGACGATGTGCGCACCGACGAGGCGCCGGCCATCGGGAGTGCAGACCAGCTTGAGCAGGCCGCGCTCGTCGTCGTTGATCAGGCCGCGGGCGAGCTCCTCGAAGCGCGCGCGACCGACGATCGCGCCGCCGAACTTGGCGCGCGCCTCGGCCTCGGTCAGGCCGATGGTCGCGATCTCGGGGATGGCGTAGATGCCGACCGGAGTGAGGCCCTTGGAGGCGAGTCCCTCGAGCCCGAGCGCGTGGCGGACGGCGCGGCGGCCCTGCTCCATCGACGTGGCGGCGAGCGCGGGCGGGCCGATGACGTCGCCGACGGCGTAGACCGTCTCGACCTTGGTGCGGCAGTTGGCGTCGACGTCGATCGTGCCACGCGAGTTGACCGCGAGGCCGGCCTTGGCGAGGTCGAGGCCGCTGACCTGGGCGGTGCGACCGAGCGCGCACAGACCCTTGTCGGTCTCCAGTCGCGTGCCGTCTTCGAGCACGGTGACGACCTTCGAGATGCCGTCGAATTCGATCGATTTCAGGCTGGATTTCGCGAGGTAGCGGCCGCCGGTGCGCTCGAAGTCGGCCACCAGCCGGTCGGTGAGCTCGGGGTCGAGGAACGCGAGCGGGCGATCGGCCTTGTCGACCATCGTCACGCGCACGCCCAGCGCTCCCAGCACCGTCGCGAACTCCGTCGCGATGACGCCGCCTCCGAGCACGACCAGCGTCTCGGGCAGGTAGGGCAGCGCGAGGATCGAGTCGCTGTCGAGGATGTTCTCGTGGTCGACGGGCACGTTGGGCGGGGTGCGCGGGCGCGAGCCGGTCGCGATCACGATGAAGCGCGACTTGACGCGGCGCTTGCTGCCGTCGATCGCGCGCACGCACAGCTCGTCGGGGCCGGCGAAGCTCGCGTGGCCGCGCCAGACGGTGATGCCGTTGCGCGAGAGCTGGCGCGACATGTATTGCTCGTGGCCGCGCGTGACGCGGTCCTGGTGCGCGAGCAGCGCCGCGAGCGTGCTGCCACAGCGCACCGGCTGCTCGGTGCCGCCGAAGGAGTTCATCCAGCGCAGGTGCACCATCGCGCTGTGGCGCAGCGCCTTGGACGGAATCGTGCCGCGGCGCACGCACTCGCCGCCGACGGCCTGCTCGCGCTCGACGAGCAGCACGCGCGCGCCGGCCTTGACGGCCTGCACGGCGGCCTTCTGGCCACCGGGGCCACCACCGATCACGATGAAGTCGAACTCGGGCGACGTCACGAGAGCGCTCCGGCGAAGTCGAGCACGCGCTCGCGTCGTTCCAGCAGGCTCTCGAGCTCGTCGTCGTAGAGGCCGAGCTGCTCGAGCAGCTCGAGCCCGCGCAGGCGCTCGACGCCCTCGGGCGTGCCTTCGTCGTGGTGGTCGACGCTCCAGTGCGACAGGAGGTCCGCGAGCGCGACCGTGCGCACGTCCTCGGGGAACTTGAGCTTCTGCGCGAGGTCGTGGTGGGCGAGCATCGTCTCGCGCACCGCGTCGGGCATCTTCCACGCCTCGGCGAGCCGCGCACCGGCGGCGCCGTGCAGGTCGAACACGATCGGTTCGAGCAGCTCGCGCGGCGCGTCGGAGCCGGTCTTGCGCAGCATGTCCGCCGCCGCCTGCACGAGGATCGGGAACCCGACGTCGTGCATCAGGCCGCACAGGAAGGTCGTCTCGCCGTTGCGCCGCCGCACGCGCGAGATCTCGCGCGACCAGCCCGCGCACAGCGCCGAGTGGCGCCACAGCTCGCGCGCCCAGGACTCATGGCCGGGCACCTCGAACACGCGCTCCCCGACGGCGACCGCGAAGGCGATCTGGCCGAGCGTGGCCATGCCGAGGCGGCTGATCGCCTGCTGCAACGACACGATCGGCTGCACGGGCGCGTAGGTCGACGAGTTCGAGACACGCAGGACGTGGCCAGCGAGCGACGGGTCGCGCGACAGGGCCTCCGCGAGTTCGCGCGGATCGGCCTCGCACTCGTTGCACAAGGTCGCCACGCGTGTGGCGGCCTGGTTGAGCACGGGCAGTTCGAGCGCACCGTTTTCGATGCGCTCAAGGAGGGCCTGGCGAAGGTCGCTTTCGACCTCGCTCTCGCGGAGGGAAACGGTGGTCATGGAGGGAACAGGGACGCTCTGTTTTCGTCCGCGCGTGCGCCCACGCTGAACGCTTGGAGGCGTTCCGCCGCTAGAATCCGGGGCCCAAACACCACATGGAAAGTCCTTCCCAGTTGGGTCCCGCGGCCTTCGAACCGCTGCTGCTCGGTGCCGCCGTCGCCACCGCGCTGGCCTTGGCCCTCGCTTTGCTTGCGCTCCGGCGCCGCCGCGGCGTCGTCGGTCCCGTGCTGGCGCGCGAAGGTGGCTCGGCGTTCTTCCGGCGGATTTGGATCACGCTCGCCTGCGTGGTGTGCGTCGGCATCGCGCTGCACTGGAGCGAGCTCGAGGTCGGCCCGCTCGTGCTCGCGACGGCCTTGCTGGCGACGGCCTCGCTCGCGCTGAGCCCGTCGGAGCGCGACGCCTGCGTCGGGCAAGGCGGCGTCGCGCGCGGCTGGGACGTGCGGGCGTTCCGCGAGGTCGAAGAGTGGCGCTTGACGGGGGAGCACCTGCGCTGGCGCATCGGCCTGCGCTGGATGGCGTGCCACGTGCCGCTTTCGGAACACGCGGCGCTGCGCGAGCGGCTCAACGCGAACTGCGGCGAGCGCGAGAGCCAGTTCCGCGACTGATTCTGCGCTACAGAAGGCGCGCCGCGTCCCACTCGACCACTCGCGGCGGCGGACGGCGTCGCGCGGAGGTCTGCAGGCGGCGCACGAGCTCGCTCCGGCGCGCCGTCACCGCGCGCAGCAGTTCCCGAGGCTCCGCAGGCTTGTCCTGACGGCGGCGTTGCTCGAGATAGAGCGCGAAAAACGCGCGTTGTTCGTCTTCGCCGAGCAGGTCCGCACCCTCGAGCATCAGGCACGCGAGGTCGTGGTCCGCTCCGCGCCGCGGCCAATGGAACTGGCCGTGCCAGCAGTCGGCGAACAAGAGCTCGCGGCGATCGCCGGGCTCGGTCGACGGCACGACGAGCACGTTGCGCAGGAACAGGTCGCGGTGGACGAAGTGCAGCGCGTGCATTCGCGCGACCTCGCGCGCGAGCTCCGCCAGCCACGCAGCGCGCCGCGCCGTCGATGCGCTCGCGAGCGCCCGTTCGAGCGGCTCGTGGGTGGGCAGCGGCGCGAGCACGAGCAGCTGGTAACGCACGAGCCCGCCGCGGACGAGCGCCGCGCAAGCGAGCGGTTGCGGCGCGCGGAACAGGCGCTCGCGCAGCCACAGCAGGTTCTCGGCCTCGCGCTCGCGCGGCGTCGGAAGCCCGAGCCAGCGCCGCAGCGAATGGCGCGTGCGCGCCGAGCCCGGAAGGTGGTCTCCCTTGAGCCACAGCGCACGCCGCGCAATCTCGCGCCGTTCGGCGAGCACGCGCTGCTCGCGCTCGGCCATCCCGACGAGCGTCGACAGTTCCGCGAGCAGGCTCGGCCATTCTTCGCGCCCGACCAGCGCGCCCGCCGCCGTCTGCACGCGCGCCGGCTTCACCTCGCACGCTCCGCGGCGAAGAACGTCTGTTGCGAGAAGAAGCGCAGCCCGGTGCGGAACTCGAGCACGCGTGCGCCCGACTCCTCGACCAGCCGGCACAGCGCGTCACGCGAGATCGCGCGGCGGCCACGCGGCCCTTCGGCGCGCTTGAGGCCAGTGCGCACGCGCCACTGCGGCAGCGACGCGGCGTCCCAGAAGGACGCGACGACGAGTCGATCGCTCACGCGGATGAGCTCCGCCAGCGCGGCCGCGAGCGCCTCGCGTTCGTGCAAATGGTGCAGAAAACGGCAAGAAACCACGACGTCGAAGGCCCGGTCGGGGAAAGGCAGCGCATCGACGCGTCCGCGCACGAAACGAGCGTTGTCGAGCCGCGGCGCGGCGGCGAGCATCGAGGCCGAGACATCGAGCGCCGTCACCGGAACGCCGTGGCGCACGAGCCAGCCCGTCAGCCGACCGGTTCCGCAGGGCGCGTCGAGGATCGGGCCGCGCACGCCGTGGCGTTCGAGCAGCTGGTCGACCGTGCGCGGATCCCGTTCCGCGGCCGCGCGGCTCGCGAAACGCGGGCCGGCGTAGTGCTCTCCGGCGCCGTCGGAGCTCCACTTGTCGGTGGGCGCGCTCACGGCAGCGTCACCAGCCGATGCTCGCGGACGTCGAGCTCGCTCACCGCGAGCGTTCCGGTGCGTGTGCCGAGCCTCCAGCGCACGCTTTTCGCCTCGCCCTCGCCGTTGGGTTCGCTCGTCGAATAGGGGACGAGCGTGCGCGCGATTCCGTCGGCGCCAACCTGCACGCGCGAGCGCCACGGCAGGCGATAGGAACTGCGCGCGAAGTGGACGTCGAGCTCGAGATCGAACGACTGGCCCGGAGTGCCGCGGACCTCGAGGCGCGCCGCAGGCACGAATTCCCACACGAACGCCGCCGGGAGCGGAAGGCCGGTGATCGGATCGGGAAAACGGGGGTCGCGCTCGGCGGAAACGTGCACGAGCCTCAGGAACGGCAGCGGACCCGGCTGGTCACCGAGCGGCAGTCCGCCAGGCGAGACGGCGGTGCCTTGGAAGAGCAGACGGGCGCCGAGTGTGCCGAACCAGCGTTCCGTGGTGCGCAGCGCACCCTGCGGCCCTGGCGCGAGGAAGGAGTCGCGCAGCTCCGGCGCGGCGATGCGGCACATCGACGGCACGAGGCTCATCAGGCCCGACGGCGCGAGGATGTAGCGCACGCGGCGGCGCTCGAGCAGCTCGCGCGCGGCGGTCGGTGATTCGGCGAGGAAAAAGCGCGCCGGATCGCGGTAGCTGTCGACTCCGATGTAGCTGCCGAAGTTGGTCGCGATGCTCGGTGCGTTCGCGACGAACTCGATGCCGTGGCCGCGGTCCCAGTGCGCGAGCACGCTCCACGCGTCGTCGCCGCGCGACTGCGTGCGGATCCACTCGAGCGACTTGCGCTCGCCGAGAACCACGTCCTGCGGGCTGCCGACGACGGGCTCGCGTCCGCTCGAAAGCCGCCGCAGGGTCGAACGCACGCTCGGCAGCTGGCCGAGCAGCGCGAGGGCGAGCGCGAGCACCGGCGCGAGGCGACGCAGGGCTGGCCAGCGAATGCGCTCGCAGAGCTTGCCCGCGGCCCAGCCCAGCACGACGGCCATCGGGACCGCGAGTGCGTCGGCGAAGCGGCGCTGCTGCAACGCTTGCGGCAAGAGGGCGGCCGTCGCGATCACCCACGGGACGAGCTCGTCCTCGCCGTGTCGGAACGCGCGCCACGCCATCCACGCCAGCGCGATCGGCAGCACCAGCACGGCGTGGCCGAGCGCGAGGAACAGCACGCCATCCTCGGCGCGGGCACCGACGAGCGGGAAGGACTCCTGCACGGTGTCCATGAAGGAGTCGGCGCGCGAGACCCAGTCGAATCCTTCGGCGATTCCGCGTGCGGGCGCGAGGTCGAGCGCCCAGCTCACGCCGGCGAGGAGCAGCAGCGCGAGCGCGACGAGCGCGGGATAGAGACGCGCGAGCCGCGTTCCCGTGGCGAGCGGAGCGTGCTCACGCGCGGCGACGGCGAGCGGCACGAACACGAGCGCTCCGAGGGTGAGCTCCGCGACGTGGAACCACGACAGGTTGACCACCATCCACGGGAATTGCGCGCGCCAAGGGCTCGAGAGCACCGCCGGCAGCAGCACGAGCAACGCCGTGGCGTGCAGCGTGAGGCCGAGCGTGGCGAGCGCGGGCAGCGGCTCCTTCGAACGGCGCCACAACATCCAGCCGAGCGCGAGCTGCAGCTCCAGCACGTACAGCAGCGACGCGACCCAGGAACCGAGCAGCAACCCGACGAGCGCACCGAGCACGACGCCCCACACGAGCGCCTTGCGCGTCGATTGCAGCGTCTCGCGGCGCAGGGCCAGCGCCAGTGCGAGCAACGCGAGGGCCGCGAGCAGCGAGACCCACGCGTGATGATCACCCGTGCCGATCACGCTGTAGTTGATCGTGCCGCGGCACAGCGCCACGGTCGCTCCCGCGACGAGTGCGGCGCTCGCTCCGGCCAGTTTCCAGGCCGCAAACGCCGCCACGAGCGCCGCGAGCACTCCGAACACGCGCGGCGCACACGCCGTGGCCCGCTCGATCCAGCTCCAGCGTTCCTGCGGCTGTTCGGGCGCGAACGGCTTCAACACCGTGGCGAGCACCGCGTCGTAGTACGGCGGCCAAGGAATCGGCGCACCGTTGGGGAAGTCCATGCGCGGATCGGTGTCCGCGACGCTGCTCTCGTTCAGCGCACGCTCGACGCGGCGCGCGTGGTACAGCCCGTCGGGATCGCGCGAGAACCACTCCGCCCCGTCGCGAGTGGTTGCGTGCTTCAGGCCCTCGACCGAGCGCGGGAACCACGCGAGCACGCCGACGAGCGCGAGGATCGCGAACAGCGCGAGGGAGCGGAGGCGGCTCGTCATCTTGGAGCGGGCATCCTATCGAGCGCGTTCGCGCTCTCCCACGCGGCGTTCACGGAACGCGCACGGTCGCGCCGAGGAGCACGTCGGCCTCGCGCACCACGAACTCGACGCTGCGTGTCCCCACGAAGCCGCGCGCGGGCCCTGCAGGGAGCGTGTCGCCGAACGTGTCATCGGTCGAGTAGGGGATCCGCAGGCGCGCGAAGCCATCGGCCTCGACGGTCGCGCTGCCGAGCCAGGTCCAGCGCTCGCCGTTGCAGGAGAGCTCGATGCTGACCTGCGCACGCTCGCCCGGCGTGCCCGCGAGCTCGACGCGCGCGCCCGGGACTCGTTCCCAGATCCACCCGACGCGCACCGGATCGCTGGTGTGCGGAATCGGCGGCGGCGTGGCGAGGAAGTCCGGCGAGACGTGCACGAGCCGCAGGAAATCGAGCGAATTCCCGGTCAGGCCACGCGCGGAGAGGCTCGCGGTGCGTCCGAGCACGAGCATCCGGCCGGCGAGCGTGTCGAAGAACTTCTGCGACGGCAGCACGACACCCTCACGGGGGATCAGCAGGTACGAGCGGCGCTCCTCGGGCGCCAGCAGTCGCAGCATGACCTCGAGATCCTTCGTGAAATCGCCGCCGATCAGAACGTGGCGTGCGCCGCGCGCTTCGAGCAACGCTTCGGCCTTCGCGGGATCGTTCTCGAGGAAGAAGCGCCACGGATCGAGGTAGCTGTCGCGGCCGAGGTAGCTGCCGAAGTTCGTCGCGATCGAAGGCCGCTGTCCGATCCATTCGATGGCGTGCCCGTGGTCCCAGCTCGCGAGCACGGCTTCGTCGCGACCCAGCGACTCGCTCAGGCGCTCGTACAGCGCGTGCAGCGGCAGTGCCGGATCCTTGGCGCGCTCGAACCACGGCTCGCGGCGGCGTTCGAGGCACAAGGAGAGCGTCGGGTAGCCGCTCGCGAACGCGAGCACGAGTCCGAGAGCGCTCGCGAGTCCCGTCGTCGGCTTCACGAAGCGGAACAGCACGCGCGACGCGCCCAATCCGAGCGCGAGCCCCAGCGGCACTCCGAAGGCGTCCGCGAAGCGTCGCTGCAGCAGCGCCTGCGCGAGCAACGCCACGAACAGCACATCCATGAAGAGCCACTCGATGCGCCGTTCGCGCCACGCGCTCCACGCTTCGCTCGCGAACAGGAGCGGCGCGAGCAGCGCACCGAACCCCAGCAGGCCGACGAGCGACTGGAAGCCGCCGATCGGGCCCCACAGCAGCGGCTGCGACTCGACGATGAAGGCCATGAACTCGTTGGCGCGCCCGGCCCACGCAAAACCCTCGCGAACGCCGCGCGCCAGCGCGAAATCGCCGAACGCGAGCGCGAGGAAGAGCAGCGCCAGAGCCGCGCTCACGATCCACGGCCAGCGGCGTCGCAGACGCTCGGAATCCTGCGCAACGAGCGGCACGAACACGAGCGCTCCGACCAGCGGGTGCACGAGGTGCAGCCAGCTCAGGTTGACGAGCATCCAAGGCTCGAGTTCGCGCCACGGGCTCGACAGGACGGCCGGCGCGATGCCTGCGGCCCAAACGAGATGGAACGTGAGTCCGAGCGGAGCGAGTCCGGGCAGGTTTCGCCGCGAGTTCACGAACAACACGAGCCCGAGCGCGACCTCGAGCAGCACGACGTACACGAGCCCGCCGACCCACGAGCCGACCAGCAACGCCGCGAGCGCTCCAAGCACGGCTCCGCGCCACGCCGACTTGCCGCGCGCCTGCAGCTCATCCTCGCGCAACGCGTTCGCCGCGACGTACACGATCGCCGCGAGCAACATCACGACCCACGCGTGGTGGTCACCGTTGCCGAGCGCACTGTATTGCAACGACGCGCCGAGCAACGCATACGTGCCGCCCGCGAGCGCCGCCGCGCACAGTCGCTCTCCGTCGCTGCGCCCTTGCGTCAATCTCCACGCCGCCAGCGCGAGCAGCACGCTCGTCATCACCGCGAGCCAGCACGGCACGCTCGCCACCGCCTGCTCGATGCGGGGCTCGAAGGCCATGGCAGCCCATGAACCGTCGTCCTCGAGCGGCGTGTCGGGCAGCACGGGCCCGGCGACGAGCGTGAGGAACCACGTGTAGTACGGCGGCCACGGAATCGGCGCACCGTGGGGCGCGTTCATGCGCGGATCGGTCTCGGCCGGCTGCAGGCCCTCGCGGAACGCTCGCTCGACGCGCCGCATGTGGTAGAGCGAATCCGGATCGAGCGTGAACCAACCCGCGCTCTCGTTGCCCGGCTCGCGCGCGTGCCGCAGGTCGCATGTCTCGCGCACCACGCCCGCGAGCAGCGCGCGTCCGCGCCCGCCACGCAGCCGAGCGCCGCGAAGGCCGATGTGCTGCCCTACAAGGCGACGGAGACGACGCTCGCCAACGGGCTCAAGGTCATCATCGTGCCGACCGGCATGCCGAACCTCGTCAGCCTGCAGATCCCGGTGCAGACCGGATCGCGCAACGAGGTCGAGCCCGGCAAGACCGGCTTCGCGCACTTCTTCGAGCACATGATGTTCCGCGGGACCGACAAGTTCCCGCCGGAGAAGTACGAGAGCGTGATCACGCGCGCCGGCGCGCGCCAGAACGCGTACACGACCGACGACTACACGAACTACCACATCACGTTCGCCAAGGAGGACCTCGACCGGATCCTCGAGATCGAGGGCGACCGCTTCCAGCACCTCAAGTACTCGGAGGAGCAGTTCAAGACCGAAGCGCGCGCGGTGCTCGGCGAGTACAACAAGAACTTCGCCAACCCGGCGGTGAAGCTCGACGAAGTGCTGTGCGACGCGGCCTACACGACGCACACCTACAAGCACACGACGATGGGCTTCCTCGCCGACATCCAGGCGATGCCCGAGCAGGGTGAGTACGCCAAGGTCTTCTTCGACCGCTGGTACCGGCCCGAATATGCGGCGGTGATGCTCGTCGGCGACGTCGATCCCAAGACGGCGATCCCGCTGGTCGAGAAGCACTTCGGCTCCTGGAAGCCGGGCTCGTTCAAGGTCGCCGTTCCGCAGGAACCGGCGCCGCAGGGCCCGAAGTACGCGCACTGCGCGTGGCCGTCGCCGACGGCGCCGCTCGTGACGGTCGCGTTCCACGGTCCCTCGTTCAGCGAGACGAACAACGAGCGCGTCGCGCTCGACCTCCTTTGCGAGCTGTACTTCGGCGGCACGTCGGAGCTCTACCGCAAGCTCGTGCTCGACGAACAGAAGGTCGATGAGATCGGCTACTACGTCCCGGCGACGGTCGACTCCGCGCTGATGCAGATCTCGGCGCAGCTGCGCGACCCCGCGGACGCCGTGTACGTGCGCGACCAGATCCTCGCGACCTGCGCCAAGGCGCGCGCGAGCGCCGTCGACCCCGTGCGGCTCACCGACGCGAAGGCCAACAACCGTTACGGCACGTCGCGTGCGCTCGACAACACCGAGGCGGTCGGCAGCACGCTCGCTCGATACGTGCGCTTCCGCCGCGCGTTCGACACGTTCAACGTGATGTTCCGCCAGTACGACGCGGTCACGCCCGCCGAGGCGCAGGCCGCCGGCGCGAAGTACTTCACCGACGCGCGCCTCGTCGTCGCGACGCTGAGCCACGGCGAGCTCGCCAAGGGCATCGAGACGGCGCCCACGCTCGCCTCGCTCGCTCCGGCCGCACCCGCGCCGACCAAGGCCAAGGTGATCGAGCTCGCCAACCCCAGCCGCCAGCTCACGTTCAAGCTGCAGTTCCTCGCGGGTTCCGCGGATGATCCCAAGGGCAAGGAAGGCCTCGCGGCGCTGACGGCGGCGATGATCGCGAACGGCGGCAGCGCCGAGCGCAAGATCGACGAGATCGAGCAGGCGCTGTTCCCGATCGCCGGTGGCTTCGGGGCCTTCGTCGACCGCGAGATGACGACTTTCAACGGCTCGATCCACGCCGACAACCTCGAGCGCTACTTCGACATGGTGCTGCCGCAGCTCGTCACGCCGGGCTGGCGCGAGGACGACTTCGCGCGCATCAAGCAGCAGGCGCGCAACTCGCTCGTGCAGGACCTGCGCACGAACAACGACGAGGAACTCGGCAAGGAAGCGCTGCAGGCGAGCCTGTTCGAAGGCACCGGCTACGGCCATCCCGCGCAGGGTTCGGTCGCGGGCCTCGACTCGATCACGCTCGAGGACTGCAAGCGTTTTGCGGCGGAGCAGTTCACCCAGGCGCGGCTCGTCGTCGGTTTCGCCGGTGACCTGCCGAAGGCCGGACGCGAGCGCCTGCTGGTCGAGCTCGGTCGCTTGCCGCAGGGCGAGGCCGGTCTCGACACGCGTCCCGTCGCGCGCACGCTCTCGGGCCTGACGGTCGACATCGTGCAGAAGTCGACGCGCGCCACGGCGATCTCGATCGGCCGCGGCATCGACGTCTTCCGCGGCCATCCGGACTTCGCGGCGCTGTACCTCGCGCGCACGTGGCTCGGCGAGCACCGCTCGTCGATGAGCCACCTCTACCAGCGCATCCGCGAGGTGCGCGGCATGAACTACGGCGACTATTCGTACATCGAGGCCTTCCGCAACGGCGGCGGGAGCTTCTTCCCGGCGCCGAACCAGGCGCGCCGCTCGCAGCTGTTCGAGATCTGGATCCGCCCCGTGGCGCCCGAAAACGCGCCGCACGCGATCCGCATCGCGCTGCACGAGCTCGACAAGCTCGTCGCGAACGGCCTCGTGCAGGAGGACTTCGAGCGCGTGCGCGAGTACCTGACGAAGAACGTGTTCGTCATGACGGCGAGCCAGCCGGCGCAGCTCGGTTACGCGCTCGACAGCCACTTCTACAACACGCCCGAATTCACCGAGTACATGCGCGGCGAGCTCGCGAAGCTCGACCTCGCGAAGGTCAACGACGCGATCCGTCGTCACCTGTCGGCGAAGGACCTGCACATCGTGTGCATCACGGCGGACGCCGAGGGCCTCGCGCAGCAGCTGCTGTCGGGCGAGCCGTCGACGATCCGCTACGACGCCGAGAAGCCCAAGGAACTGCTCGACGAGGACAAGCTCATCGGCGCGCGCCCGCTCGGCCTCGACAAGGCGCGCGTGCGCCTCGTCCCGGTCGACCAGGTGTTCGCGAAGTAGCCATGTTCGCGTTCGCGGCCATCGCGCTCGTCGTCGCGGCGGCGCCGGACCAGCTCGAGGAGCTCGTCCGGCGCAGCGCGGAAGTCCCGCACTTTCGGGCCAATTTTCAGCTCACCAGCACCGTCAGCACCTCCGCCTCCGAGATCGTGATCGACTACGGCGGCCCGACGCGCGTGCGCGTCGACAGCGGGGCCGGCGAGGCGCGGACGTCGATGTGGTCGGTGGACGGAACGCTGGCGATCGTGGTCGACGACGCCGCGCGGCCGATGCACGGGCGCGTCGACTGCCGCGAGGTGTACGGGGCGTTCGACGCCGTCGACGAACAGCTGCGCCGCGAGTTCCCCGACGCGAAGCCGCGCGGTGAGCTGCGCTCGGCGGTCAGCATGCGCTGGCTGTTCGACGAGAAGGTGGGCAAGTCCAACTACGCGATCGAGACGACGATCACGACGGGCTCGCCGTCGCCGATGGGCTGGCTCGACACGCTCGTGCAGAAGGGCGCGACGCCGGTCGAGGAAGGCGAGCTGCTCAAGTTCTCCACGGACGGGCATTTCGACCTGAGCGTCTCGCGCACGACAGGAATGCTGCAGGATTTCCGCGGTCGCAGCCCCAAGGGCGAGATGCGGCTCGTGCTCAAGTCGGTCGACTTCGCGAGCCCGCCGCCGGCGGAGCGCTTCGAGATCCCGGCTGCCCCGGCGAAGGGCGACGACATCTCGCTCGAGCTGCGCCGCTCGATCGCGCGCGCGGCCGAGATGCAGCTGCGCCGGCGCATGTACGACACGCTGGCCGCGGCAAAAGGTCCGCTCGACGGGCCGGAGAGCGCGCATGGGTTGGCCACGCTCAAGGTTCGAAGCCTGTGCAGGAAGTTCCACGAGCTCACGCTCGAGTCGCTCGCCACTCCGCTGCGCGAGCGCTCCGCGAAGGTCAGCGCCGGCGTCGTCGAGCGCCTGCGCAAGCTGAAATCCGAAGGCCGCACGCGCGAGGAACTGGAGACGCTGTGCGCGAAGGAGACCACGTCGCTCGAGGAGCAGCTGGCCTCGTTCTCCACCTCGCTGCAGGCGCGCACGCAACCGCCGACGGGCACCGACGGACTGCCCAACGCGCGCGAGCTCGCCGCGATCGAGGCGACGGTGCTGCAGGAGCTTCTGAAGGACCGTGTCGTCGATCCCGTGCTCGCCGACTTCCGCCGCGCCTGCGACGAAGGCCTGCGCTGACCGCGATCGCGCTCAGTGGTGGACGCCCGGCGCTTCGTGGCCGGTCTTCTCGACCCACTTGTCGTAGCTCGAGTGGAACACGAGCGGCTTGCGCGACACGCCCTCGCCGCCGCCGGAGAGGTCGAGCACCTTGGTCGCGAGGCCCTTCAGGAAGGTGCGGTCGTGGCTCACGAACAGCATCGTGCCGTCGAAGTTCGCGAGGGTCTTGACCAGCATCTCCTTGGTGTCGAGGTCCAGGTGGTTGGTCGGTTCGTCGAGCACGAGGAAGTTCGGCGGGTCGAACAGCATCTGCGCCAGCACGAGGCGTGAGCGTTCGCCGCCGGAGAGCACCGAGATGCGCTTGTCGATCTCGTCGCCGGGGAAGTCGAAGGCGCCGAGCAGGCTGCGCTTGGAGGGCGTCGTCGCGAGCGGGAAAGTGCGGTCGATCTGCTCGTAGACGCTGATCGTCGGATCGAGGATCTCGAGCGAGGACTGCGCGAAATAGCCCATTTTCAGGCTCGCTCCGAGCTTGACGGTGCCGCCGTCGGGCTTGGTGACGCCCGCGACCATCTTGAGCAACGTGGTCTTGCCGGCGCCGTTGACGCCCATGATGCACCAGCGCTCGCCGCGCTTGACCTCGAAGTCGAAGGCGTCGTAGATCACGCGTTCGCCGTAGCGCTTGGAGATCGCCTGCAGCGTGACGACGTCGTTGCCCGAGCGCGGCGGCGTGCGGAACTCGAACGGCACCAGCTCGCGGCGCCGCGGCGGCTCGAGCTTGTCGATCTTGTCGAGCTTCTTGATGCGCGACTGCACCTGCGCGGCCTTGGCGACGTGCCGCTCGAAGCGCTCGATGAAGCGCTCTTCCTTCTTGAGCATCGCCTGCTGGCGAGCGTAGGCCGCCTCGGCCTCGCGCGCGCGCACGGCCCGCTCGCGGTCGTAGAAGTCGTAATTGCCGCCGTACTCGATGAGCTCGCCCTCGTCGATCGCGACCAGGCGGTCGACGACGCGGTTCATGAAATCGCGGTCGTGGCAGGTCATCAGCACCGCCGCCTCGGAGGCGCGCAGGAAACCCTCGAGCCACAGGATCGACTCGATGTCGAGGTGGTTGGTGGGTTCGTCGAGCAGCAGCACGTCCGGCTTGCCGATCAGCACCTTCGCGATCGACACGCGCATGCGCCAGCCGCCCGAGAGCTCGCCGACGTCGCCGCCGATCTGCTCGTCGTGGAACCCCAGTCCCGCGAGCACTTCCTTCGCGCGCGCCTCGAGGTCGTAGCCGCCGAGCTGCTGGTACTCGCCCTGCACCTCGCCGAAGCGCTCGAGCACCTGGTCGAGTTCGTCGGCGCGCTCTGGATCGCTCATCGCCTTCTCGAGCTCGGCGAGCTCGTGGTGCAGGTCACCCAGGCGACCCGAACCCGCGATCGCCTCGTCGAGCACGCTGCGTCCGCTCATCTCGCCCGCGTCCTGCCGGAAGTAGCCGATCGAGACGCGCTTGGGCACCTGCACGACGCCGTCGTCGGGCTTCTCCTCGCCGCTGATCAGGCGGAAGAGCGTCGACTTGCCCGACCCGTTGGGTCCGACGAGGCCGACCTTGTCGCCGGGGTTGAGCTGGAAGCTCGCTTCCACGAGCAGGAGGCGGCGGCCGTAGTGCTTCGAGACGTTGTCGAGGACGATCATGAAGCGGAAGAAGGTACGCGATCTTCGCTCAGCGCGCGAGCCGGGCGTGGCGCAGGCGCAGCGCGTTGGTAATGACCGAGACCGAGCTGAAGGTCATGGCGAGCGCCGCGAGCGTGGGGGAGAGCACGATTCCGAGCGTGGGCTGCAGCGCTCCAGCCGCGATGGGTATGCACAAACCGTTGTAGGCGAGCGCAAAAGCGAGGTTCTGGCGCACGTTGCGCAGCGTCGCGCGGGAGAGCGCCACGGCCCGCTCCAGCCCCGCGAGGTCGCCGTTCATCAGCGTCACGGCCGCCGTCTGCTTCGCCACGTCCGTGCCGCCGCCCATCGCGATGCCCACGTCCGCCGCCGCGAGCGCCGGCGCGTCGTTGATGCCGTCCCCGGCCATCGCGACCACGCGCCCGGCGCTGCGCAGCGCCTCGACGACCTGAGCCTTCTGCGCGGGGCTGCACTCGGAATCGATCGAGCGGATGCCGACCGCACGCGCGACGGCGGCCGCGGTCTCGCGCCGGTCGCCGGTGAGCATGCGCACCTCGACGCCGCGGGCCTGCAGCGCCTCGACCGTGGCCTTCGCGTCCGCGCGCAGCGGATCGCCGATCGCGAGCAGGCCGCCGAGCGCGCCGTCGACGCCCACGAATACGACCGTCGCTCCTTCGCGAGCGAGCTGCTCCGCTCGGGCCGTGAGCCCGGACGTCGCGATGCCGGCGCGCGCCATGGCCCGCGCGCCGCCGATGCGCACGTGGCGGCCCGCGACGCGGCCCTCGACACCTTCGCCGGCGACGTTGGCGAACTCGCTGGCGACGTCGCGCGCGGTGCAGCGCTCTTCCGCGGCGGCGACGATCGCACGGGCTATCGGGTGCTCGCTGGAACGCTCGACGGCGGCCGCGTATTCGAGCAATTCCTCCGCGCGCAGCGGATCGAGCGCCTCGACCTCGACGAGCCGCGGCTTGCCCTGAGTCAGCGTCCCGGTCTTGTCGACGAGCACGAGGTCGACGCTGCCGAGGGCCTGCAACGCGGCCGCATCGCGGAACAGCACGCCTTCGCGCGCGCCGCGCGAGGTCGCGACGACGATCGACATCGGCGTCGCGAGGCCGAGCGCGCACGGGCAGGCGATGATCAGCACGCTTACCGCCGCGACGATGCCCTTCGAGGCTCCGTCAGGCCCGCCGAAGGCCATCCACGCGACGAACGCCAACGCGGCGACCACGACGACGGCCACGACGAAGACGCGCGAGATGCGGTCGGCGAGCGACTGGATCGGCGCACGGCTGCGTTGCGCCGCCGCGACCAGCGCGACGATCTGCGCGAGCACGGTCTCGCTGCCGACGCGCTCGGCGATCATCGAGAACGAGCCGCTCACGACCACGGTCGCGCCCGTCACGCGCTCATTGGGGCCTTTTCGCGCGGGTTTCGATTCACCGGTGAGCATCGACTCGTCGAGCTGCGCCTCGCCCTGCAGCACGACGCCGTCGACGGGCACTTTCATGCCGGGTTTCACGCGGAGCACGTAGCCGGGCTCGACTTGCGCGAGAGGCACTTCCTTCTCGTTGCCCAGCGGATCGAGCTTGAGTGCCGTGCGCGGCGCGAGGTCGAGCAGCTCGCGCAGCGCAGCTCCCGTGCGGCGGCGCGCACGCAGCTCGAGCACTTGCCCGAGCAACGCGAGCGCGACGATCGAGGCCGCGGACTCGAAGTACATGCCCAGCTCGAGCGCCGGCAGCGCGAGCGCGGCGACGCTCGCGCCCCAGGCGACGAGCACGCCCAGCGCGAGCAGCGAGAACATGTTGAGGTTGCGCGAGCGCACGGAGTCGCGCGCGCGGGCGAGGATCGGCGCGCCGGCCCAGAACACCGCGGGCGTCGCGAGCGCGAGCTCGATCGCGCCCCACAGGAGATGCTGTCCGGGTTCGTGCGACTTCACGCCCGGCAACATCAGCGCCATCAACGCCAACGCGAGCGGCGCCGCGACCCACAGCCGCTTCTGCATCGAGGCGAGCTCGGCCGCGAACGGGTCCGCGCCGGTCACCACCGTCGGTTCGAGCGCCATGCCGC
>JAPLOE010000232.1 GCA_026692705.1 Planctomycetota bacterium
TCGCGTTTCCCGTCGCGCTCGAGGCCGACGAGATCGTCGTGCGCCACGTCGGTCCGCCGACGAGTTATTCGGTGCAGGTGCTCGCCGCGAGCGTGCGCGTGCCGCGCGAAGGCGTGCCGGAGATCGCGCCGCTGCGCGTGACGAGCGATGGGCGCTGGGAGTGGGCCGGCGCCGATCCGACGATCGCGGCCGAGGTCGTCGTGCCGGGCCGTTCGCCGCGCGAGTCGAAGCCGCAGATGGTCGAGCGCCCGGTGCGGCTCTCCGACGAATACCTCGGCACGGTGCACCTGCACGACGCGGCCGCGCTCACGCCCTCGGCCTGGGAACCGGCGCCGCTCGCGATCGTCGCTTCGGTGGCGCCGTTCCTCGTCGCGCTGTTCGCGGAGTGGCTCGCGACGCGGCGGCGCATCCGCGGCAAGCTGGCGGTCGGGTTCGCGGTGACGAGCGCGGTGCCGCTGCTCGCGCTGACGCTGCTCCTGCAGGCGAGCCTCACTGCCGAGCACCGCGAGCGCGAGTCGGAACGTGCGACGGACGTGATCGCGCGGGCCGAGGAGCAGCTCGAGCGCGAGGTGCGCGAGCTCGAGCGCGAGGCGGCGCGCCTCCTGCGCATCGCCGACCTGCGCAAGCGCATCGACGGCGCGTGGCCGGAGACGAGCGAGGAACTGGCGGTGTGGTGGGGCGAAGGCGAGGGCGCGACGCGCCTGCTCGAGCGCACGGCGGTCGACGGGCGGCGCGTGCGCGTCGGCTCCGGGCCGCAGTGGCGCCAGCTGCCGCGCGACGTCGTGCTCGAATCGGGCCCGGCGCGCCCATTCGGCCAGTTGCTGCTCGTCGGCGTCGCGCAGTCGCCGGCCGGGGCCGAGCTCCCGCTGACGGTGA
Source organism: Planctomycetota bacterium (assembly GCA_026692705.1). GTDB lineage: Bacteria > Planctomycetota > UBA1135 > UBA1135 > F1-120-MAGs118. Next base: position 877 of record JAPLOE010000232.1, read on the forward strand.
TCGTCGCGCGAAGCCCAAGCCTCGCGAGCAGCACCGCGACCGCCCGCACCGACGTGCGCCTGTTCGGCGCGGGCCGCGATCCGGCGCCGCGTGCGGAGGACCTCGAGCCGGCGTCGGCCAACGAACAACGCCGCGGCCTGTGGGACCGCCGCGGGCAGGAACTGGTCGGTGTGCTCGTCAGCGTGCCGCGCGAGCGTGGCGTGCCGGTGCTCGGCCGCTACTCGCTGACCGAACTGCTGCTCGCCGCCGGCATCACCGCGGTGTTCACGGTGCTGCTCTTCGCCGGCATCCTCACCGGCCACCTGGTCGGTCCGATCGAGCGCCTCGACCGCGCCCTGCGCGCCGGTCGGGCGGGCGAGGTCGAGCCGGAGGTCGCCGACGAGGTCGGGCACCTCGCGACGGCCGTGCGTTCCTATTCCGAGCAGGTCGCCGTGCGCGTGTCGGAGATGGAGCGCCTCGCCTTCGCGCAGGGCGAGATGTCGCGGCGCCTCGATCCGGAGGATGCGCGCGCGGCGGTGCTCGGCTTCTTCGCGAAGCACACGCGCGCGCTGGGGCTGTGGGTGCTGTGGCGCGGCGAGGCGGGCGAGGAGCCGCGGGTGTACGGCGAGGGTGGGCGCGAGCTCGCGCTGCCCGACGACGCGATGTTCCTGCAGTCGGCGCTGGTGGCGGGCGAGCTGCTCCAGCTCGTCGACCGCGGCGAGACCGAGGCGCTGAGCGAGTTCGAGCGCACGCTGTACGGCGCGTCGCGGCGGCTCCTGTGCCTGCCGCTGATCGCGGCCGGCGAGACGCGTGGCGCCATCGTGCTCGGCCTCGAGACCGACGCGCCGCGCGAGGACCTCGCCTTCCTGCAGGCGGCGGCCTCGCAGTCGGCGATCGTGCTCGAGAACGCGCGCCTCTACCGCCAGGCGGTGCGCGACGCGGTCACGGGCTTCCTGTCGGACCCCGGTTTCCGCCAGCGCGTGGTCGAGGAGATCCAGCGTGGGCAGGGGGATGCCGACAGCGGGGTGCTGCTCGTCCAGATCCGCCTGAGCGGCCTGCCGCGCGACGACCGGCTCGCGGGCGAGCGCCTGCGCGAGGCAGCGCAGCGCCTGCGGCTGTCGGTGCGTGGCCTCGCGGTGTTCGGGCGTTCGGGTGCGGGCGACCTCAAGCTCGCGCTGCCTTGGCGCGGGTCGGAGCCGAGCGCCTCGGCGGTCGAGCGGCGCCTGCTCGAGCGCCTGACGGCCGGTCCGTGGCCGGACGGCGAGCCGGTCAGCGGCCTGTACTTCGCCCACGCGGCCTGGCCGAAGGACGGGCCGACCGCGCGCTTCGTGCAGGCGGTGCTCGAGGAGCGCATGGCCGAGGCCCAGTCGGGGCGCCCGGCCTCGCAGCTCGTCCAGATCACGAGCCAGGTGCCGATCGACTTCGTGGCCACCAGTCCGATCCTCGTCCAGCTGCTCGACACCCTGCGCCGCGTAGCCGAGCAGGAGATCACCGTCCTCGTCAGCGGCGAGACCGGCGTCGGCAAGGACCGCGTGGCGGAGCTCGTCCACCGCTGGAGCCGCCGGGCGAACGGCCCGCTGGTCCACGTCCACTGCCCGTCGCTGTCGGCGAGCCTGATCGAGGACGAGCTCTTCGGGCACGCCAAGGGGGCCTTCACCGGCGCCCACAGCCAGCGCGTCGGGCCCTTCGAGTACGCCGCCGGGGGCACGGTGGTCCTCGACGAAGTCGCCGGCCTGCCGCCGGCCGGGCAGGTGGCGCTGCTGCGCATGCTCGAGACGCGCGAGGTCCAGCCGCTGGGCTCCAGCCGCACCGTCCCGATCGACGTCCGGATCGTCGCCACGACATCCAAGGACCTGGCCCTCGAGGTCGAGCGCGGGAACTTCCGGGCCGACCTCTACTTCCGCCTCAACGTCGCCCACGTGACCGTACCGCCGCTGCGCCTCCGGCGGCAGGCGCTCCCCGACCTGGTCGCGGCCTTCCTCCGGCGCTTCAACGCCGCCGCCGACCGCCCGGTCACCGGGGTCGACCCGAAGGTCATGGACGCCCTCTACGACCACCCCTGGCCGGGCAACCTGCGCGAGCTGGAGAACGTTCTCGCCAAGGGCTGTGTCCTCGCCCAGGGTGGCGAGCTCGGGCCCGAACACATCGACCTCGGCCCCGCCGCGGACACCGGCGCTCCGGCGGGGGAGGGGGCGGCCAACGTGGTGCTCTCCGAGCGCATGGAGCGGCTGCTCGACAGTCTCGCGCCGGGCGACCGGACCAGCACCGCCGACTTCGCCGAGCGCGAGAGCATCTCGTCTCGCACCGCTCTGCGCGACCTGCAGGCTCTGGTCGAGGGTGGATACCTCGTTCAGGAGGGCACTCGGCGCGGGGCCCGTTTCCGGCGTTCCGGGAGGCCTTTGCCGACGGGAACTGGGCGCTAATCGCCCATGTCTGTCGAGTAATGGCGAATAACCGGGCCGTGGCGAGTTCCGGCGGCGGCGGACGCCGCGGCGCGGGAAGGCGTGGCTGAAATTGCCATAAAGCCTTGCTCTGAATGGGTTTGTGGTCGCCACGGCCGCCCCTGGCGCAAAACTGCGTTCGGTTTGGCACGTCGATTGTTCGAGGAGGGCCAAGGAAACGCGCCATGAACCTCCTCAACCTGCTGTGCAGCCTGTCGGTCCTGCTCGCCCCGGCCACTGCTCCCGCGCTCACCGCGCAGGACAACAACGCGCACGCCGCCGTGATCACTGTGGAGGAGGCGACCGTTCCCGGCCGCGACTGGATCCTCAAGAGCGGCGACAACATCTGTGGCCTCAAGGAGGCCTCGCAGGTGTCCAACCCGGCGGTGGTCGACTGGCAGGCGCTGCTCGACGCGACCCCCGAGATGAAGAAGATGCGCGACCAGAAGATCGACGCCAACTCGCCCGAGGGCATCCAGCTCACCAACGACGCGACCAACCGCGTCACGCAGGCCTGCGAGACGATCCGCGCCTCCCAGGGTCACTGCAGCATCTGGAAGACCATCCGCCACAAGGACGGTCGCGCCGTGACGGACGTGACCGACCTCGTCAAGGCCCAGCTCTAGCCCCGCGGCCCGACTCCCGTCCGTCGAGCGGCCTCGCAACCGCGCGCTTCCCAACGACCGGCGCCTGTCCCGCCTCCCGAACACGGGGTAGGGGCGAGGGCGCCGGCCTCACTTCCAGCCACCCCTAGCCGATAGCCCCGGCATCGATAGCCTTGGAAGGCCGTCCCAACCGCGGGAGAGCGGCTCGCACCTCTCCGCACCCGCCACCCGAGCTTCCGACCTCGACTCCCCGAACCCAAAGCCCCCGCGCCGTGCTCCCCCAACCTCCCTCCGTCCCTGCGCGCCCGCATCTGGCCGCCGTCGCCCTCGCGGCGGCGCTCGTCACGCTCGGCGGCTGCAAGTCGACGGCGCCCCAAGTGCAGGGGCCGGGCCGGGAGCTGTCGGCGGCCGAGCTGCAGGAGCTGCTCGCCAAGGGCACGATCAAGCCGGTGACCGAGATGGAGGGCGACGACCCCTTCGACGGCGTCGACGGGTCGATGGAGGACACGCACGCCGAGGAGCTCGCCGCCAAGGCCTCGCAGAAGAGCGGCGCGGCGCCGGCCACCGAGCCCGAGCCGCCGGTCGTCGCTCCGCCCTCGCGCCTGCCCGACCCGCCGGAGAATCCCTACGTCCGCTTCGGCACGCGCATCCGCGTCTACCCCGACGGCACGATCACCAAGCCCTACCCGCTGCGCGTCGGCACCGGCGTCAAGCTCGAGAAGCTGATCCGGGACTACGGCAACTTCCCGCTCTGGACCGAGGAGATCGGCAGTCCGTCGCCGCCGACGGTGGTCAAGCTCGACAATCTCGAGAAGTGGGACATCGAGCTCTACCAGGACCTGCGCAACGCGACCGTGGGCACGGGCGCCGAGTCGCCGCTCGCCGACTGGCTCGTGGTCACGGCCGGGCCTGAGCTGCTCGAGGAGGTCGAGGAGTTCATCAACCTCTTCGCCGCGGGCGTCCCGCAGATCGAGATCGAGGCCAAGATCGTCGAGATCACGCTCAGCGACATCTTCGACTTCGGCGTGCGGCCCCCGACGGGCGTGCCGATGTTCCAGTTCAACAGCGGCGCCTTCGTCAAGAGCTTCGACAGCAACATGCCCAACGTGGCCAATGCGGTCGAGGGCGTGCTCACCGTCGGCGGCGTGCAGGACGCGGTGACGTTCAACGCGCAGCTCGAGGCGCTGGCGATCAACGACAACGTCTCGATCATCTCGCGCCCAAAGATCGCGGTGCGCGAGGGCGGCCGCGCGGACATCCTCAACACGTCCAAGATCCCGTACCTCAACATCACCGGCGTCAACAACGCCGGCGGCTTCGCCAACGCGGCGATCGCCTACCAGGAAGTCGGGGTCAAGCTCTACGTCGTGCCGCGCGTGGTCGGGACGCAGACGGTCGCGCTCAACATCGACGTCGAGCAGTCGCAGGTCTCGGGCACGGAAACGGTGCTGGTGACGTCCTCGGACTCGCCCGTGCAGGTGCCGGTGATCTCGCTGCGCAGCGCGCGCACGGTCGTCTACCTGCAGCCCGGCCAGGCGGTCATCCTGGGCGGCCTGATCACGGAGCGTTCGGTCGAGAACGAGCGCAAGATCCCGTTCCTCGGCGACATCCCGCTGCTCGGCCACCTGTTCAAGGCGACCTACAAGCGCAAGGAACAGACCAACGTGCTGTTCTTCATCCGCCCGCGCATCCTGCAGGGCGTCGACCTGAACCGGCAGTTCTGAGCTGGGGGCGAAGGGTGGTGGGGCCGGGCGAGCATCGCCGCGGCCCGGTCCGTAAGCTTGGGGCTGCGCCAGCGGGCCAGAGCGGAAGAAGTCCCGCGCCCGGGCGTCCTACCTCCCGATGATCGTCCCGCGACTCTCGCGTGCCCGGAATGCCCGCCGACGTGGCTCGGCGCTCCTGATGGCGTTCCTGATGATCATCCTGCTCTACGCGATCATCTTTCAGCTGAACTACGGCACCAAGGCCGACCTGCGCGTGGCCGAGAACGACGTGACCATCACGCAGATGGACTCGTCGATCGAGTCGGCGCTGCAGGAGGTCTACGACCGGCTCAAGCAGGACGGCGCGACGGCGGCGACCGAAGGGGGCGGAGCCGGAGCGGCGGCCGGGGCCGGGAACGCGATGCAGGGCGGCGGGGCCGGACAGGGTGGACAGGGCGCCGAAGGTGGGGGCGAGGACCAGCCCTCGGACTCGCGCATGGACTCCTGGGGTCGGCCGCAGCGCTCGACCATCGGCGACATCGAGCTGCGCATCCTCGTGCAGGACGAGGACGGCAAGATCAACGTGCTGCAGCTGCTCGCCGAGGACGAGGAGGAGCGCGAGAAGGCCACCGAGCGGCTCGTGCGGCTGATCGACTTCTTCCGCGACGGCTCGACCGTCGACGTCGACCGCTCGGAGGCGATCCGCATCGTCGAGGCCATGAAGCTGCACCTGACGCAGCGCACGCAGTCGGTGCTCCCGCGGCCGAAGCTCACCAGCGACGACGCGGAGGACAAGGAACGCTGCATGCCGCTCACGCTCAAGGAGTTCGAGGTGCTCGAGCGCCTCGACGAGCGGCTGTTCCGCGACTTCCGCGACGAACGCGGCGACATCGTGCACGCGCTCAGTTCCTACCTGACGGTGTGGAGCTCGATCACGCAGGGTGCGAGCGAGGGTGAGGAAGGCGCGGCGCCGGAGGGCCAGGGCGGCCAGCAGCAGGACCAGAACCAGAACCAGTCGGGTGGCGGCTCGGGCTCGAGCGGCGACGATCCCAACTGGGGCGTGTGCATCAACGTCAACACGGCGCCGGTGGCGGTGCTCAAGGCGCTCGTCGACGACCGCGAGGTCAGCTCGCGCTTCTGGGACGCGGTGATCGAGTACCGCAACCTCGAGAAGAAGGAAGAGGAGGGCGAGGAGTCGTCGGGCAGCGCGACGGACGAGCTCGCCGACGAGCCGCAGCTCGACGAGAACGGCGAGGAGATCGTCGAGCGCGAGTTCTTCGATTCGCTCGAGGAACTGGCCGAGGTCGACGGCTGGGAGCGGCTCGAGGAGACGATCCGCACCAAGCTGCAGGGCCTGCTCTGCACGCGCAGCCACGTGTTCTCGATCTACGTCACGGCGCGGCGCAAGACCGGCACGAACGACGACTTCGGCGGCGCCCTCGGCACGCCGCGGCAAGGCGAACGCGAGGACGAGCGCGGCAAGGGCCTCGTGCGCACCGTGCGTTCGGTCGTGTGGCGCTACGGCTCGGGCGAGGACGTCAAGATCATCCCGATCGTGCGCTGGGAAGTGCTCGACTACACGCCGTTCGACGTGATCGACTTCCCCGTCGAGGGGCGTTGAGTGACCGGCGCGGCCGAGCTCGAGGTCTTCCGGCACCTGTACGCCTCGGTCGCCGAGGAGATGGGCATCACGCTGCAGCGCTCGGCGCTGTCGGCGAACATCCGCGAGCGCCGCGACTACTCCTGCGCGCTGTTCGACGCGCACGGGCGGCTCGTGGCGCAGGCGGCGCACATTCCGGTGCAACTGGGTTCGATGGGGCGCGCCGTCGCGGCCGTGCGCGAGGCGGTCGAGCTGCTCCCCGGCGACGCGGTGCTCCACAACGATCCCTACTCGGGCGGCACGCACCTGCCGGACGTGACGCTGGTGAGCCCGATCCACCTCGGGCGCTCGCGCAAGCCGCAGTTCTTCGCCGCGAGCCGCGCGCACCACTCCGACATCGGCGGCGCGCATCCCGGCTCGATGGCGCCGGTCGACGACGTGCACGCCGAGGGCCTGCGCCTGCCGCCCGTGCACCTCGTGCGCGGTGGCGCGGTCGAGGGCGAGCTGCTCGCGCTCCTCTTGGCGAACCTTCGCGATGCACGCGAGCGCCGCGGCGACCTGCTCGCGCAGTGGGCGGCGAACCGGCGCGCCCAGACGCGGATCGAGGAGCTCGCGGCGGAACACGGCGTGGCGACGCTCGCCGCGCGCGGCTCCGGACTCGTCGCGTGGACCGCCGCGCGCGTGGCCGAGCTGATCGAGCGCCTGCCGCGGCGCGCACTCACGTTCGAGGACACGCTCGAGCCTCCGCAGCCCGGCGCCGGGCGCGTGCGGATCCACGTGCGGATCGCGCGCGTCGGTCGCGAGCTCGTCGTCGACTTCTCGCGCTCCTCGCCGCAGCTGGGTTCGAGCCTCAACGCGACCCTCGCCGTCACGGAAGCTGCCGTGGCCTACGTGCTGCAGCTCCTGCTGCCGCCGGGCACGCCGATCAACGAGGGTTGCCGCGCAGGCGTTCGCATCGTCACGCGGCCGGGAACCGTCGTCGACGCGCGTTATCCCGCCCCGGTCGCGGCCGGCAACGTCGAGACGTCGCAGCGCCTCGTCGACACGCTGCTCGGCGCGCTCGCCCCGGCCTTCCCCGACCGCATTCCGGCCGCCAGCAGCGGCACGATGAGCAACCTGTCCTTCGGCGGCCTGCACGCGGGCTCGACCTTCGCGTACTACGAGACGATCGCCGGCGGAGCGGGAGCCTCGCCGCGCGGTCCCGGGGCGCACGCGGTGCACACGCACATGACCAACACGCGCAACACGCCGATCGAGGAATTCGAGCGGCGTTTCCCGGTGCGGGTCGCGCGCTGCACGGTGCGGCGCGGCTCGGGTGGCAAGGGCGCGCGAGCGGGTGGCGACGGCATCGAGAAGCGGCTCGAGTTCCTCGCTCCCGCGCGGGTGGCCTGGATCGCCGATCGCACGAGCGCCGGACCGTGGGGACTGGCCGGTGGCGGGCGCGGCGCGGTGGGGCGGGCCGAACATGTCCGCAAGGCCGGACGGCGTGCGCTCGGCGCACGCGCGACGCTCTCGGTCGAGCGGGGCGACGCGCTCGAACTGTTCACTCCCGGTGGGGGAGCGCACGGCCGGTAGCCGCTCTCGGGTTGCACCGGCCCCGCTCGAGCGCGAGAATCCCCGGCCTTCCGGAAGCGCCGGGCCGTTGGGGCAAGGCGCGCTCCACTTCGCCCAAGCCCTGCGCTCGCCCACCTCGAGAGGTAGCCCGTCCCCATGCCGTCCGTCTGCGTGTTTGGCGCCCAGTGGGGCGACGAGGGCAAGGGCAAGATCATCGACGGCCTCGCGCGCGACGCGGAGGTCATCGTGCGCTACCAGGGTGGCGCCAACGCCGGCCACACGGTGATCGTCGGTGGCGCGAAGTACGTGCTGCACCTGATCCCGTCGGGGATCCTGCACAAGTCGAAGGTCAACGTGATCGGCAACGGCCTCGCGGTCGACCCGCTCAAGTTCATCGAGGAGGTCGAGGGCCTGCGCGCGCGCGGCGTCGCCGTCGACGGCTCGAACCTGCGGCTTTCCTCGGCGGCGCACGTGATTTTCGAGCACCACAAGCGCATCGACCACGCCTCCGAGCGCTGGCGCGGCGTCGGCCGCATCGGCACGACCGGGCGCGGCATCGGGCCGTGTTACGCGGACAAGGCCGCACGCACGGGCCTGCGCGTCGCGGACCTGCTCGAGCCCGAGCGTTGCCGCCGACGCCTCGCCGCGGCGCTCGCGGAGAAGAATGCGCTGCTCACGCAGGTGCACGGCGAACAGCCGCTGTCGCTCGAGGAGCAGCTCGAGTGCTACATGCACTTGGGCGAGGAGCTGCGGCCGTTCGTCGGCGACACCGGCGCGGAAGTGCGCGACGCGTACCGCGCGGGCAAGCGCATCCTGTTCGAGGGCGCGCAGGGCGCGATGCTCGACATCGACCACGGCTCGTACCCCTACGTGACGAGCTCGAACACCGGCTCCGATGGCGTGTGCGCCGGAGCGGGCTTCCCCGCGCGCTGGCTCGACCGCGTCGTCGGCATCGCGAAGGCCTACTGCACGCGCGTCGGCGAAGGCCCGTTCCCCAGCGAGGACCACGGCGCCGACGGCGTCAAGATCCGCGAGGCCGGCAACGAATACGGCGCGACCACGGGCCGCCCGCGGCGCTGCGGCTGGTTCGACGTGCTCGCCATGCGCTACAGCCTCGAGCTCAACGGCGCCGACGGCTGGATCATGACCAACCTCGACGTGCTCGACAGCTTCGACGAGATTCGCGTCGCGACGGCCTACGAGGTCGCAGGCACGCTGCACAAGCAGTGGCCGGGCGCGCACGTCGACCTCGCCGACGTCACGGTGCGCATGGAGACCGCGAAGGGCTGGAAGACCGACATCACCGCCGTGCGGCGCTACGAGGACCTGCCCGCGCTCACGCGGCAGTACGTCGAGTGGGTCGAGAAGCTCGTCGGCGTGCCGATCGTGATGCTCTCGGTCGGCCCCGACCGCGACCAGATCATCCCGCGGCCCGGGCTCGAGCGCGCGCTCGCGCGGAGCTAGGCGCCACGATGTCCCGCCCGCGCCTCAAGATCGAGCGACCCGACTTCGGCGGACCGTTCCCCGAGCACATCGCCGTCATCATGGACGGCAACGGGCGCTGGGCGAAGGGGCGCGGGATGCTGCGCGTCTTCGGGCACAAGGAAGGCATCGGCTCGGTGCGCGAGATCACGACCGAGTGCGCGAAGATGGGCGTCAAGTCGCTGACGCTGTACGCCTTCTCGGTCGAGAACTGGAAGCGCCCGCGGCAGGAAGTCGCGTTCCTGATGGAGCTGCTCGAGCAGTTCCTCGTCGACGAGCGGCCGACGCTGATGGACAACAACGTCCGCCTGCGCGCGATCGGGCGCATCGACGACCTGCCCGAGGCGGCGCTCGCGCGGCTGCGCGAGACAGAGGAAATCACGGCGAAAAACGACGGGCTGCTGCTGCGCCTCGCGCTCTCCTACGGCGCGCGCGCGGAAATCGCCGATGCGCTCAAGCGTTTTGCGCGCGACGTCGCGGCCGGCAAGGTGCGCGAGAGCGAGATCGACGACGAGACGCTGCGCCGCTACCTGTACGACGCGACGACGCCCGATCCCGACCTGCTGATCCGCACGTCGGGCGAGCTGCGCATCTCGAACTTCCTGCTGTGGCAGATCAGCTACAGCGAGATCTACGTCGCGAAGGAATGCTGGCCGGAATTCCGGCGGCCGCAGCTGCTCGCCGCGCTCGAGGACTACGCCAAGCGCGTGCGCAAGTTCGGCGGGCTCGTCAGCGACACGCCCTCGGCGTCCGAGGCGCGCGCGTGAGCCAGGCGGCGACCGACGCCGCGGCGAAGCGCGCCAAGCTGTGGCGCCGCACGCGTGTCGGCGGGACGATCGCGCTCGGCCTCGCGGGCGTGCTCTACCTCACGACGCTGTTCCATTCCGAGCTGCCGGTGCTCGCGCTCGCGGCGGGCGTGCTCGCGGTGTGCATCTGGGAAGTCGATTCGATGGGGAGCCTCGCCGGCCGGCGCCTGTGGGTGCCGCTCGCGGCGGGCTCGGCCGCGGTCGTGTGGACGACCTGGAACTACTTTCACGAGGTCGGCGGCGGCATCGATCTCGCCGATCGAGGCCACGTCGATCTCGGGTTCGGCCTGGGCTGGTTGATGCGCTCGACCCTCGACGCCGGCCTGATCGTCACGGCGGCCTACGCGGCGGCTTGCACACGCGCGATCACACTGCGTTTCGCCGGCCTCGTGCTGCTCGCGGCCCCGACGCTCGCGGCGCACTTCGTCGGCGTCGAGCAGGCGGGTTTCGCGGTGCTCGCGCTGTGCCTGTTCGTCGTGCTGCGGCTGGTCGTGTTCGGCGCGGAACGGCGCGGCGAGGCGTTCGCCATGCTGCTGCTCGGCCCGCTGCTCGTCGTCTCGATCCTCGGCCTCGTGTGGGTCTGGTACGACTTCACGCACTGGGGCCTGATCGCGTTGCTCGCGATCTGCAAGATTGGCGATTCCGCCGGCTACTACGTCGGAAGCACGCTCGGGAAGCACCACCCGTTCAAGTCGATCAGCCCCGGCAAGACCACCGAAGGCACGCTCGGCTCGTTCGTGGCGGCCTCGCTGGCCTGCATGGCGTTCGTGCAGATCGGCTGGCTGCCCGGCGGGAGCTGGCTCGGCGGCCTCGTGGCCGGGGCGGTCGTGAGCGTCGCCGCGCAGGCGAGCGACCTGCTCGAGAGCTGGGTCAAGCGCAAGGCCGGCGTGAAGGACTCCGGCACGTGGTTCGGCCCCTCGGGCGGCATGCTCGACCTTGTCGACAGCTTCTTCCTCGCGACCCCCGTCGCGCTCGCCGTCTGGCCCTTCGCGCTCGGCCTGTGAGCGTGGCGCCCGACGGTTTCGCTTGACACCCTGCGCGCGCGAGGAGGATGCTCTGCCTCGCTCCCGGCACCGCGAAACCCAAGGAAGAGCGAGCAACTTGGCCGAAGTCACCATTCCCTTGCGCTCCCACGAGGAAGCGATCCTCGTCCTCGGTCCCTACGACCGCCACGCGAAGCTGCTGCGGCAGGTGCTCGACATCGAGATCTTCACGCGCAACGGGAACCTGCGGCTCAAGGGCTCGGAAGACCACACGGCCGAGGCGCGCCGGCGCATCGAGCACCTGCTCGGCAAGCTGCGCAAGGGCCGCGACGTCGACGCGAAGGACGCCGAGGCGATCCTCGTCGGCGCGAGCTCCTTCGACCTGCCTTCGGGCATCTCGCCCACGTCGTTCCCGTCCGCGTCGCCGGCCGCACCGCGACCGACGGGCTTCAGCGGCGGCGCCGATCGTGCGGTCGAGCGTGGCCAAGGCATCGGCGTGCGTTCCGCGCGTCCCGTGTCGAGCACGGGCTTTCGCATGCGGCCTTTCGAGCCGCGTGGCGTCCGCCAGCGCAAGTACGTCGAGCTGATCGCCGCGAAGCCGCTGACGTTCGGCCTCGGCGCCGCGGGCACCGGCAAGACCTACCTCGCGGTCGCGTGTGCGCTGCGTGCGTTGCGCGCGGGCGAGTGCCGCAGGCTCGTGATCACGCGGCCCGTCGTCGAAGCCGGCGAGAAGCTCGGCTTCCTGCCCGGCGACCTGCTCGCGAAGCTCAACCCGTACATGCGGCCGGTGTACGACGCGCTCGGCGACCTGCTCGAGTTCGAGGACGTGATGAAGCTCGAGGACGCGGGCGTGATCGAGGTCGCGCCGCTCGCCTACATGCGCGGCCGCACGCTCTCCAACGCCTTCGTGATCCTCGACGAGGCGCAGAACACGACCGTGCAGCAGATGAAGATGGTCCTGACGCGCCTGGGCGAAGGCTCGCGCATGGTCGTCACCGGCGACCCGTCGCAGTCCGACCTCGAGCGCGGCCAGCGCTCGGGTCTCGGCGACGCCGTCGCGCGCCTGCAGGGTTTCCAGGACATCGGCGTGGTCGAGTTCATCGTCGACGACATCTGCCGCCATCCGCTGGTCGAGCAGATCGTGCGGGCCTACGAGGCGCCCGCGCGCGGCGAGCCGGGCGCACGTCGCGAGGACGGCGCGCCTTGATCGAGGTGGCCTGGGCGAGCCGCAGGGCGCGGCCGCGGGGGCTTTCCGATGCACGCGTGCGGCGTGCGGCCGAGCTGGCGCTCGCGCACGGCGGCCGCGCCGGTGCAGGGCTCTCGATCGTGTTCGTCGACGACGCGGAGCTCGCGACGATGCACGGCGAGTGGCTCGACGACCCGACGCGCACCGACGTGATCACGTTCGACCTGGGCGACGGCGACCCGGTGGGGGAGCTGTACGTGTCGACCGAACGTGCGCGCGACGTCGCCGCGCGGCGCGAGCTCGACCTCGTGCGTGAGCACCTCCTGTACGTCGTTCACGGTGCGCTGCACCTGTGTGGTCACGACGATCACGAGCCGCGCGAGCGCGCGCGCATGCGACGCGCCGAACTAGCGGTGCTCGCGCGCCTCGAGCGCACGCCACGCAAGTAGGGGCTTGAACCGCGACGCGAAATTGGGGATCACAAGGGCGTCCGGTTCACGAGTGCCACTGACTCGCGACGACGACAGTGCTTGAGTCCCCACCGCGCGATCTCGCAGGCGAACGTCGCCCACGACCGCTCCTCTCTCCGCGCCGACACGCGCTGGGAGCGCCGCCGTCGCGACGTGCCCGCGCCGCATCCGCTCGGGCCCCTGCCGGCGCCCGTCGTTCCGCTCGTCACGCCAAAACCCGCGAAATCCGCCCCGATTTCGCTGCTTCCGCCGGTCGAGCGCCGGGCGCCTGCGCGCCGCAAGCCCGCGCGCGAGCTCGATCCCACCGCCCGCCTCTGGCGCCAGTTCGCGCGCCGCCGTGGCTCCGCCGAGCGCAACGCGCTGGTCGAGATCTACCAAGGTCTCGTCGCCGACAGCGTGCGCCGCTTCTCCGCGCGCCTGCCGCGTTCGGTCGACACCGGTGACCTGCACACCGCCGCCAACGTCGGCCTGATCGCCGCCGTCGAGAGTTTTGATCGCACCCGCGGCGTGCCGTTCGAGTCCTACTGCGAGCTGCGCGTGCGTGGTGCGCTGCTCGACGAGCTGCGCTCCCAGGACTGGCTGCCGCGTCCCTGGCGCGCGCGCCTCGAACGCCACAAGCGCGCCGTCGAGTCCCTGCGTTCGCGCCACTCGCGCGAGCCCAGCGAATCCGAGCTCGCGCTCGAGCTCGGCCTCTCGCTCGACGACTACCGCACGATCTTCACCAGCGGCCTGCTCGGCGCCCCCGCCGGCGGTCCGTCCTCGCTGCCCACCGGCTACGACGACGACGAACCCGGCGGCCTCGAGATCGTCCCCGACTCCCTGACCGAGTCCCCCGACGAGCGCCTCACCCGCGAGGACCTGCTCGCCCTCGTCGCGCAGAAGCTGACGCCGCAGGAGTACCGGATCGTCTACCTCAAGTACTGGGAAGACCTCTCCCTGCGCGAGATCGGCGAACTCGAGGGCCTGAGCGAATCCCGCGTCTGCAAGATCCACATGAAGCTCCTCGAGCGCCTCCAGGAACGCCTGCGCGCCTCCTCCGACGCGTAGGGAGAACGCCGATCCGGGAGAGGAACCGGGGGGGGGGAGCGGAAGGGAGGGAGAGGGGAGGAGAAGGAGAGAGAAGGAGCAGGGGGGCGTTGTGCCGGCGGGAGCGTTCAGTCCGGTGGGCGAACGAAACGGCGAATTCCCAGTCGCAGCTGGGGCACGTTGAAGTTCATCAAGAGGCCGACGGGCAGCCGCGACAGCCGCAGGTAGGTCAGCATCTGCGCGTTGTGGATGGGCTGCAGCGAACTCACCGACTTGAGTTCCAGTGCCAGCGTTCGCTCGACCACGAGATCGATCCTGTAGGCGCAATTCAGCGTTCGCCCGCGGTATGTGACCTCGACCGCGAACTCGCTGTCGACCTGAAGACCGAGCCCCTCCAGCTCACACTGCAGGCACTCGTGATACGCCGACTCGAGCAACCCCGGCCCGAGCTCCGAGTGGACCCTCATCGCCGCCCCGATGACCGCCCCGGTCAACTCGACGTCCCGTCCCTCCCCAGCACACCACTCCACGCCCTTCTCGACGCTCGTCCCTCCCCAGCGGTCTCACCTCATTCTTTTTTTCTCCTCACTCTCTCCTCCCTTCTTCCTCCCTCCGCTCTCCCCTGGTTCCGTCTTCTTCTTCATGCGGAACGCGCGTGCGCAAAAAAGAGCGAAGGCCCGGAGCGCGGGCTCCGAGCCTTCGCGAGGTCGAGCGGGAGCGGCCGTCTAGCCAGCTCCAGGCCCGTCCCGACGCGGCGGAGCCGCGGCGGTCCCCACGACGGGCCGACGCGCGCGCAGAGCGCACAGCGACAGCACTCGACCGGTCGCGACGCAGAAGGGTCCCCACCGCCCCTGCGAAGCGATCACTCCTCCTTCAAGGGCGGGGCGACGCCGTCCCCACGGCGCACGCGTCCACCCACTCCTCACTTCTTTTCCGGCCCGCTCAAAGTCCCCACCCGAGCGGACCGGCCCCTCTTCTTCCGCCGCGCGGCGTGAGCCGCGCCCGGAGGTCACGTGGTTCCGGCGCGTGGGCCGGAGTGAAAGGGCGAACGTCTCCCATGCAGGAACGCTCTGGTCGCACGTGGCGCCCGTCCCGAAGGAGCGAGGGTCGCCGGAGGCGTGGAGGAGAGTGTCCAAGGTGTAGCGCATGATCCGAGGTGCGTTCGCGTGGGGGGCACCCCCGGCCGCGGTCGCGAGGTCGGTTCACCCGCCCGGAGGCGGGCGCCGACCCGGGGAGTCGCCAGGGCACGAGGCCCGGGACGGCATCCCTCACGTCGAACGCGGCACGGGGTTTCCCCTGCCGCTCCTCGGATCCCGCGCAAGATCGGTTCGGTAACCAGGCTGCCCAGCGGTTCGCCGTCTCCGGCTGGCCACGGGGCCCTTGGCTTTGCGTCCCCGCGTCACCGCGGGTTTGCCCTTGTCGCTCGATCCTTGGAGCCCCTAACTATACTAGGAAGTTGCATTCGAGGCAAACGGCGCGTGGGAGGTTTCTGGGGGCGGCCGGGGAGCACGCCGCTAAGTTCGTGGCGAGCAAGGACTTGCGACTTCCTAGCCAGGCCGGTATTTTGGGCCCGTGAGCCGCCTCCCCGAACCCCTCGATAGCCACAGAAAGCGCCTCGAGCGTGGGGGAACCCTGCCGGCGGGGGCGCCCGTGGGGGTGGGGGAAAATCAGGCCTGTGGCGACCAGGTCCGGCTGGCGCTGGCGAGCGACGCCCAGGGCCGCCTCGAGGCGCGCTTTACGGCCCGCGGCTGCAGCGCGAGCCTCGCGCTCGCGGCCTACACCTGTGCCGAGCTCGACGGGCGTTCGCTCGCCGAGGCCGAACGTTTCGACCTGCGCGACGAGGTCGAGCGCATGGGCGGGCTCGCGCCGACGCAGCGCCACGCGCTCGAGCTCGTCTCGCGTGCGCTCTCCGGCGCGCTGGCGGAGGCTCGCCGGCGCTGTCATCCTGAAGTGGCGCGTCCCGACGGCGCGCGCCCAGAAGGTCCAGAGTGTTCCGCTTCCTGAAACGATCGAACGACTCCCAGGGCGCGCAGCCCGATGACGCGACGCGCCCGGCGCTGCTGCGCATCCTCGAGCTCAACAAGGAGATGGCGCGGGCCGTGCGGCCCGAGACGCTGCCCGACCGCATCCTCGACGCGGCGATCGAGATCGCGGGGGCGGAGCGCGGCTTCCTGATCGTGCGGGCCGGCACGTCGGTCGCGCTGGCGCAACGCGCCGAGAGCGCGGGGGACGGCGAAGCGCCGCCGGGCTGGGAAGTCGTCGCCGCGCGCAACATCGACCGCGAAAACGTGAAGAAGGCGCTGCGCAAGGTGTCGCGCTCGATCACGTCGCAGGTGCTCGAGTCGGGCGTCGCGTTCCGCTCGGACGACGCGGTCAACGACGATGCGCTCAACCCGCGCCAGTCGGTGACCGACCTCAAGCTGCGCAGCGTGCTGTGCGTGCCGATGCGTGTCGGCGACGAGGTGCGCGGCTGCCTGTACGTCGACAACCGCTTCGCGCAAGGCCAGTTCGACGACGCGGCGCAGGAGTTGCTCGAGGCCTTCGCGGACCAGGCGGCGCTCAGCCTCGAGCGCGTTCGCCTGCTCGAGGAAAACGCGCGCGTGATGCGCAGCCTCGAGGTCGCCAACGAGGAGCTCAAGGGCGCGCTCGCGGAGCAGGCCAAGGCGCTGGACTCGCTCTCGGAGGGTTTCGTGCCTTCGGGGCTCGAGCTGCGCCACAAGTACGCCTCGATCCTCGGCCGCGGGCGCGCGATCACCGCGATGCTCACGGTCGTCGACCGCATCACCGACGGTGATTTCCCGGTGCTCCTGTACGGCGAGAGCGGCACGGGCAAGGAGCTCGTCGGTCGCGCGCTGCACGAGAACGGCCCGCGGCGCGACAAGCCGTTCGTCGGCGTCAACTGCGGCGCCATCGCGGAGGGTCTGCTCGAGAGCGAGCTGTTCGGCGCCGTGAAGGGCGCCTACACGGGCGCGGTGAAGGACCGGCCGGGCCTGATCGAGTCCTGTCAGGGCGGTGTGCTGTTCCTCGACGAGATCGGCGAGATGAGCCTCTCGCTGCAGGCGAAGCTGCTGCGCGTGCTGCAGGAAAAGCGCCTGCGGCGCGTCGGCGGCAACGAGGAGATTCCCGTCGACGTGCGCGTGATCAGCGCGACGCACCGCGACCTCGCGCGCGAAGTCGCCGCGGGGCGTTTCCGCGAGGACCTCTACTACCGCCTCAAGGTCGTGCAGGTCGAGGTGCCGCCGCTGCGCGAGCGCCGCGAGGACATCCCGGTGCTCGTCGACGCGTTCCTCACGCGACTGCACGAGGAGAACAAGGCTGCGGGGCGCGTGCGGCCGCAGCTCTCGCGCGAATGCCTCGAGCGCCTGATGAGCCACGACTGGCCGGGCAACGTGCGCGAGCTGCAGAACGAGATCACGCGCATGTACGCGCTCGGCGGCGACGTGCTCGGGCCCGAGCTCGTCTCGCACCTGTCGAAGGCGCCGCGCGTGGCCGCGCAGGCGGGCGTGCGCGGGCTCGTGGGGCGGCGCATGGAGGACGTCGAGGCGGAGCTGATCCGCGCGACGCTCGAGCTGACCGACGGCAAGCGCGGCGAGGCCGCCAAGATCCTCGGCATCCCGCGGCGCACGTTCTACAACCGCCTGAAGGCGCTGGGGATCGAGCCCTGATGCTGGCGGTCGCGCTGGCCGCGCTCGCGGCGCAGGACGTCTCCGCGACGAAGACCAAGCCCGAGCCGGTGCGGCTCGTGGTGATGGTGTCGGTGGACCAGATGGTCCCGGAGCAGCTCGAGCGGCTCGCACCGTGGCTGCACGGTGGGCTCGGGCGTTTCGCGCATGCCGGTCGCGTGTTTCCGCGCGCGGCGCTGCGCCACGGCGACACCGAGACGGGCCCCGGCCACGCGGCCTACGGAACCGGCTGCCTGCCGCTGCACAACGGCATCATCTCGAACGACTGGTTCGCGGTGGACTCGCGCGACTCGGTGTACTGCTTTGGCGACCGCGACTCGCGCGCGTTGACCGACGCAGGCGTGGGGGAGTCGCGAGCTTCGTCTCCGCGCAACCTGCGTCGCGACGGCGTGGCGGACCATTTCGAGGCGCACTCGCGCGAGGCGCTCACTCTCGGCATCAGCTCGAAGGACCGTTCCGCGATCGGCCTGACCGGTCGCAAGGCGGACCTCGCGCTGTGGTGGAACAAGCAGCGCGGCGGCTTCCAGTCGTCGAGCTGGTATGGCACGGAACTGCCGGCCTGGGTGCGCGCGCGCAACGCCGGCTGGCAGGAGCGCCTGCCGTTCGCGGGCGGCTGGAACGCGGAATTGCCCGGGAATTTCGAGGGTTCCGGCACGGCGCCGGACGAGCGCGACGGCGAGCCCGGCAGGCCGGGGCAGCGCTCGTTCCCGCACGGAGTGCCGCCGCGCGGCGCCGACCTCGACGAGAAGGAACTCGCGAGCCTCGCGTCGTGGGTCTACGACGGCCCGGCCGGTGACGTGATGGTGTGCGACATGGCGCTCGCGGCGCTCGAGGCGCTGCCGTTCGGTCAGGACGACGTGCCGGACCTGCTCGCGTTGAGCCTTTCGTCCTGCGACACGGTGGGGCACGCCTACGGGCCTACTTCGGTCGAGGTCACCGACGTGCTGTTGCGCGCGGACCGCGAGCTCGGCCGCGTGTTCGATGCGCTCGACGCCCGCGTCGGCAAGGGGCGCTGGATCGCGTCGCTGTCGGCGGACCACGGCGTGCTCGAGCTGCCGGAGACGCTCGCCGCGCGTGGGTACGCGTCGCGACGGCTCTCGGGCAAGGAGATCGGCGACACCTTCACGGCCGCGCGCAACGCCGCCGTGCAGCGTTTTGGGCAGGATTTCTGCCTCGCGGCGAATTGGCGCGGCCTGCGGCTCAGCCCGAGCGCGATGGCGGCGGCGAAGGTCGAGCCGCGCGAGGTGCGCGCGTTCTACGCCGAGGCGTTGCGCGCGAACGGAGGCACTTGGCTCGCGCACGCGGTGACTTGGGACGAGCTCAAGGCGACCGCACGCGACGGCGCTCCCGCACGCGACGGGCTGATCGCGATGGAAGCGAACTCCTTCGACGAGGAGCGCTCGAGCGACGTCGTCACGCTGCAGAAGCCCTGGTGCCTGCCCGGTGTCGCCCATGGCACGACCCACGGCACGCCCTACGACTACGACCGGAAGATTCCGCTCGTGTTCGTCGGTGGGACGATCGAGCCGGGCCGCGACTTCCGCGAGGCGTCGTCGATCGATGCGCTGCCGACGTTGCTCGAGCTCGCCGGGCTGCCGGTGCCCGCGGGTCTGGACGGGCGCGTGCTGCTCACGCGCTGACGGCTACTGGCCGTCCTTCGGCTGCTCCGCCGGTTTCTCGGAGGGCTTCTCTGCGGGCTTCTGGGAGTCGTTCGGCTTCTCGCGCGTCGACGACTTCGGGAGCCGCAGCATGCGCTCGAGCGCGTTGAGGATCGGGTCGATGTTCGGCGGCTGCACCGGCGCGGTCGTCTGGCCGTCCTGCGGCGCGGGCTCCGTGCCAGGTCCCGTTCCGTTCGGCTGACTCGCACCGGAATCGGCGGGATTCGCCGGCGTTTCCTGCGGGTTCGAGGGAGTCTCGGTCATCGGCACGTCGCCCGAGCGGGAGCCGAACGGCCGCGGCGTGCGCTCCTGGCGCGCGATCGCCACGAGCGTCGCCTGCGCATCGACGTGCCCCGGATCGGCGGCGAGCGCGCTCTCGACGTCACGGCGCGCGAGCATCGGCTGGCACAGGTCGAGGTCGCAACGCGCGCGCTCGACGAGCACGCTCAAGCGCGTCTCGCCTTCGCCCGCGAGCTCGAGCGCCGCACCGAGCCGACCGGTCGCGCGCAACAGCAGGCGCTCCGCGCGCTCGAGATCGTCGCGTTCCAGTGCCTCGAGCCCGAGCCTCCGCTCGATTCCGGCCGCGGACATCAGCGGCATCGGATCCGCCGGGCGCGCGACGATGCGCAGCCCGTGCAGCGAGAGCGCCTCCTCGTAACGGCCGAGCCCGCTGAGCACCGCCGCGCGGAACAGCATGCCCGAATCGCCGCCGATCGCGCCGAACAGCGGCTCGAGCTCCTCGAGCACCTGTGCGTCCGTGCGGCCCTGCGCGCGTGCGAACGTCGCCGCGAGCTCGAGCGTCTCCGCGCGCACCTCGGTCAGGTCCTGCAGCGCCGGCGCGCGCAGCACGTCGAGGATGCGCTCGGTCGCCTCGAGCTGCTTGATCTCGTCCCCCTGCGCGCGGCCTTCCGACCACAGCTGGCGCGCGTCGGCGATCGTGCGCCGCGCGACCGCGACCGCACGCTCGCGCTTCTGGTCGTCGCGCTCGCGCTCGGCCTGCTGGCGCTCGACCTCCGCGTCCTTGACCTGCTGCTCGGCGACGTTCTTCTCGCTGTTCGACGTCTTCCACAGGTTGAAGACCCAGCGGAAGGCGAGGCCGAGCGTGAGCGTGATGACGAGCGACGCCGCGACGATGCCGGTCGGCAGCGGATGGCGCCGGATCCAGCGCACGACGGGGTCGAAGAAACGCGGCGCGCGCGCGCTGACGGGCTTGCCGTCGCGCACGGCGAGCAGGTCCTCGACCAGCTCGGACGACGTCGTGTAGCGCTGCGCCGGATCCTTCTCCATGCAGCGGTGGATCACGGCCTCGAGGTCGCGCGGCACGTCGGGGCGCAATTTGCGCACGCGCGTCGGCTCGCGCTGCAGGATCGAGTGCAGGATCGCCGAGGCGTTCGTGCCCGCGAACGGCGCCTTGTCCGTGAGCAGCTCGTACAGCGTGACGCCGAGGCCCCAGATGTCCGCGCGCCCGTCGATGCGGCCGAATTCCCCGGAGATCTGCTCGGGCGCCATGTAGAGCGGCGTGCCGACGAGGTCGCCCGATTCCGTGACGGTGCCGCCGTCCTCGCCGTCGATCTGGCGCGCGAGGCCGAAGTCGGTCAGGAGGATGCGCTCGCCGTCGCGCAGCAGGTTGCCGGGCTTGATGTCGCGGTGCAGCACCCCGCGCGCGTGCGCGTGGGCGAGCGCGGTCGCGACGTCGATGCCGATGCCGATGACGTCCTTCACCGCCAGCGGGCCCGCCTTCAGCACGCGGTCGAGCGACGGCCCGTCGACGAACTTCATCGTGAAGAAGTGGAAGTCCGCGCGCGAGCCGACCTCGTACACGTCGACGACGTTGGGGTGGCCGAGCTTGCCCATCGACTCGGCCTCGCGCAGGAAGCGCTTCACCGTGCGCTCGCGCAGCGCGAGGTTGGGCGGCAGGACCTTGAGCGCCACGCGCCGGCCGATGCCTTTCTGCTCCGCCTCGAACACGATGCCCATGGCGCCGTGACCGACCTGGCGCTTGATCGTGTAGGCGTCCAGCGAGCGGTTGAGCGCCGCGACGGTGACCTGGACGGAGGCGAGTTGGCTGTCGGCCACGGGAGAGCGCTAGCTCGTGCGGAGCGCGCGGTGCACGGCGAGCACCGAGTCGAGAATGGCGGGGAATTCGTGCAGTTTCACCATGTTCGGGCCGTCGGAGGGTGCCTTGTCCGGATCCGGGTGGACCTCGAAGAAGAGCCCGTCGACGTTGCCCGTCGCGACCGCCGCACGCGCGAGCGCGGGGACGTGCTCGCGGTTGCCGCCGGTCGAATCGCCGCGTGCGCCCGGCTCCTGCACCGAGTGCGTCGCGTCGAACACCACCAGCGAGCCCGTCGCGCGCAGGTGCTCGAAGCCCGTCATGTCGACGACGAGGCGCCCGTAGCCGAAGCTCGTGCCGCGCTCGCACACCATCACGTTGGGATTGCCCGCCTTCGAGCACTTGGCGACGACGTGCTTCATGTCCCAGGGCGCGAGGAACTGGCCCTTCTTGATGTTGAGCGGCTTGCCCGTGCGCGCGGCGGCGAGCAGGAGGTCGGTCTGACGGCACAAGAAGGCCGGGATTTGCAGCAGGTCGCAGACTTCCGCGGCCGGCGCGCAGTGCTCGGGCAGGTGCACGTCGGTCACGACGGGCACGTTCCAGCGGCGCTTGATCTCGGCGAGCAGCTCGAGGCCGGACTCCATGCCCGGCCCGCGCGTGGCGGACGCGCTCGAGCGGTTGGCCTTGTCGAAGCTCGCCTTGAAGACCAGCGGGACGCCGCGTGCGCGCGCGATCTCGACGAGCTGGCCTGCGATCGAGTGCGCGAGCTCGGGCGTCTCGAGCACGCACGGGCCAGCGAGGAGGAACAGCTCGCCGCCGCCGAGCTCGAGCTCGCCGACGCGGACCTTGGGACGGGGAGTGGAGGTCATCTAAGGAACGAGGATGCGACGGCGCGTCGGGCTCACTTCGAGCTCGACCGGCGTGGAACCGCCGAAGTCGCCGTCCACATGGTAGGGAACGGGGAGCGCGGACGTGACGCGTACGCGACGGGCACGGCGCAATTCGCAGCTCCCTCCGGGCAGTTTCCCGAGCAGGCCCCGGATCCCGACGGCCGCCAGCGCCGGCAGGCGACCGTCGCGGAACAAGTAGATGTCGAACAGGCCGTCGTCGAGCACGCGGGTGTCCGAGAGCCGCAGCACGCCGCCGTAGTGGACGATGTTGCTCGCGAACAGGCCCTCGACCGGGCCCTCGACCCGCTGGCCGTCGAGCTCGACCTCGAGCGCCACCGGCTTCCAGCTGCGCAACGCCGTCGCCACCGCCGCCACGTAGCTCCACTTCGTGATCGGTCCCTTGCGCCGCCGTTCGACCTCCGCCACCGCCGCCGCGTCGAAGCCGACGCCGGTGACGAGGAACGAGAGCCGCCCGTTGACCGTCGCGACGTCGAGCGCCGTCGAGCGCGCGCGCCGCACGAGCTCCAGCGTCCCCGCGGCCTGCCTCGGCAGCTTCAGGTCGATCGAGAGCACGTTCGCGGTCCCCAGCGGCAGCACCGCCACCGGCAGCGAGTCGTCGCCGAGCCCCTCGAACACCTCGCGCAACGTCCCGTCGCCACCGACCGACGCGAGCAGATCGAACTCACCGCGCCGCGCCCGGACCGTGTCGAGCGCGTCCCCGCGGTGCCGCGTCAGGTGCAGCTCGCTCTCGATTCCGAGGCGCTTCAGCCCCGCATGCAGCTCGTGCGCCGCCCGCTCGCCGCGCCCACGCCCCGCGATCGGGTTCGCGATCACGAGCGCGCGCCGGAACGGCCCCGCCGCGCCGCTCGTGCCGATCGTGGAAGGCGGGCTGGCTGCCATGGGGCGTGGCCTGCGAAGATAGCACCGTGGCCCCGCTCTCCCGCCCGCTCGTCGTCCTCGGTGGCTCCGGCTTCCTCGGCGCCCAGGTCCTGCGACGCGCCGCGGCGGCCGGTTGGGAGCGCACGGTCTCGCTCTCGCGCGCCACGGGCCTCGACCTCGCCACCGCCGACCCGCGCACGATCGAGAGCGCCCTGCGAGCCCACTCCGCCGGCGCCGTGCTCCTGTGCGCCGCGATGGCGAAGATCGACGAGTGCGAGCGCGAGCCCGAGCGCGCCGCCGCCACCAACACCCGCGCACCCGAAGCCGTCGCCCGCGCCTGCGCCTCGCTCGGCCTGCGCCTAGTCCACGTCTCGACCGACCTCGCGTTCGGAGCCACGCCCGCGCCCCCCGGCGGCTTCCGCGAGGACCACGAGCCCGCGCCGATCTCGATCTACGGCCACACCAAGGTCGGCGGCGAACGCGCCGTGCTCGCCGCCTATCCCGCGGCCCTCGTCGCCCGCATCCCGCTGCTCTACGGCGACTCCCTCGGCCGCGGCCTCGGCGCCACTGACGGCCTGCTTGCCGCCCTCGCCCGGGGCGAGACCCCGACGCTCTTCACCGACGAATGGCGCACGCCGCTGGACGTCCTCGACGCCGCCGACGCCCTGCTCGAGCTCACTCTTGGCTCCGTCTCTGGCCTCCTGCACCTCGCCGGCCCCGAACGCCTCTCCCGCGCCGAGCTCGGCCGCCGCGCCCTACTCGCCGCCGGCCTCCCTGTCGCATTCCGGACCGCCTCGCGCTCGACCGCTCCCGCCAACAACGTCCGCCCCGCCGACGTCTGCCTCGACACGTCCCTCGCCCGCCGCCTGCTCCGCACCCGCCTCCGCGCGCCGTTCGTGCCCTGAGTTATTCGCGCCCCACGCGCACGAGGTCGCCGGGGAGGAGGAGGGCGTTGGAAGAGGAGTCGCCCGAGCGAATCTTCTCGAGGTCGATCGGAATCACGAGGGGCGAGCCGTCGACGGTGCGGTGGAGCTCGAGCTGGCGAATGGGAACGTTGGGATCGCAGACGCCGGGGCGGGAGACGAGCTCGAATGCGGTCAGATCGGCCTCCCACTCGACGGACGTGGTCACTACCGCTCCCTCGAGCCGGATCGGAACCGGGCCCGCCTTCGGCGACTTCGCGCAGCTCACCAGGAGGCCAAGTCCGAGCAGTGCTGTTCGAATTGCGATCTTCATTCGGGCGGGGCTCCCGGGGGTGGGCTCACTTTGCCTCTGCCGCGCCTGCTTCCGCAACCCTCCACTCTCTGGCTTCTTTCGGGTCTCGCTCAGGCTCGGCTCTCCCGGTTTCCCTCCCTCTTCCTCGTTCTCCCTCCCCCAAGGGTTTCATCCGAGCGAAAGCACGCGCAGCACCGGGAATTCCTCGCCGGACTTGGGCTGTGGCAGGATGCCGCATTGGACGAGGCCGTCGTCGCTCTTCGCCTCGCACAGGTACGTCGCGACGGCGCCGAGAGCATGTTCCGTGCGCACGAGCAGCGTGCCGGCCGGAAGCGTGCGCTTGGTGCGTTCGTGCCGGACGAGGAGCTCGCTTTCAGTCGACGACTCGAGGATGCCTCTTGTCGGATCCGCGGCGAGCCCGAGGACGTGCGCGACCTCGACTTCGGCCACCGTGGCGCGCTGAAGCCGCTCGATGGGGAGCCCGTGCAGCTCGAGGAACGGCTCGCACGAAGCCGGAACCGCGTACGCGAGCGGCCGATCGACGATCTCGGTGCCGACGAACTTCGCGAGGTGCGGGATGCGCACGGACGTCGGCTTGCCTTCGAGCGTGCGCGGCTCGCGCGTGAGGATCTCGACGTCGACGCCTTCGGCTTCGAGCCGGTACCGGACCGCGACCCGCTTGGGCGGAAGCTCGCACTTCGCGCACAGCTCGACGATTTCCTTGCGGCGCTCCGAGGCGAGGCGCAGCGTCTCGACGAGGAACTCGTACGTGGTGCGGACGCGCTCGGGGAACTCGAGGTACGAGTAGGTCTCGAGCAGCAGGTCGAGGCGGTTGTGCAAACCGCGGAAATTGCCGCCAAAACGCGGGTGGTTGGGGTACGTCATCCAGCCTTGGCCGGTGCCACCCTCGTCGGCGACGAAGTTGCCGTAGAAGAACGTCGCGCGGCCCGTGCGCGTCTTGAGGCGCTCGGTGACGACCGGCAGAAAACGCTGGCGCAGGTACTCGATCGGCTCGCGGCGCCCGCTCTCGGGCACGTGCGGCGTGTCGTAGGTGAGCGCGAAGCGGTGCACGGAACCGTTGGTCGCGTGGCAGTCGATCGAGAGGTGCGCGCGCCACGGGCGGTAGACCTTGCTCTGCAGGAGGCGCATCTCGGGCGCTTCCTGACGCATGTAGTCGCGGTTGAGGTTGATGCCCGACGCGTTGACGCGCGTGCCGACGCCCTTGGGCGGCCCGATGTGGCCGGTGAGCTTGGCGATGTCGAGCTTGCGGTTGGCGGGATCGATGCGGTCGTTGCCGTCGGGATTGAAGAGCGGAACGATCACGGTGACGAGCTCGTCGAAGAGGCCGGGCTGGCGGCCGTCGAGCCAGTCGCGCACGAGCATCAGGCTCGCTTCCTTGCCTTCGACCTCGCCGGCGTGGATGCCGTTGATGATGAGCACGACGGGCCGCCCCGAGGCGTGGGCCTCCTGCGGCGTGCGGATGCCGTCCTTGGAGAGCACGAGCAGCGGCAGCTCGCGGCCCTCGGGACTCGCTCCGAAGCTCGTGCGCACCACACGCGGGTCGCCGCGTTTCTCGATCTCCCTCAGGAACTCGAGCACATGCGCGTGGAGCGAGGTTTCCTGCCAGTCGGTGGCTTCGGGCCGTGTCAGCGGGTGCGGGCTCATGGGCCCCTGTGTACCCTATTGCGCCCACAAACGAATCGGACGACGCATGGAACTCCCGACGCGCTTCGAACCCAAGGACCACGAAGGCCCCATCTACGCCGCTTGGAAGGCTTCCGGCGGTTTCCAGCCGCGTCCGGCGAGCGCCGGCTCGCGCGGCACGTACTGCGTCATGATCCCGCCGCCCAACGTGACGGGCGTGCTGCACATGGGGCACGCGCTCAACAACACGATCCAGGACATCTGCGTGCGCCACCGTCGCATGCAGGGGTTCGAGACGCTGTGGGTGCCGGGCACGGACCACGCGGGCATCGCGACGCAGGCGGTGGTCGAGAAGAAGCTCTTCGCCGAGAAGAAGCTCAAGCGTCAGGACATGGGGCGCGAGGCGTTCCTCGCCGAAGTGTGGAAGTGGAAGGAAGAGCACGGCTCGAAGATCCTCGAGCAGCTCGCGCGCCTCGGCAGTTCCTGCGACTGGTCGCGCACGCGCTTCACGCTCGAGGACGGCATGTCGCGCGCGGTGCGCGAGAGCTTCGTGCGCCTGTTCGAGAAGGGCCTCGTGTACCGCGGGGCGCGGCTCGTCAACTGGGACTGCGTGCTCGAGACTGCCGTCAGCGACGACGAGATCGAGATGGTGGAGCGCAAGGACAAGCTCTACTTCATCCAGTACGCGATCGAAGGACAGCCCGGGCGCCACATCACGGTCGCCACGACGCGGCCCGAGACGATGTTCGGCGACACCGGCATCGCGGTGAACGGCGAGGACGAGCGCTACCGCGATCTGGTCGGGAAAAAGGCGCTGATTCCGTTCATTGGGCGCGCGATCCCGATCCTCGCCGACGAGACCGTCGAGGCGAAGTTCGGCACGGGCGCGGTGAAGATCACGCCGGGTCACGATCCGGCGGACTACGAGCGCGGCGCACGCTTCAAGCTCGCGATCATCACGATCCTCTCGAAGGACGGGAAGCTCGTCGGCGAGTGCGGGCCGTTCACCGGCATGACGCGCGAGAAGGCGCGCACGGAGCTGCTCAAGCAGCTCGAGGCCCTCGGCACGCTCGAGAAGTCGCAGGACCTCGTGCACAACGTGCCGATCTCCGACCGCTCGAAGAGCGTGATCGAGCCGCTCGTCAGCGAGCAGTGGTTCGTCAAGATGAAGCCGCTGGTCGAGCCCGCGATCGCGGCCGCCAAGTCGGGCAAGCTGCGTTTCCACCCGGAGCGCTGGCAGAACGTCTACCTGCAGTGGCTCGAGAACGTGCACGACTGGTGCATCTCGCGCCAGCTGTGGTGGGGCCACCGCATTCCGGTCTGGTACGACGAGGACGGCGTGCCCGTCGCGTCGCGCACCGACCTCGCCGTCGGCTCGCCGCACCCCAAGACCGGCAAGCCGATCGTGCGTCAGGACGAGGACGTGATGGACACGTGGGCGAGCTCGTGGCTGTGGCCGTTCGCCACGCTCGGCTGGCCCGACAAGACGCCGGAGCTCGAGCGTTTCTATCCGACGCAGTTCCTCTCGACGGCGCGCGACATCATCTACCTGTGGGTCGCGCGCATGGTGATGGCGGGCTACGAGTTCTGCGACCACCTTCCGGCGGAAAAGCGCTGCCCGTTCGACGTCGTCAACGTGCACGCGACGGTGCTCGACGCGCAGGGGCGGCGCATGTCGAAGTCGCTCGGCAACGGCATCGATCCGCTCGAGATGATCGAGAAGTACGGCGCCGACGCCGTGCGCTACTCGCTGATCCTGCTGACTCGCGAGGGCCAGGACTCCAAGCTCGCGCCCGACCGGCTCGAGCAGGGCTGGCGCTTTGGCAACAAGGTCTGGAACGCGACGCGTTTCGTGCTCGGCCAGATGGAAGGCGAGCGCACGGACGGGACCTTGGCGAGCGCGGTGGCGCTGGAGGATCGCTGGATCCTGTCGCGCCTCGAGCGCACGCGCGTGAGCGTCACGACCGCGCTCGAGGAATACCGCCTCAACGACGCGGCCACCGAGCTCTACAAGTTCGTCTGGAACGACTTCTGTGACTGGTACGTCGAGCTCGTGAAGTCGCGCCTGTCGGGTGGTGACGCCCGCAGCGCGGCGTCGGCTCGCGGCACGCTCGCGCGCGTGATCTCCGACTCGCTCGCGATGCTCCACCCGTTCACGCCGTACATGACGGAAGTGCTGTGGACCGCGCTCAACGAGACGCTCGGCCGCAAGGGTGCGCCGATGCTGATGAACAGCCACTGGCCGGACGGCAAGGGCCTCGCGATCGACGCAGCGGCCGAGGCCGACATGGGCGTGATCCAGAGCCTGGTCGGCGCGGTGCGCTCGATCCGTGCGCTGACGATGGTGGGGGAGCGCAAGCAGCTCGCCGCCGTCGTGTCGGCTCCGCGCGAGGCGGAGCGGCGCGTGCTCACGCAGTACGCGGCCTCGGCGCGCGCGCTGGGCTTCCTCGAGAGCATGGACGTGCAGGAACGCGCCACGCGCCCGCCCTCGAGCGCGGCGGCGGTGTCCGGCGGCCTCGAGGTGTTCGTGCAGCTCGGCGCCGACGTGGACCTCGTCAAGCTCAAGGAGGTCTTCGCGCAGCGTGTGGCGAAGCTCGGCGCCGCGATCGCGCAGGTCGACGGCAAGCTCGGCAACGCCAACTTCGTGCAACGCGCGGACCCGGAGGTCGTCGCGGCGGAGCGGGCGCGGCGCGAGGAGCTGGCGCTCGAGCGCGAGCTCGTCGAACGCAACCTCGCGGGCCTGTAGTCGAGCCCCGAGGGCCTGGAATGGCGCGCGGCCGGTGAATCCTGCTGGGATTCACCGGCCGCGCGACGTTCGCGGGCGAGCGCTACTGCATGCGCCAGCCGGAACCGACTTCGCCGGGCTTGAACCACAGCGGCAGGTTGAAGGTGAAGCCCTTGTTCGACACGCGCACCCAGCAGTTGAGCGAGAGCGTGACGAGCGTGCCGTCCTCTTCCGTGCGCTTCTTCAGGCCGCCGGCGTCGATGGTGACGGGGCGCTTCGCCGCGACGGCGGTCGCCTTCGGAGCGGCCGGGCGCGCGTAGTCGAAGTTGGGCGCTTCCATCCAGCCCGCAGGCGTTCCATCCGGAGCGTAGAAGATGAGCGCGTCCTTCGTGGGATCGAAGCCTTCCGGCGCCTTGAAGTCGGCCATCTTGCGGACGACCGGCTCTTCAGGCTTGCCCGGCTCCTGCACGGACTTCTTCTCGTCCTTCGGCTTGTCTTCCTTCGGCTTCTCCTCGGGCTGCGGCAGCGCGCCCTTGCCGCGGTAGCTCACGCAGTACGTGCCCTTCTTGAGCGCCGGCTCGACGAGATCGCGCGTCGTCGACAGGATGCCGACGGGCACGGGCCCCTTGGCGTGCGACATGTCGTCGAGCGCGCTGACCGCGGTCGCCTCGATGTCGACGGCGGGCACGAAGGCGATGTAGTCGTAGCCGGTGATGATCGAGTAGCCGGGGAGCGCCGTCGCGGGCTGGCCCTCGGCGAGCACCGTGGTGGCGGTGCCGGGTTCGCTCGTCCAGCGGTCGATCGCGAAGGTCTTCGAGCCGTCGAACGGCGCGGCGAGCGGGCGGCGCTCGACCGGGAAGTCGTCGCGCAGGATCGCGTTCGACAGGTCGAGGCCGGGAGTGGCGCTCGAGGCGCAGCGGAAGCCGAGGCTGTCGGTGGACTCGATGCGCTCCGTGCCGCGGCGCGTGGTGACGCGCGCGACGAGGATGCTCTGCTGGAAGCAGCCGCCGACCACGACGCGCTGGTTGGCGTCCCAGCGGGTCAGGCCGTTGATGTCGCGCGCCTGCTTGCCATTGCCGACGGTGAGCTTGAGGTCCTTGTAGCCGGGGAAGGGCGAGAACGGCGACGAGGTCCACTCCCAGACGTTGCCGCACAGGTCGTAGATGCCCTCAGGCGTCTTGCCGCCGGGCTGGCTGGCGACCTTGAAGGGCTCGGCGGGCCGGACTTCCTTGCCGTTGAGCTTGATCTCCTGCGTGACGGCGTTGGTCGTCGTCGCGGTGTCGTTGCCCCAGGGGTAGAGCGCATCGCCGCGGCCGCGGCCCGCGCGCTGGTACTCGAACTCGCTCATCGGGCGCAGGCCGGCCCAGCGGCAGTAGGCGAGCACGTCCGCGTAGTCCACATAGACCACCGGCAGCGTCTCCTTGCCCTTGGGAATCTCCCAGGGCTTGCCTTCCCAGTTCTTGCGCCACCACTCGGAGCGCACGAACTTCTGCTTCTCCGGCAC
>JAPLOE010000233.1 GCA_026692705.1 Planctomycetota bacterium
GTGCTGGCGCGGCTCGCCTCGCGCCTGACCAAGGCGGGCGAGCTCCTGATCAAGGGTGTCGAGCACCGCGAGCAGGGCCGCAACCTCGCCGCGGCCCGCGAGCGGCTGGCCACGATCCTCGCCGAAGCGCTCTACCTCGCCCCCCAGCGCCGCGCGACCCGCCCGACCCGCGGATCCCAGCGCCGGAGGCTCTCTGACAAGGCCCGCCACGGCGAGCGCAAGGCCGACCGCCGACGCCCCGCCGGGGACTGAGGAACGGCTCCGAGGGGACCGGAAGTCGGTCCCGTGACGAGTTTCTCACAGGATCCGGACAGGCCTTCCCGCCCCCTTGGCGAGGGTACGGGGGCTGCGATACGGCATCCTTTTCCGGGTCCGACCTCTTCACCTAAGCACTTTTGCTTCAGGGGCTTGCGACCGTGGCCGGAGGCGAGATTATGGACTTTTGTGGAAACCTCTCGGTCGTCTGTGCCGAACGTCCCCCACGTTAGGGCCCCAAAAAGTCCTAGGGGGGCTTCCATCCCCTAGGCGCGCGCGGCATCCTCTGCGCGCTCCAGACCCCATCCCTTCTCTCTGGTGTCTACCTCTCTTTGGAGTGCATTCCACATGAACAAGTTCGTCCTCGGCGCTCTGGCCCTCACGATGGCCACGACGCCTGCTCTCGCGACGGAAACCTCGTGGTCGACCACCGACCGCGACCTCGCGGGCCTCTCGACGTCCCTGACCCAGGGCGCCACCGGCGTCTCGGTGTCGGGTTTCCTCCGTTCCAGCTACGCCTCGTCGAGCGACATCCAGGTCGGCGGCGATGACCTGGGTGGTTTCTCGATCGACGACGCCCAGATCTGGGTGAACGGCTCGGTCGGCGACTTCTCGGTCGTCGTTCAGTCGGAAGCCTCGAGCTCGTCGAACACCATCGGCGACGTTGGTACGACCGGCGCGCTCGGCCTGCTCGACGCCTACGCGTCGTGGAAGGCCACCGAGCAGCTCAAGGTCCAGCTCGGCCAGTTCCGCCCCGCGTTCCTCGGCAGCTCGCTGCGCAACGAAAACAACCTGCTCTTCATCAACCGCTCGGCGCTCGGTGCCGAGTACGCGTTCCGTGACCAGGGCGTCCAGCTCAGCGGCGCGTTCGGCATGATCAACTTCGCGGTCTACGCCCAGAACGGCAGCGACGGCGCGGCGAAGGAAATGTCCTACGGCTTCCGCGTCGAGGCGACCCCGATGGGCACCGCCGCGAACAACGAAGGCGTGCTCGGCGCCGCTGACAACGCCAGCCTGACGGTCGGCCTCGGCTACCTCACCAACGACGGTGCGGTTTCCGACGACATCAGCCTCGGCATCGACGCGGCCTTCACGATGGGCGTGTTCGGCGTCAGCGCCGAAATCGTCGACCTCGACAAGGGCGCGACCCTCTCGCTCCCCGGTGGTGTCGGCAACGTCTCCGACGCGACGCCGTTCAACGCCGCCGCCAGCTTCGCCGTGATGCCCGACCAGCTCGAGCTCGCGGTTCGCTACGAAGACTTCGACGACAGCGACAACACGACCGCCATCACGATCGGCGCCAACTGGTACCTCCAGGGCCACGCCGCCAAGTGGCAGGCCAACTACGTGACCGTCGCCGCCGACACGTCGGCCAACGAGTTCGACCTGATCCAGGTCGGCCTCACGGTCAGCATCTGATCGCCCGGAGCCCCGGGGTTCGCCGCGCGCGCGTCGTGCGGCGGGTTCCGGAGCCTCCTGAGGCACGAATCCTAGGGGCAGCCCCGCGCGCGTCGCGGGGCTGCTTCTTTTTTGGGCTTGCTGCCCCGCTGGGCCGGGGATTTCGCGGCACCGGATCGGGGCGGGACCGACCTACACTGCGCCCTCCCATGCGCTGTGCCCCGTGGCTCCCTTGGCTGCTCGTCGCCTGCCAGGGCCCCGGACAGCTCCCGCTCGCCGATCCCCCGATGACCTCGAAGCCAGAGACGACCAACCGCCTCGCCCACGAGACGAGCCCGTACCTGCTCCAGCACGCCTCCAACCCCGTGGACTGGTATCCGTGGGGCCCGGAAGCGCTCGAGCGCGCGCGCCGCGAGGACAAGCCGATCTTCCTGTCGATCGGCTACTCGGCCTGCCACTGGTGCCACGTGATGGAGCACGAGAGCTTCGAGAACCCCGCGATCGCGGCCTTGATGAACGAGCACTTCGTCAACATCAAGGTCGACCGCGAGGAGCGCCCGGACCTCGACGACATCTACATGAAGTCCGTGCAGGCCATGACCGGCTCGGGCGGCTGGCCGATGAGCGTGTTCCTGACGCCGGGGCTCGAGCCCTTCTTCGGCGGCACGTACTTCCCGCCGGTGCGGCGCTACGGGCGGCCGAGCTTCCCGGAGATCCTCCAGTCGCTCGCCGCGGCGTGGAAGCAGGACCGCGAGAGCATGCTGAAGCGCGGCAAGGCGCTCGGCGACATGATCCGCAAGGATCCGGCCAGCGCCGGCGCGGGCGATCTCGACGCCGACGTGCTCAACGCGGCCTTCGCGATGCTCGCCTCGAACTTCGACGCGCAGTGGGGCGGCTTCGGCGACGCGCCGAAGTTCCCGCACGCGATGGACGTGCGGCTCGTGCTGCGCCACTGGCTCCGCACGGAGGATCCGCAGGCGCTCGCGATGGTGACGGTCACGCTCGACCGCATGGCGGCGGGTGGCGTCTACGACCAGCTCGGCGGCGGCTTCCACCGCTACTCGACGGACGCGAAGTGGCTGATCCCGCACTTCGAGAAGATGCTCTACGACAACGCGCTGCTCGTGCCGGCGTACCTCGAGGCGCACCTCGCGACCGGCAACCCGGAGTACGCGCGCGTGGCCCGCGAGTGCTGCGACTGGGTGCTGCGCGAGATGGTGACGCCCGAGGGCGCCTTCGCGAGCACGCAGGACGCCGACAGCGAAGGTGAGGAAGGCAAATACTTCGCCTGGACGCCGAAGGAGCTCGAGGCGGTGCTCGGCGCGAAGCACGGGCGCTGGGCCGCGGAGTGGTTCGGCGTCACCGACGAGGGCAACTTCGAGCACGGCAAGAGCGCCCTGTGGCGGCCCGACAGCGCCGCCGAGGTCGCCGAGCGGCTGCGCGTGCCGCAGGCCGAGCTCGAGGCCGCGATGGTGCAGGCGCGCACGAAGCTGCTCGCCGCGCGCGCGCTGCGCGTGAAGCCCGCGACCGACGACAAGGTGCTCGCGAGCTGGAACGGCCTGATGGTGTCGTGCCTCGCGCAGGCTTCGCAGGTGCTTGGGCAGGAGAGTTACCTCGCGGCGGCGCGGCGCGCGGCGACCTACGTGCTCGCGAACATGCGCACGCCGCAGGGGCGGCTGCTCGCGACGACGCGCGGCGGTCGGGCGAAGCTCAACGCCTACCTCGACGACTACGCCTTCCTGATCGCGGGCCTGATCGACCTGTACGAGGCCGACTTCGACCCGCACTGGATCGAGCACGCGCTCGCGCTCGAGTCGGTCGTGCACGAGCACTACTCGGACCTCGCCAACGGCGGCTGGTTCACGACCTCCGACGACCACGAGAAGCTGATCGCGCGCCTCAAGTCGCCGCAGGACGGCGCGCTGCCCTCGGGACAGAGCGTGCACGCGCTCAACCTGCTGCGCCTCGCGGAGCTGACGGGTCGCGGGCCGCTCGCGCAGCGCGCGGAAACGGCGATCCGCTCGGCCGGAGCGATGATCAACCGCTACCCGCAGGCCTTCAGCCAGATGCTCGCGGCCGTCGACTTCATCGCGGCCGGTCCGCGCGAGATCGTGATCGCGGGCGAGCTCTCCGACCCGCGCACGCGCGCGCTGGTCGCCGCCGTTCGAGGGCGTTTCCAGCCGCAGCGCACCGTCGCGCTGGCCGACTCGCGCGCCGACACGGTCCTGATGCCGATCCTCGATGGCAAGGGCGCGACCGCCGCCGGCCCGCGTGCCTTCGTGTGCCGCAACTACGCCTGCCGCGCGCCGGTGACGACACCGGAAGCGCTGCTGCACGAGCTCGTCGACTAGCGCGAGCTAATGCTCGGGCTCGGGCGCTCCGGCGGTGCCGCCGGGGCGCATCGGCTTGCCCATCACCGCGCGCGTGCCGAACTTCAGGCGCTCCTCGATCTCGCGGTCGAAGCGCGGGTGGCGCGGCGTAGCGGCGAATCCGCGGTGCTCGCTGCGGCACACGTAGCACAGCACGACGTTCGGGGCGAAGTGGAACAGCAGCGCGTCGATCAGCGCCGCAACCCCGAGCGAGATGTAGTACGTGAACGGCGCGAGCACCGCCGCGACGACGACGATCACGATGCCGACCGAGCGCGGGAAGTCCTTCTGCGTGTAGAGCTCGGGATGCCCGCAGGCGGCGCAACCTTCGAGGCCACCGGCGGCGTTGACGCGCTCGGGGTGCAGCTCGTGCTGGTCGCCGCAGTGCTCGCAACGGATCGCGTCGGGCACCGGAACGGCGAGCGGCGTCGTCGACGAGGTCTCGTCGCCGCGCGGGCAACGCAACGCGAGGCGGGCGCTCACAGCGGAACTCCGTAGATGTCCTGCAGGAACAGCGAGACCGCCGTGCCGATCAGCACGAGCACCGTCGACGCGTACAGGATGCCCGTCGCCGAGCGCGTGTTGCGGAACGTCAGCGACTGCGACGTCATCCAGCCGAACAGCAGCGGCATCGCGACTCCGAGCAGCACGCGCGTGCCGATGTGGAACATGGGCCAGGGCCCGAACAGATCGATGTCGCGCGCCAGCAGGCCTTCCTGGAACACGACCACGGTCCCGGCGAGCGCCGCGAGCGACACCACCATCCAGACCATCGTCAGGCGGTTGAGGCGCACGAGCCACGCGACCTCGAGCGTCGGCACGGTCAGGTACCAGTGCCCGAAGACCATCGCGAGGCCGACCGAACCGCCGACGAGGCCCGTGCAGAGCGCGGACACGCTCGCCACGGTCCACTCGAAGCCGCCGGAGCCGATCGCGTGCTGGCGCAGCGAGAGCGCGACCGCCGCCGCGCAGGCGAGCGCGGCGACCACGAGCGTCAGCTCGCGCGTGCGTGCGCGCACGGGCCCCGAGTAGGCGAAGAACATCGCCGCGGAAACCGCGCTCGCGATGCGCACTGCATCCGTCCACGGGGCGTGGCCGAGACCCGGCTCGAGCGCAAAAGCCACCGCCAGCGGCACGAGCGCCGTCGCTCCCATCAGGCGGAAGAAGAACGTTCCGAGCGGAGCGCGCGCGACGAACGCCATCGCGACGAGCACGCCGAAGGCGAGCTCGAGGCAGAACTGGGTTCCCAGAGCGCTCCAAGGCATTCGGTGGATTGTAGCGAGCGGGCGACGGCGGCGGACGCTTGGGCTACCATGCCCCGCTCCCCTCTTCGCCCCGGAAAGGTCCCGACATGTCCGCACCCCGAGTCCTCGTCACCGGCGCTGGCCGTGGCATCGGCCGCGCCATCGCGCTGCGTTTCGCCCGCGAGGGCGCCCGGGTCGTCGTCGCCGCGCGCACGGCGACGGAGATCGACAAGGTGGTCGCCGAGATCGAGCGCGCGGGCGGGACGGGCATGGCGGCGCAGTTCGACGTGCGCGAAGAGCAGGCCGTCGCCGCGGGCATGTGGCGCGCGATGGAGTTCCTCGACGACACGATCGACGTGCTCGTCAACAACGCGGGCGTGTTCCACGTCGCGCCGCTCGAGGAGGTCGACTACGAACGCTGGCGCTGGATGTTCCTCGCCAACGTCGACGGCCCCTTCTTCGTGACCAAGGAATGCCTGCCGGCGCTCAAGGCGAGCAAGCGCGGGCACGTGATCAACATCAACTCCGTCGCCGGCAAGCGCGGCTTCGCGGGGAACGTCGCCTACTGCGCGAGCAAGTACGCGCTGCGCGGCTTCAGCGACGCGCTGCGCGAGGAGCTGAAGCCCTCGGGCATCCGCGTGACTTCGGTGTACCCCGGCCCGACCGACACGACGATCTTCGAGGGCGTCAAGGGCGACTGGGACCGCTCGAAGATGAACAAGCCCGAGGACGTCGCCGAGGTCGTGTGGAAGGCCTGGTCGAGCCCGCGCGACGCCAACGTCGACGACCTCGACGTGCCGGCTCGCTGACAGGCCGCGCGTCAGCGCAGCGTGTTCAGGCTGCGCACGAAGCTCAGGAACTCGTTGCGCGTCTTCGAGTCCGTCTGGAACGCACCGAGCAGGCACGAGGTCAGCGCGGTCGAGTTCTGCTTCTGCACGCCGCGCATCATCATGCACAGGTGGTGCGCGTCCGCGACGACGCCGACGCCCTTGGGCTTGAGCGCGTCCTGCAGCGCCTGCGCGATCTGCTGCGTCATGCGCTCCTGCACCTGCAGGCGACGCGCGAACAGGTCGACGATGCGCGGGATCTTCGACAGCCCGATGATCTTGCCGTCGGGGATGTAGGCGACGTGCACGCGCCCGTAGAAGGGCAGCATGTGGTGCTCGCACAGGCTGTA
Source organism: Planctomycetota bacterium (assembly GCA_026692705.1). Classification (GTDB taxonomy): domain Bacteria; phylum Planctomycetota; class UBA1135; order UBA1135; genus F1-120-MAGs118. Next base: position 6,444 of record JAPLOE010000233.1, read on the forward strand.
GAACTCGATGTCCTTGACGAGCACCATCTCCGAGCAGTCCTCGGTGAAGACGCCCTTGCCGATCACCTCGGCGACGGACATGGTCGAGCCCGAGGTCAGCTCGCGCAGCGAACGTTCGACGCGGTCGGGCGTGGCCTTCAGGCCTTCGCGCCGCGGGTCCTCGCCGAGCTCCTTGAGGAGCTTGGAGACGAGCTTCGCGATGCCGCCGTCGCCGGTCCGTAGTACTCGACCTTGTTCGCGCGACTTTCGTGCAGACGGATCCGGTAGAGCTTGCATCCGGGGAGGTTTCGCAGGGCCGGTTCGAGCTCGTCCCAGAAGGCGACGGCAACGTTCTCGGCGGTGGTGATCGTGCCGGCGAGGAACGGCACGTCGTGGTTGAGGTGACGGTGGTCGACGCGCGCGATCAGGCGCTCGACGACCAGCTTCGAAAGGCGATTCAGGTCCATCACCATGCCCGTCTTCGGATCGACCGTGCCTCGCACGGTGACCTCGACGACGTAGTTGTGGCCGTGGTCGGTGAAGCACGGCCCGTAGAGCTCGCGGTTGGCCTGTTCGGAGAGGTGCGCGCTCACCAGTCGGTGGGCGGCGGAGAACTCCTGGGCGTGCGTGATCTCGACCGTGGGGCGGGGCATGGTTGGAGCGGGGAGGGCCGCGCAATCTAGCCCGTTCCCCCACGGCACGGCACCCCACACTTGGGAGCTTTGTTCGGCCGGCTCCGCTCGCCACCGGCCGCGGTCGCCCTCCCACGGGCGATGGAACCGATTTCCACCCCTCGAACCGCCCGGCGCGAGCGCTTGCACGACCCTGACCGGATTCGCGGACGGATTTTCCCCCGTTTCCGGGTCGAGGTCCGGCTCTCGGCTACCAAGGCCCACAACAAGGCCGGAGGTTGCAGATGATCCACAAGAGCTTTGCCCGCCACGACGCCGAACGCCTCCTTCCCCTGGTGCGCTCCATCGGTCGCGAGATCGAGGATCGGACCCGCACCGCTGCCGAGCTGGTCGAGCGCCTGACCAAGCTCTCCTCGGACTCTCAGGAACGCCGCGACGAGGTGAACCGGCTGGAGAGCGAGCTCTCGACCGCGCGCCGCGAGCTGCGCCGCGCCGAGAAGGAGCTCGAGCGCCTCGGCTGCGCCCTCGACGGTGACCACCCGCTGCGCGTGCTCTTCCCCGGCTCCGGCGAGACCTTCGCCTGGGAGGGCCCGCTCGACCGCACGACCTTCTACCGCCGCCTCGGTGAGCGTGCCGCCTCCTGACGCACGACGCTGAAGCCCGGACCTCTCGAGCGGCCGCCCTGTGCGGCCGCTCCTCGTTTGGGGCGACCGCCGCAGGACTCAGCGCCCGTCGTCGGGCTTCTTGCGCTTGCCGCCCTTGCCGGCCTTGCCCGCCGCGTCGCCCTTTTCCTTGGCCGCCATGTCGGCGAGGCGCTTCTCGAGCCGCGCCCGCGCCGCCTCGGCCTCCGCCGGACTCGCGTTCGTGTCCTTGAGCTGCTGCTCGAGCGCCTCACGCAGGTTGCGCGCCCGCGTCTCGGCCGGCGATTCCGCGGGCACAGGCTCCGCAGGCTTGCCCGCCTCCGGCGCCGGCGCGACGGGCTTCTCCTCCGCCGGCTTCGCGACGGGCTTGTCCCCCGTCGCAGGCTTGGCTTCAGGCTCCTTCGGAGCGCTGGCCGGCGTCGCGGGCTTCTCCGCCGCTTCCTTGGCCGCGAGCTCCTCGCGCATCTTCACGATGCGCTCCTCGAGCCGGTTCCGCGAGTTCGCGGCCTGCTCCGGCGTCGCGTTCGACTCCTTGAGTTGCTCTTCGAGCTGCGTGCGCAGGTTGGCCTCGCGCTCCTCGGCCGAACGGGTTCCGCCACCCGGCCGCGAGCCCGGCGCCGGCCGTTCCTTGGCCTTGGGCCCGGCGATGCGCTCCTCGAGGCGCGCCCGCAGTCGCGCAGCCTCCTCGGGACTCGCGTTGCCCTCGGCGAGCTGCAGCTCGAGCTCTTCCCGCATCGTCCGTGCCTGTTCCGCGCTCAGCGGCTCGCGCGCGGCCGCTTCCTCGTCCGTTTCCGCCTTCGGAACGGCCTTCGGAGCGGTCGCGACGGGCTTGGGAGCCGGCGCCGTTGCACTGTGCTCGACCGGCAGAGCGTCCGGATCGGTCGCGGGCTCCTCGTGAGCCGGCTTCGCTCCGCGTGCGACGTCACCGGCGCGCTTGAGAGCCTCCTCGAGCTTTCGTTCGAGCTCCGCCGCGGGATCGTGCGTTCGGTTCCTTGTCGGCCGGTTTCGGCGCCGGCGGAGGCGGAGGGTTCGCCGCGCGGATCGCTGCGGCAGCCGCACTCGCCTTGCTCGCTTCCGCGCGCAGGTCGGCGGCGACGGGCCGTTTCTGGCGTTCGATCAGCGCGACGTAGGCGACCAGGAACTCGCCCTCGTCGAGTTCGTGCGAGCCGTCGGCGTCGACCGCGTTGCAGTCGCGCGCGACGAGCCCGGCCGTGCCGGCCTCGCCGATCGAGAGTTTGGTGTCGCCGCTCTGGTCGGCCGTCTTGAACAACTCGCGCGCGGCGGCCAGCGTGACTTCGCTCGGCGCGGGCGATTCCTTCGGCGGCGGATCGTTCTTCGCGGGCGGCGTCGCGGGCCGCGGCTTGGGCTGCTCGCGCGGCGGCGGCTTGTCGGGTTGCTCGCGCTTCTGACCGCCACGCCCCCCTGCACGGCCTTGAGCCTGCGCAAGCGGTTGAGCACCGGCCGCGGCGGTCAGCGTGAGGCACACCGCAAGCGCCAGCAGGGCGGTTCCATTCGGTTTCATCGGCAGTCGTCGCCTTGGGGGCGTCCAAAGACTAGCCCACGCTGGCCGCTCGGAGATGGGCCCGGCCCTTTTCGTGGCCTGCTTCCGGCGCCGGGCCGCGGGTTAGGATCCCGCCATGGACGAGGCGCCGCCGCGATCGAACTGGGGCCGTGACGCGGTGCACCTGCTCGTCGGGACCACCTTGGGGCTGTCGATCGGCCTGTGCTTCTGGCACTTCGGCCGGCGCTCCGACGACGACGACGTGCGCGACTACGCGCGAGTGCGCGAGTTCGTGGAGCGCCAGTACGTGCGCGAGCTGTCGCGCGAGGAGCTGCTCGACGCCGCCCTGGGAGGCATGGTCGAGTCGCTCGACCCCTATTCGCGCTACTACGGCCCCGACGAAGTCGCGGCGGTCGAGCGCGAGACCACCGGGCACTACCAGGGCATCGGTGTCGTGTTCGCGCAGCCGACGAGCGAGGCGCGCGTGCTCTACACCCTGCCGGGTTCGCCGGCGGAGAAGGCCGGGCTGCGCGTCGGCGACCAGATCCTGCGCTGCGCGGGCCGCGAGGTGGCCGGGCTGCCCACGGGCGAGCTGCGCAAGCTGCTCGGCGACCGCGACCGCGGGCCGATCGAGCTCGCCCTGCGCGCGCGCGACGGCTCGGAGCGCAGCATCAAGATCGGGCAGGACGCGCTGGTCGACCCCACCGTGCGCCACGTGCGCCAGCTCGGCGGCGGCGTCGGCTACGTCGCGATCACGGCCTTCAGTCAGGAGACGCCGAACGAGTTCGACGCAGCCGTCGAGGAACTGCGCGCGGGCGGGCTCGCGGCGCTCGTGCTCGACCTGCGCGGCAATCTGGGCGGCGTGCTGCGTTCGGCGACGCGCATCGCGAACCGTTTCGTCGAGCATGGCCTGATCGTCTCGCACGAGGGGCGCACCGAGGTGCAGCGCTACGAGGCGGAGCCGGACGAGGCGACGCTCAAGGGCCTGCCGCTGGTGGTGCTCGTCGACGGCGAGTCGGCGAGCGCGAGCGAGGTGCTGGCGGCGGCCGTGCAGGAGCATCGCGCGGCCGTGCTCGTCGGCAGCCCGACCTACGGCAAGGGCCTCGTGCAGAAGGTCGAGACGTTCGACGGCGGCACGCGCGTGGTCAAGCTCGTCAGCGCCTACTACTACACGCCGGCGCACCGCAACCTCGAGCGCACGGTCGAAGGCGCGTGGACGCACGGGCTCCTGCCGGACGTGCAGGTCGACACGTCGAAGGCCGAGCTCGAGGCGCTGCGGCAGTTCCTCGCGAGCTACAGCCCGCCGAAGTCGGCGCTGGCGGAGCTCGAGGCGTGGGAAGCGGAAGCCAAGCGACCGCTGTACCCGCGGCCGCCGCAGGATCCGCAGCTCGAGGCAGCGCTGGCGCTGCTGCGCGGCGAGCATCCCTGCACGACGGTGGCGCGCTGATGGGCGAGCTCGTCCTCGGCATCGAGTCCTCCTGCGACGAGACGGCGGCGGCGGTCGTGCGCGCCGGTCGCGAGGTGCTCTCGTCGGAAGTCGACAGCCAAGTCGCGGAACACGCCGTGTACGGCGGCGTCGTGCCAGAAGTCGCGGGGCGCTCGCACTTGCGCGCGATCCTGCCGGTGATCGAGCGTGCGCTCGGCGTCGCGCAGGTCCGGCTTGAGGACATCGACGCGCTGGCGGTCACGGCGAAGCCGGGGCTGATCGGGTCGCTGCTCGTCGGGCTCTCGGCGGCCAAGGCGCTCGCCTACACACGCGGATTGCCGCTCGTCGCCGTCGATCACATCCAGGCGCACGTGTACGCGGCGAGCATGGAGCTCGCGACGCCGCCGTGGCCCTGTGTCGCGCTCGTGGTGAGCGGCGGCCACACGGCGCTCTACCACGCGCGCTCGCCGCTCGAGATCGAACGCCTCGCCGGAACGCTCGACGACGCGGCGGGCGAGGCCTTCGACAAGGTCGCGCACCTGCTCGGGCTCCCCTACCCCGGCGGTCCGAGCGTCTCGAAGCTCGCCGCGAGTGGTGACCCCAAGCGTTTCGACTTTCCGCGCTACCGCCCGCGCGTCGAGCGCGGCGCGACGCCGCCGCGCTTCCCGCCGTTCTCGTTCAGCGGAGTGAAGACGGCGGTGCTCTACCACGTGCGTGGCCAGAACGCGCAGGCACCGCTGCCCGCTGCTGCGGACATTCCCGAGCGCGAGCACGTCGCC
>JAPLOE010000234.1 GCA_026692705.1 Planctomycetota bacterium
ATCGAGGCCGATCACGACCACTTGCGTCACGCCCGCCCCGCGTGCGGAACGGCGCCAGAAGGCGTCGAAGCTCTTGAGCTCCTGCACGAGCGCCATCGCCATCGTCGGGACGGTCGCGAACGTGCCGGTGATGCGGTTCTGGTGGCGCAGGGTCGTGCCCTGCACGAGGCTCACCACGATCGAGTCGAGGTCTACGTCGACCACGATGCAGGCCTGCTCGGCGTCGCCGCGCACGCGCTGCGCCTCGCACAGCCGCGCGAGCGACGCGGACGAGACGCGCGCGAGCTCGACGCCGCGGCGCCGGCACTCGACCTCGATGGGTCGCAGCACGCTCTTGCGCACCGACATGAGCAGCCACTTCTGTCCCTTCGGCCCGTCGCCATCGGCGTGTTCCGAGATGCCCAGCGGCAGGGCAGCGAAGAGCGTGTCGTCGAGCTCGGCGCCGAGCGCATGCGCCGCCTTGCGCGCGAGCACGCTGCGCAGGTCGCCGCGCGCGAGCTCCGGCAGCTCGAGCACCCGGTGGTCGACGAGGCTCCCGCCCAGCACCAGCGTGCAGTGCTGCCGCTGCGCGCCGGCCTGGTCACGCGCGGCAGCCGCAGCGGTCGCGAGGTCGGCCGGGCCGGAGCCCTGCACCGCTGCGCGCGCATACGCCGGTTCACCGGACGGCGCGTGGCTGAGCCACTCGGCGACCTCGTGGGTGAGGTGGAGCACTGCGGATCGCGCCGGGGCGCGACTTCGGGGGGTGGAGGGCATCGGGGGGCCAGGACGCGGCGCGGCAAGGGGATGCGCCTCGTACGGACGTCGGCGCTATCGGCCCCCCGGAATGGAACGCTTGAGATTCGGCTCGACCGTGGACTCAAGCTCGGCCCCCGTCCGGGACCGATAGGCCCCCGAGCGGTGCCCACTCCCCCCGGGCGCACGCTCTCCCCAAACATGACTTCCACCTCGCGCCCCCGTCGTCGCCGCGGCTTCAGCCTGATCGAGCTCGTGATCGTGATCGCGATCCTCGGCATCCTCGCCGGCGTCGTCACGCCCCGCGTCTCCCAGCGCGTGGCCGCCGCCCGCGATGCCCGCCGCCTGCAGGACGTGCAGGCGATTCGCGACGCTGTCGAGCAGTACTACCTCGACACCGGCTCCTATCCGACGGCCACTTCCAACGCGACCTACGGCGGCTGGGATGTCTCGCACGACGGCGGTTTCCTCGATGTTCTCGTGCGTGCGGGCTACCTGCGCAGCGCGCCGGTCGACCCGCTCAACGACGACACCTACCACTACCGCTACTACGTCTACGGCGCCAGCTCCTACGGCTGCGTCGGGACCGCGCCGTTCTACGTGCTCGGCATCCGTCGTTTCGAGACCACCGAGGTCGCGAGCAAGAACACGGGCTACTTCCAGTGCACCGGTCGCAACTGGGGCCAGGAATTCGCCTACGTGACCGGCGGCGGCGCCTCGTACCAGTAGCGCGCGTCAGGGAGTCCGCGCCGGCAGCGCGTCCGGCGGCGGATCGCCGAAGCCGCGGCGCCCCAGCAGCAGGTCGAGCAGCGGCGTCGTCATGAACGTCGTGACGAGCGCCATGATCACCATCATGGTGAAGATCGTCGGCGAGATGACGCCGAGGTCGAGGCCGAGGTTGAGCACGATCAGCTCCATCAGCCCGCGCGTGTTCATCAGGACGCCGAGCGCGGCCGAGTGCCGCCACGACATGCCCGTCAGGCGCGCGGCGAAGAGCGAGCCACCGAACTTGCCGACGACGGCGGTGAGCACGATCAGGCCGCAGAACATCCAGTCGCGCGAGCCCTCGACGAGCCCGATGCTCGTGCGCATGCCGGTGAAGGCGAAGAAGCTCGGCAGGAACAGCACCAGCACGACGTCCTCGATGCGCGAGCGCAGCTCGCGTGCCAGCCGGCCCTCGTTGGGCAGGATCGCGCCGAGCAGGAACGCGCCGAACAGCGCGTGGATGCCGATCCATTCCGTCGCGAGCGCCGACCCGAGCAGCGCGACGAACACGAACGCCAGCGCGGAATGGCTCAGCGGTCCCTCGTAGCGCTCCTCGCGCGCCACGAACCAGCGCTGCATCAGCGGCCGCACGACGAGCATCATCAAGGCCACGTAGGCGGCGACGTAGGCGATCGTCCACACCGCGCCGCTCATCGTCGCCGTCGCGATGCCGACCACGAGCGCGAGCAGCGTCCAGGCGCTCACGTCATCGACCGCCGCGCAGGCGAGTGCGGTCACGCCCAGCCGCGTGCCCTGCACGCGCCGGTCGCGCAGGATGCGCGCGAGCACCGGGAAGGCCGTGATCGAAAGCGAGACGCCGAGGAACAGCGAGAAGGCCGTGAAGCCGACCGATGCGCTCGAATACAGCGGATAGAGCCACAGCGCGAGCGTCGCGCCGAGCAGGAACGGGGCGACGATGCTCGCGTGCGAGACGGCGATCGTCGAGTGCGTGTTGCCGCGCAGGAGGCGCGGGTCGAGGTCGAGCCCGACCAAGAACATGAACAGCACGACGCCGATCTTGGAGACGACGCCGAGCGCGGGAGCGACGGACTCGGGCAGCAGGAAGTGCTGCGCCTCGGGCCACAGCGCTCCGAGCACCGAAGGCCCGAGCAGGATGCCCGCGAGGATCTCGCCGATCACCGGCGGCTGGCCGAGCAGGCGCCGGCACGCTCCGCCGACGACGCGCGCCAGCAGCGTGATGACGCCGAGCGCGAGCAGCAGGTGCGCGAGGTCGCTCGAATGCGCGCCACGCTCCGCCGCGCTCGCTCCCGTCGCCGCCGGGGCCTCCAGCTGCTCGCCTTGCGCGCGGATCCACAGGTACGCGACTGCCGTCGCGCCCAGCATCACCGAGTAGGAAACGAACGTCCGCAGTCGGCTCGTTCGCGGAAGCAGGCTGCCGAAGGGGATCGCCATGCCCGCGAACGTAGCACACGCGTCAACCCGGCCAGCGGGGAGGCTGACGGGACCGTTCGGGCCCGAGGCTTCGGCGCCTTTTCACGGGGGAAACGGGCGGCCGATCGCCGGGACCGGCCCCGGTCGGTCAGGGCACAAACGTGAGCAGCAGCGCGTCGGAAAGGGTCGTTGTCTTCGGCGACGGGGGATCGCGGTACCACGCTTGCACGAAGGCGCGGGCGCCGACGCTCCACGGTTGGCCGAGCGCGTTGGGGTGGCTCGCGGAGAAGCTCGTCCAGTCGAGCGCGAGCGTTCCGTCGCAGGCGCCGTTGGTTCCGCCGGAGCTCGCGAGCGGCGTGCGTTGCAGCGGCGCTCGCACGCACAGCCAGCTCGAGCTTGCGCCCCAAGGGATGGGCACGAAGCAGGAGTTGTCGAGGCCGTAGAAGAAGAGTCCTGCGCGTTGGCCTTCGACGCCGGAAGCGACCAACAGGCACGGATTCGGGCCGGAAAGCGACGGTTGAGCGCTCGCGGAGAGCAGCGCGGTGCAGCCGTTCGAGGAGGTGCCGGGCGTGCAGAAGGAAAGCGGCGCACCCGTGGGCTGCGGACCGCGGTCGACGCGGAACACGTCGCCGACGCTGTTGGTGTCGCCCGCGACGAGGTTCGACGCGTAGCTCGAGAAGACCACGAAGCGTCCGTCGAACGAGAGCGCGCTGCTGGAGCTCGCCTGATTGCCTTCGCTGCCACCGGCGGACACGCTCACGCGCGTCGTCTGTCCCGTCGCGCGCTCGTGCAGGAACACGTCCTGCTTGAGGTTCGTGTCGCCGGGCACGAGGTTGGCGGCGAGGCTCGTGAACGTGACGAATCGCCCGTCGCCGGAGAGCGAGCCCGCGAAGGACATGTGGCCGCCCTCGCCGCCTCCGGTCGCGACGCTCACGCGCACCAGCGCGCCGTTCCAGCGCTCGAGCACGAACACGTCGTTCGCGAAGTTCGTGTCGCCCGGCACGAGATCGTTGGAGGCGCTGTCGAAGCCCACGAGCGAGGCGTCCGCCGACAGGAACGCGCGCTGGGCGCCGAGAAAAGCGGGGATTCCACCGAGGCCGAGCGAGGCGCAGGTCGTCGTGCCGCTCGCGAGATCGTGGACGAACACGTCCGTGGCGAAGTTCGTGTCGAGCGCCACGAGATTCGAGGCCGAGCTCGTGAACGCGACGCAACAGCCGCAGCCGGCGAGCGCGGGCGCGCTCGATTCGCCGTTGCCCTCGAGGCCGAGCGAGTCGACGCTCGCGCGCACGGTCGTGCCCGTGATGCGGTCGTGCACGAACACGTCCCAGGTGGCGTTCGTGTCGCCGGGCACCAGATTCGACGCGAGGCTCGTGAACGCGACGTAGCGCCCGTCGGCCGAGAGCGAAGGCATGCGGCTCGAGCCGTTGGAGGCCGCGCCGAAGCTGTCGACGCTCGCGAGCGTGATCGCTCCACTCGCGACGTGCTTCACGAACACGTCCTCGATCCCGTTCATGTCGCCCGGAACGAGGTTCGTGGCGCGGCTGGAGAACGCGACCCACTGGCCGTCGGCGGACAGCGTCGGCGCTCCACACGCGAGGTTCGCCTGCGTGCCGCCGGCGTTCGTGCTCAGCCGCACCGTCGCGCTCGCCGCGAGATCGCGCAGGAACACGTCCTGCACGCCATTCGTGTCGCCGTTCACCAGATTCGTGGCGGTGCTCACGAACGCGATGCGCTGCCCGTCGCTCGCCACGCCGGAAACGAACGCGCTGTCCTGGTTCGCTTCGACTCCCGCCGGCCCGACGTTCACGCGCTCGACCTGTGCGTTCGCCGCGAGCGCGACCCCTGCCACCGCGATGACGACCCTTGCGATCTTCATGGAGCACCTCCGGCGCTCCACGCTACGCGGGCCATCGCGGACACGGCCTGCGTCCATGGGAGTAGCGCGCTCCCGTTCGCTGCGCACCGCGCTCCAACGCAACAGGGCCGGCCGCCTCTCGAAGGCGACCGGCCCCGCACGATCCGAACCCGTCAGCGTGATCCGTCAGGAGTGCTTGACAGGTCCACCCATATCACGGGACGTACGTCATCTCGATCGCGTTCGACAGGTTCGTCGACTTGGCCTTCCGGCGGGTCGCGGAAGGTAAGCCTGTCTTTTTCTGGCCGCTGTCTTGTTTCTGCGGCGGCCAGAAAAAGCTCCGGGGAC
>JAPLOE010000235.1 GCA_026692705.1 Planctomycetota bacterium
GAGCGGCGCGCGTCGTCGCTGACCGTCGCCGCGCTGGTCGCGCTCGGCCTTGCGCAGCCCCCGGCCGTTGGCTTCGAGCCGCGGCAGGCGCTCGTGCGCGAGGACCGCCCGTGGTTCCTGTGGCTGCACTACATGGATCCGCACGGCGCCTACCAGCCGCCCGAGCGCTTCCGTCGCGCGCCGCAGGCCCTCGAGCGGGTCGAGCTCGACGCGCAGCCGGGCTCGCGCCAGCGGGTGGCGCGCTACAACGTCCCGCCCGAGGCCTGGCTCGACGCGACGGCCTTCGATGCCGCGCGCGTGCGTGCGCTCTACGACGGCGAGGTCGCCTACGTCGACAGCGAGATCGGGCGGCTCGTCGATCGGCTGCGCGAGGCGGGGCTGCTCGAGGACACGCTGGTCGTGTTCACCTCCGACCACGGCGAGAGCCTCGGCGAGCAGCAGGATTTCTTCGAGCACGGCGCGCACTGCCACGAGAGCACCGCGCACATTCCGCTCGCGATCCGCGCCCCCGGCGTCGTCCCCGGCGCGCGCTCCCAGTCCGCGAGCCTGACCGACGTCGCCCCCACGCTGCTCGACCTGCTCGGTCTTCCGCCGCTCGCCGAGGCCGCCGACGCCCCGTGGCGCGGGCAGTCGCTGCGCCCGGCGCTGGCCGGCCCGGGCGCTCCGTCGCGCGCGCTGTACCTCGAGAAGGTCGAGCGCGCGGACCTGCTCGGCGCCGTGCAGCAGAAGGCGGTGCGGCTGGGGCGCTGGAAGCTGGTGCAGAGCTACGCCACGCTCGCGGACGCCGCCGGCGAGCGCCACGTGCGCATCGTGCGTGAGGAGCTCTTCGACCTCGGCGACCCGCAGTTCGGCGAGGACTGGGACCTGAGCAAGAGCCCGCCGGCCGGCGCGCCGATCTCGGACCTGCGGCGACGGCTGGCGGCCTACGCGGCGGCGGATCGGGAGCTGGCGGAGCTCGGGCGGCTGCTCGAGGCGCACCGCAAGGGTCTCGAGGACTCCGACCCGGAAGCGGCGCGCATGCTGCGCCTCTTGGGCTACTGAGCCCGCGCCGCGGCCCTGGTTCCTGCCGCGTCCGTCCGCCCTCGCCCTTCGCTACCGGCCACCCCGCGCCCCGAGGCGCGGAAGGTGGTTACCCCGCATGGATTCGAACCATGAATGAGAGAACCAGAATCTCTAGTGTTACCGTTACACCACGGGGTAACGCGTCGCTTCGGAGGTGGTTACCCGACCTGGATTCGAACCAGGAACGAGAGGACCAAAACCTCTTGTGTTGCCGTTACACCATCGGGTAGCCGAAGGGGCGAGGATTGAACCAACCCCGGGCGCGGGAGTCAATCGTCGGCCCGCCAGAACGTGCTGGAGAGCGGCACCCGGGCCACACGCCGGCTTCCCGGGGCTGGAACGGCTCAGCGGACGTGCCGACGGACAAGGTCGAGCGCGACGTGGGCGGCGTAGCGGCGGATCGAGGTGCGGTCGACGGGCGGGAAGCGCTGTTCGACGGCCGAGAGCTCGCCCCCGACGCTCAACCCGAACCACACGAGGCCCACCGGCTTCTCCGGGGTGCCGCCGTCGGGACCCGCGACGCCCGTGATCGCCACCGCGACGTCCGCGCCCGAGCGCTGCGCCGCGCCCTGCGCCATGGCCTTGGCGACCTCCGCGCTGACGGCACCGTGGCGCACGATCAGGGCCGGATCGACCCCCAGGCACGCGCTCTTGGCCTCGTTCGAGTAGGTCACCCACCCGGCCTGGAAGACCTGGCTTGCGCCGGCGGCCTCGGTGAGCAGCTCGGCCGCCAGTCCGCCCGTGCAGGACTCCGCCAGCGCGAGCTTGCGGCCCTTCGAGGCCAGCAGCCGCACGAGCGCGACACCGACGCGCGGGTCGTCCTCGGAGTAGATCTCGGCCGCGAAGCGCTCGCGGAACTCGGCCGCGCGCGCCGCGACCAGCGCCTGCGCGCCCTCGGGGCTCTCGGCGCGCCCGCGCAGCGTCACCTTGAGGATGCCGGTGTGCGCCGTGACGCCCATCAGCGGGTTCGCCCCGCGCGCCATCCAGTCGCCGGCGCGGTCGGAGAAATTGCTCTCGGGCAGGCCCAGCAAGTAGAAGCGCTGCGTCGCGAGAGCCGGACCCTGTCCGCAGGTCGAGCGCAGCCACGGCAGCAGCTCGCGCTGCAGCATGTCGCGCATCTCGTGCGGCGGCCCGGGCAGCACGGCGAGCATGCCGCCGTCGATCCACACGCGGAATCCCGGCGCGGTGCCGACCGCGTTGGGCATCACCTGCGCGCCGCTGGGGAACCAGGCCTGCCGCTCGTTGGAGAGCGCCATCTTGCGGTTGCGGCGCGCGTAGCTCTCGCGCAGCCACTCGAGCACCTTCGCGTCGAGCTCGAGCGGAACGCCCGCGGCCGCGGCCGCCGCGTCGCGCGTGACGTCGTCGAGCGTCGGCCCGATGCCGCCGGAGCACACGACGACCTGATAGCGCGCGCACAGGTCGTACAGCGTGCGCTCGAGGTTCTCCTTCGAGTCGCCGACGACGACGAAACGCTCGACCTCGATGCCGAGCTCGGCCAGCGCCTGCGCGATGGCGCCGCTGTTGCTGTCGGGATAGTCGCCCGCGAGCAGCTCGTCGCCAATCGCGACGCAGGCCGCCTTCCTCACTTCACCGAGCATGCGCGTCTCCCTCGCTCACTTCGAGTCGCCGAGCACGTCCTTGGGCTTCGGCAGGAACCACGTCCACAGGAGGCCGACCTCGTACAGCACGATCATCGGGCCCGCGGCGAGGAACTGCGTGATCGGGTCCGGCGGCGTCAGGATGCCGCCGACGATGAACGCCACGAGCACGAAGTAGGGCCGGAACTTCGCGAGCGACTTGCGCTGCACGAGGCCGACGCGCACGAGCACGTACATCAGCACCGGCAGCTCGAACAGCAGTCCCAGCGCGAGCGTGACGGCCTGCAGCCAGTCGAGGTACGGCTCGACCGACGCGATGTAGTTGACCTTCGCGGGGTCGAACACCGTCACCATGAACTTGAAGCCGATCGGGCACATCACGTAGTACCCGAACACGACGCCGACGACGAACAGCCCGATCACGACCGGGAAGTACATCAGGACGACGCGCTTCTCCTTCGGGTACAGGCCGGCGCCGATGAACTGCCACAGCTGCCACAGGATCACCGGCATCGCGAGCGCGAGCCCCGACAGGAAGCAGATGCGCATCAGCACGGACATGCCGTCGCCGACGCCGACCATCGTCATGCGCTGCGAGATCGTGAAGTTCTCCTGCAGCTGGTTGTCGGCGGGATCGTCGGTGACGAAGTACTTCGTGCGCGGCACCGTCGGGTCGAGCTTCTGCTCCTCCGCGAGGATCGCCTCGTACTTCGCGCGCTGGTCCTGATCAACTTCCTCGAGGACCGTGTTCATCGGCCAGGCGAGCACCTCGAAGATCGGCTCGTAGAAGGTGAAGGTCACCATCAGGGCGAGCACGAGCGCGATCACGCTCTTCACCAGCCTCCCGCGCAGCTCGCGCAGGTGCTCTCCCAGCGACATGCGCGTGTGCTGGAACGGATCGTCGGCTTCAGCCATGCGGCGAGAGACTTTAGCGAGCGCCGGGGAGGACGTGCTCGCGGAAAGACGGGGCTCCACCAACGGCGCGCGGGCGAGCCCGAAGGCCCGCCCGCGCGCGCTGGACGACTAGGTCGTGCTTCGACCTAGAACTTGAAGTACGCGCGCAGGTCCTTGATGGACACGATCTGCGTGCCCTGGGCCTCGGCGTCCTTGTAGACCGGCAGCTCGTTCGGCGGCAGCGGGTTCTCGAGCGTCTGGCCTTCCTCGTCGACGTACAGCTCCGAACCGACGATCAGGTAGTCGGTGTCGTGCGCGAGGCCCTGCTGCACGGTGATGCCCATGTTGGCGAGCAGCACCTTGAGCTCGGTCTCGTTGAACTGGCCCGAGAAGCGGCCGCAGAGCACCGCGGTGCGCTCGGTCTTCGGGTCGTAGACGGGGTTGTAGACGATGTCGCCCTGCACGATCGGATCGAAGCGGTCGACGATGCCCGAGAAGGTCACTTCGGCCATGTTGGCCTTGACCTCGGTGACTTCCGCCCAGCCCTTGAGCTTGGTGGAGCCGACCTTGCCCGACACGACGCGGAAGCGCGTGCCGCGGGCGAGGCGCTGGTTGGTGCCGATGTCGATCCAGCCCATCGCGAGGTCCTTGGAGACCGAGAGCACGGCGGCGTCGGCGGCCTCGGGTTCCTTCTGGAACGCGAGCGCGCTGGTGATCGACTTCATGCGCGTCTGGGCCGCCACACGCTCGTCCTCGAACTTGCGGGTGTTGGCTTCGATCTGGTTGCGGGCCTCGCGCAGCTGCGCGTCGAGCTCGTTGCGCTGCGCGTTGAGCGACGCGACGCGCGACTCGAGTTCGGTCTGGCGCTGCGACGCGGTGTTCTGCTCGTCGGCGATCTGGCGCTGGAGGCCCGAGATCTCGGTGTCCTTCTGGCGCATCGCGTCGCGCAGGCCACGCTCGATCGATTCAGTCTCGCCCTGCAGCGTGCGGACGGTGTCGTTCAGCGTCGCAATCGAGCGCTGCTGCGCGACGTAGGCCGCCTTGGCCTTCGGCAGCGCGGCCTCGATCGTCTTGATGTCGGCGCCCATGTCGGGGAAGTCGCGCTTCCAGTCGTCGAACGCGATCTTCGCCTGGCTGAGGTCGGAGTTGGCGGCGGAGAGTTCGGCCGGCGACCAGCCGACGAGCTCCGAGAGGCGGATGCGCGCTTCGATCGCCTCGGCCTCGGTCTTCACCAAGGCTTCCTTGTCCTTGCGAGCGTTCTCCGCGAGCACGCGGTTCTTCTCACCCTCGTCGTAACCCATCCACGCCATGACGGCCGCGACGATGGTCATCACGAGGAACAGAACAAGCCAAGTAACGCTGACGCGGGCAGCCCCGCGGCGGGAACGGTTCATGGACATCGATCCTTGCGGTCGTCGGGGGAGCTCGGGGGAGCTCCGGGGGTGGGACCGAGCGCCACGCGGACGCTCTGGGAGACGGGGTCTGTGGGACGGGCATCGGCCACGCCCTCGGAGAGGGCAGGGCCGTTGGAAGGGCTGTGGTGATACCCGAACGACGGGTTCGCCGGCAAGGGAGAACCTGCGGTCCCTTGACCGCAGTCGCCCCCCACGTAGGCTCGCACCCAGCTTCGGGAAGCCGAAACGTGCCCGCCGGTCCCTTGCGGGGCCGACGGAGTTCCGACCGCTCCCCCCTACCCGTGGGCCCGCCTCCGGTTTCGCGCTCCCGCCGCTCCCCGCCCCCATCCCCGCGATGACCGCCGCCCCGCAGCCCGCCCCCCGCCGCACCCGCGTCCTCGGGATCCTCGGCGGCATCGCCTCGGGCAAGTCCGAGGTCGCGCGGCTGCTCGCCGGGCCGGAGGGAGTCGTGCTCGACGCCGACCGGATCGCCCACGAGGTGCTCGAGTCGCCGCCGCTGCGGGCGTGGCTCGCGGAACGCTTCGGGCCGGAGCTCGTCACGGGCGAGCGCGTCGACCGGGCCGCGCTGGGCGCCAAGGTGTTTTCCGATCCTGCGGCGCGGGCCGAGCTCGAGGCGCGCGTGCATCCGGCGGTGCGTGCGGCGCTGCGCGACGGCGTCGAGCGGGCGCGCGCGCGCGGCGTTCCGTGGGTCGTGCTCGACGTTCCGCTGCTGCTCGAGAACGAGGGCGCCCACCACCTGCCCGGCGAGTGCGACGCTTTGGTCTTCGTCGACACGGATGCTAAGGTGCGCGAGGAAAGAGCGAGGGCCCGGCGCGGCTGGGCCCCCTTCGAGCTTGCGCGCCGCGAGGCGCTCCAGCTCCCGCTCGAAGCCAAGCGCGCCCGTGCGGACTTCGTCCTCGCCAACGACGGCGACCTGTCCGAGCTGCGTGCGGCCGTCGATCGCGTGCGCGCCACGCTCGACGCCTCCTGATTCCGACCCGGGCCCCCTGCGGCCTCTCTGAACCCGTCGGTTCGCACCCCACCCCACAGATGTCCTTCAAGAAGCGCCGTCATCGTCACAAGAACCGCCACGGCGGCGGATTCACCCAGGCCCCGCGTCCGGCCGAGCAGGTCTGGATCGATTTCTCGCTGCTGCCGCGCGACCTGAGCGAGGAAGAGACCGCGCAGCTCGAGTCGGAACTGCCCAAGGCCAAGCGCGGCGCGAAGCCCAAGGAGCCGACGAGCTACTCCGAGCTGCAGGCCATGAGCCTCGCCGAGCTGCACGAGGTGGCCGAGGACGAGAAGGTCGAGAATGTCGCCGGCCGCCGGCGCGACGAGGTGATCTGGGAGATCGCCGCCGCGCGCCTCAAGCAGGGCATCCCCGTCGAGGTCGAGGGCGTCGTCGAGGTCTCGCGCGAGAACCACGCCTTCGTGCGCCAGGCCGACGCGGCCT
>JAPLOE010000236.1 GCA_026692705.1 Planctomycetota bacterium
GGCGGCGGAAGGCCGGGCGCAGCTCAAGGACATGCGCGCGGGCTCGCAGGAGACCGTGGCGCAGTCGGACTTGGCGGCGCGCGCGCGTGCGCTGCTCGGGAAATGACGCGGTGAGCCAGTCGGCCCGAGAGCCTCGGTCGCTCGCGCAGCTGCGCCGCGTCGGCGTCTACGGCGGTTCGTTCGATCCGGTCCACGCGGGGCACCTGCACGTGGCGCGAGTCGCGCGCGAGAAGTTCGCGCTCGACGGGCTCGTGTTCGTGCCGGCCGCGCGGCCGCCGCACAAGCCCGGGCGCGAGCTCGCGAGCGAGGCGGATCGGCTGGCGATGCTCGAGCTCGCGCTCGAAGGCTGGAACGACGCGTGGATCTCGACCGTCGAGTTCGAGCGCGTCGGATTCTCGTACACGTACGACACGCTGCGCGAGCTGCCGGCTCGCGCTGGGTTCGCGAGCGACTGCGCGCTGCACGTCGTGATCGGCTGGGACAACCTGCGCGGGCTCGAGCGCTGGCACCGAGTGAACGAGATGCTCACGCTGGCGCAACCGATCGTCGTGTGGCGCGAAGGCGGTGATGAGGAGGTGCTCGCGCACCTGTCGCGCACGCTGGATCCGAAGGCCTTTGCGCGGGTCGAGCGTGGCCTCGTGCGTGTGCCGCCGGCGCCGGAGTCGTCGACGGACGTGCGGGCGGCGCTGGAGCGTGGGGAGCTGCCCGCGGGCGCAGTTGCGCCAAAGGTGCTGGAATACATCCGCTCGCGGGGCATCTATTCCTCGCGGAACGGCCGTTAGGCCGTAGGAAAGCCCATGAACCTCGACCCGAACCTGCTGCCCGCCACGCTCGCGCTCGTCGCGAGCCTGGGGGCGACGCTCGTGCTGCAGCGCAGCGCGCGCCGGCTGGGTTGGGTGGATGGGGGGCAGAGCGCCCGCAAGCGCGCGGATCCGCCGCTGCCGCTCGTCGGAGGCGCGGGCGTGCTCGCCGGGTTGTTGCTCGGGTGGCTCGCGATCGAGATTCTCGGGCGCACGAACGTGAATTTCGTTCCGGGGCGCGCCCTGCTCGCGCTCGAGCCGTTCGCGCGCTGGCCGGCGGCGACCTTGTGGCCGCTGGGCGCCGTGCTCGTCGCATTTGTCGTCGGAACGGTCGATGACCTGCTCGAGGACGGGCTGCGGCCGCTGCACAAGCTGCTCGGGCAGGCCGCGGCGGGCTTCGTGCTCGGCCTTCCGCTCGTGATCGCGCATCCGACGCAATTGGGAGCGTGGGGAGCCGCGCTGTTGTGTGCCTTCGGCGCCTGTGTCGCGCTCAACCTCGTCAACACGTTCGACAACGCCGACGGAGCCGCCGGTGGGCTGGCGCTCGCGGCCTTTTTCGCGCCCGCGCCGCTGTTTGCGGCCGCCATCGCGGGTTTCCTGCCGTTCAACGTCGCGCGCCGCGGCCACGCGCCGCGCGCGATCCTCGGTGATGCGGGCAGCCACGTCGTCGGCGTCCTGTTCCTGCTCGTTCCCGCCGCGTGGCCGTTGCTCGCACTGCCGGCGCTCGACCTCGCGCGCCTCGCGGTCGTGCGGCTGCGCGTCGGCTCCCTGCCGTGGCACGGCGACCGGCGCCACTTGGCGCATCGGCTGCAGGCCCGTGGGCTCGCTCCCGCGCAGGTCGCGCTCGTCCTGCTCGCGCTTTCGATGTCTGCGGCGCTCCTCGGCTGGCTCGGAGTTCCGCTGGTGGCAGTCGGATTTGCCTTCGCGCTGCGCTTCGCTCCCGCTCCGGCCGAAACGCGAAAATCGCTGGAGACTGCGGCGCTCGCGACGGCGACGGCTGCGGACGAGCGCGGCTAGCGTTCGAGCGCTAGCATGCCGCCGTTGGATTCCAGCGACAGGGCAACTCGGGAACCCCAATTCCTCTGGAGTGGAGTGCTGCTGGTCGCGCTCGTCCTCATTGCGTTCGGGCGCACGTTGCAGAACGGATTTGCGTTCGACGACTTTCCCTTTCTCGTCGACAACCCGTTCGTGCGCGCGCCGCAGCGGCTGGCCGACGTGTTCCTCGATGCGCGCACCCACACGGCAGCGGGACACGCGCTCACCTACCGCCCGCTGCGCACGCTGCTGTTTGCGGCGGAATTCCGGATGTTCGGAGAGCGCGCGGGGCTCTACCACGCCGTCAACCTCGTCCTGCACGCGGGTGTCGTGCTGGTCGTGTGGCGAGTCGCGCGTCGGCTGTTGACGGCTCGCTTCGCGTTGCTGGTTGCCGCCACGTTCGCCTGCCATCCGCTGCTGAGCGAAGTGGTCGCGTCGATCAAGGCTCAGGACGATCTGGTCGCCGCGTTCGCGATCACGTCGGCCGTGTGGTGTCTCGACCGAACCACGCACGACGTCCCGACGAATCCCAGGCGGTGGCTCGTGCTGGTGCCGTTCCTGATCGGGATGTTCGCGAAGGAACATGCCGTCGTGCTCCCGGTGCTGCTCGCCGCGTGGTCGTGGATCGTGCTCGAGCGCCGCAAGCTCGATTTCGCGCTGCTCGGAGCGATGGTCGCGCTCGCGTGCGCGTTCCTCGCGCTGCGCGGCCATGCGTTGCCGGAAAATCGCGGCGCCGACCCGTTGCAGGGCCAGTGGCTTTTTCCCGGTGCGTTTGCGGCGATTCCGCTCTACGCCAAGCAGTTCGTGTGGCCACATCCCCTGAGCATCGACCACGCCAGCGTCAACGCGCTCCCGCTCGACTCGTGGATCCTGTGGCTGTCTGTCGTAGCGCAAGCTGGTGTCGGCGTGGGGCTCTGGCGCTTGCGCAATCGTGGCGTGCGAGTGGGATGGAGCTGGTTCTACGTGCTCCTGCTGCCGTCGCTCAATCCGCTGGGAACCGTGGTCGTGTTCGCGGAGCGTTTTGCGTACTTGCCGCTGGTCGGATTGGCGTTCGCCGTCGCTGCGGGCTTGCAAGGCACGTTGGAACGGGTTCCGGCACGGCGGGTCGTGTTGGTCGCGCTCGTGCCGCTCGCGCTCTTCACCACGTTGTCGTTCGTGCGCTGCGGCGACTGGAAGAACACGGAGAGCTTGCTGCGCGCGGCGCTCGAGGTCGATCCGGACTCGGTGATGGCGCGCACGGCCTTGCGCCGCGAATTCGTCGCGCAGGGACGTGTCGCCGAAGCGACGGCGTTCCTCCCCGGCTCCGAAACGCTTCGGCCTCCGACCAATTTCGGCGAGCGCGCGGCGCTGTCCGATCGCGGCGTGCTCGCGGCGCAGCAGGGCAAGTTCGAGGAGGCGCTGCGGTGTTACGCGCCGATCGTGAGCACGTCGTTCGCGCAGTGGGACGATTGGCTCAACTACGGCACGTGCCTCGTGAACACGGGTGAGAGCGCGGGAGCCACGCGGGCCTTCGAGAAGGCGCTCGAGCTGCGTCCGGGGGCGCCGTCCGTGCTCAGGATGCTCGCGCGGATGGAACTGGACGCGGAACGCTGGCCGAGTGCGCTCGCGCACCTCCGCGAGGCCGTGCGACGTGAGCCGGAACACGTCACCGGTTGGTACTTTTGCGTCTACGCCAGCTGGAAAGCGGACGGGGACGCGGCTGCGATGGCCCGCCTCGCCGAAGCGACCACACGAGGAATCGCGCTCGGGCCCCTGATCAAGAGCGATTGGCCCCGTTGGGAATCGACTGCGGAGCCGCTCCGCGAGGAACTGCGCCGGATCGGAGGCCTCCACGGACCGTGAGGAGAAAGGCTCGGATCCAATCCTCGATTGGATGGAGCCAGCTTCGGACGCGGTCCGGACGAGCGGCGGGGCGTTTGGCGCCGGGGCGGCGGAGTCCGACGCAGCGGTGGAGCGCCTCAGGGCCGAGATGCCGTACTACTCCATCACGGGTTCGCACCTGCGCGGCCCCTGGAGCATGGTGATGGTCCATCACTAGGGCTTGCCGCCGCGGGGGGCGGTCCCGATAATCCCCGCCCCTGTTGGAGCGGGCGCCGCCGCCTCGTCCGACCCTTGGGAACCGGCGCCCCGTGACGTACCCGCTGACAGCCCTCATCTCCGACCTGCACAGCAACCTGCCCGCGCTCACGACCGCCTTGCGGGACGCGCGCGAGCGGGGAGCGGAGCGCTTCGTGTGCCTGGGGGACGTGATCGGCTACGGCGCGCGGCCGACGGAGTGCCTCGAGCTCGTGATCGACGCCATCGCCGGCGCGGACGGGCGCAAGCCGGGCCTGTGCCTGCAGGGCAACCACGAGTACGCGGTGCTGTCGTCGGGCGAGGACTTCAACCCCAACGCGCGGCGCGCGATCGACTGGACGCGCGACCAGATCAACCACGGCGGGGTTTCCGGCGAGCGCACGCTCGCCTACTGGGACTTCCTCGGTGGCCTCGAGCCGTTCGCGATGGAGCCCGGCGCGATGTACGCGCACGGCAGCCCGCGCGATCCGGTGCGCGAGTACCTGTTGCCGCGCGATGCGCGCGACAGCGCGAAGATGCAGGCCAATTTCGACCGCATGCGCGCGCTCGACCCCGACGGGCACTCGGGCGTGTGCTTCGTCGGCCACAGCCACGTGCCCGGCATCTTCTACGAGGACGGGCGCTACTACCGGCCGAAGGGCAGCGAAGGTCCCTACGACCTGGGCGCGCTCGCACGCTGCCGCGCGATCGTCAACGTCGGTTCGGTGGGGCAGCCGCGCGACGGCGACCGCCGGCTCGCCTACGTGATGTTCGACGGCCGCAGCCTGACCTTCGTGCGTCTCGAATACGACCTTGCGACCGCGCAGGACCACATCCGCGCCGTCCCCGAGCTGCCCGGCCATCTGGCCGACCGGCTGGCCTTGGGCCAGTGACCTGCGGCAGCATCCCATCGACTCAGGAAGACAAATTCGACTTTGGAAAAGCGACTGCTCACCGCGCTGCTGCTCTCCGGCCTCGTGCTGCTCACGTGGCAGTTCTTCGCGCCCAAGCCGCCGCCGCAGCCGACTCCGCCGGCGATCGACCGGCCCGCCGATCCGATGGCGGGCGATCCCACGAACGCTGCGGGGCAGGCGACGCAGGCGCCGGTCGACGACAACCGTCCGGTGGTGGGCGAGCGCGTCGGCGAGGCCAGCGAGCGCACGCTCGAACTCTCGATCGGCAAGCCGGGCGAGATCGGCAGCTACCGCGCGACGTTCTCCAACCGCGGGGCGCGGCTGGTCGAGCTCAAGCTCGCGAACTTCTATGACCAGGTGCGGCTCAGCGACGCCGAAAAGCTCGACCCGCAGCACTGGGTGACGCTCTTCACCTCGCCGGAGAGCCTCGGGCTCGCCACCGGCTCGCTCGCGTGGCGCAGCGAACCTTCGAGCCGCGATCTCGAGCGCGAGCCGATCGACCGCGCGCTGTGGCGCATGCGCGAGATCGACGGCGGCGTCGAGTTCGACCTCGCGCAGGGCACGGGCGTGCGCTGGATCAAGCGCGTGCGCTTCAATCCGGCGAGCTACCGCCTCGATGTCGAGCTCGCCATCGAGAACCAGGCCATCGACGGCGCGCGGCGGCTGGGTTACCTGCTGACGCCGGCCGAGTGCCTGCCGCCGAGCTCCGACGACCGCTTCTACGTCGACCCGCAGGCGATCGCGGGCGGCCGTCCGGCCGAGGACCTGCCGCGGCGCCTCAAGCTGCCCGAGACGCACACCGTCCCGCGCGAGGACACCGGCAAGGAACGCAGCGGCACGATCGAAGTGCCCGTGGCCGAGCTCTCGTTCGCCGGCGTCCACAACCACTACTTCGCGGGCTTGCTGCGCGGCGCGGATCCGATGAGCGTCGCGTCGATGACCGGCGCACGCTGGCGGCGGCTGCACGACGACGCCTTCGCGCGGCGCGACCCGGAACACGCGGGCAATGCGTGGAAGTTCGTCGTCACCGACGTGACGCTCGAGTTCGACCTGCCGGCGAAGGGCGAGACGAAGAGCTATCCGTTCGCGCTCTACGCGGGCCCGAAGGATCCCAAGGCGATGTACGCCGACCACGCCGACTACGAGGCGGTGATCGACGCGGACATCGGGTCGTTCTGCGGCCTGTCGCTGTCGGGCGTGGGTGCGCTGCTCGTCGCCGTGCTGCGCTTCTTCCACGGGATCGTCGGCAACTGGGGCGTCGCGATCATCCTGCTCACGCTGTGCGTGCGCCTCGTGCTCTATCCGATCAACCGCAAGTCGCAGACGGAGATGGCGCGCTTCCAGAAGAAGATGAAGCGCTTCCAGCCCGAGATCGACGCGATCAAGAAGAAGCACGCGGACGACCCGGGCAGGCAGCGCAAGCTGCAGCAGGAGCTGTACGCGCGCGAGCGCCTGACGCCGCCGCTCGGCGGCTGCCTGCCGATGTTCGTGCAGATGCCCGTGTTCTTCGGGCTGTTCGCGGTGCTGCGCACGGCCTTCGAGCTGCGCCACGCGCCGTTCGCGCTGTGGATCGAGGACCTCTCGAAGCCCGACGCGATGCTCGACATCAACTTCAACACGCACCTCCCGTTCATCGGCACGATCGCGCACTTCAACCTGCTGCCGATCCTGATGATCGTGCTGTGGATCTGGCAGCAGAAGCTGATGCCCGTGCCGACCGACGAGCAGGCGGCGCGCATGCAGAAGATGATGATGTGGATGCCGGCCTTGATGGGCGTGTTCCTCTACAACTACGCTGCGGGCCTGTCGCTCTACATGATCACGCAGTCGATCTTCGGCATCCTCGAGTCAACGGTGGTGAAGAAGATCTGGCCGATCGACGACACGCCGTCGGACAAGCCGGGCCTGATGGCGCGCCTGATGGCGCGCGCGGAAGCGGCGCAGAAGGCCGCCAACTCATCGGTCTCGGGCAAGGGCAAGAACGGCAAGAAGAAGTAGGGCCGGAGGAGCGATGCGCGCGAGCGTGAGCACGATCGCCGCGATCGCGACGCCGCCGGGAGGCGGGCGCCGTGCGGTGATCCGGCTTTCGGGCCCGCGCGCGCTCGAGCTCGGTCGCGAAACCTGCCGTTTTGCCGCGGAAAACGCGCTGTCGCGACGCGGAGCGTGGCGCGGGCGCTTCCACGACGGCGTGGGGGAGCAGCCGGTGCTCGCGCTCGCGATGCCGGGGCCGCGTTCGTTCACGGGCGAGGACGTGCTCGAGCTGCACCTCGTCGGCTCGCCGCCGCTCGTCGCCGCGGCGCTCGCGCGGCTCGTCGCGCTCGGTGCCGAGCTCGCGCGGCCCGGCGAGTTCACGCGCCGCGCCTTCGAGTCGGGCCGCATCGACCTGTCGCGCGCCGAAGGTGTGCTCGCGCTGGTGGAGGCGGAAAGCGATTCCGAACGCCGCGCGGCCGCGGAACTGTGTTTTGGCGGTCTAGGCAAGCGGCTCGAGGCGCTGCGCGAGAGCCTGCTCGACCTGCGGGTGCTGTGCGAGGCGAGCCTCGACTTCGACGAGGCGGACACGGGCCACGTGCCGCTCGAGGAGCTCGTCGAACGTGGCGAGCGAGTGCGCGCGGCCCTGGAGGAGGCGCTCGGCTGGGAACGGCGCCGCACGCGCCGTGGAGGTGCGCCGCGCATCGTGCTCGCTGGAGCGCCGAACGCCGGCAAGAGCACGCTGTTCAACGCGCTCACGGGCTCGCGCGCGATCGTCAGCGACGTCGCGGGCACGACGCGCGATGCGCTCGTCGCGCCGTGGGTCGTCGCGGGCGTGCCGTGCGAGCTCGTCGACACCGCGGGCCTCTCGGCGGATTTTGCGTCGGGGCCGGATGGGCACGCGCAGCGCTTCGCGAAGGCCGAACACGAGGCCGCGGACCTCGTCCTGCGCGTGTGCGACGCGCGCGAGGCGCCGCCGGAGCACCTCCCGCCGCGCGAGCTGCTCGTGCGCGCCCGCTGCGACCTCGCACAGGGTCCGGTGGGGGGGCCGGGAGTCGCCGTCAGCGCGGTCACGGGGAGCGGGCTCGCCGAGCTCGAGCGGGCGGTCGCGCAGGCGCTCTGGCTGCAGCCGGCGAGCGGGGTGGCGCGCGAGCTCGGGGAGCGGCATGTGGCGGCGCTGGAGCACGCCCGGGAGCGGCTCGACGAGGCGCTGGCGCTGGCGCGAGCGCGGGGGCCGCTGGACCTCGTCGCGGAGGCCCTGCGGGCGGCCCTGGAGCGGCTCGACGAGATCGAGGGCCATGCGAGCCCCGAGGACCTGCTCGACCGCATTTTCGCGCGCTTCTGCATCGGCAAGTGAGCCGGGCTCGCCCCGCAGCCGCTGGCAGGGGGGGCCGGATTGACACACAAGATGTTGTGTGTGAAGCTCTCCCGCCGCCCGACGGAATGGCCCGGACGGTCCCCTCATGAAGTGCCCGCGCTGCAAGCAGGACAACGACCGCGTCGTCGACTCGCGCGCCGCCGGCGAGGGGGCTGCGATCCGCCGTCGTCGCGAGTGCCTCGAGTGCTACCTGCGCTACACGACCTACGAGCGCGTCGAGGACACTCCGCTGCGCGTCGTCAAGAAGTCGGGCGAGCGCGTGCGCTTCGAGCGCGAGCGCGTCCTGCTCGGCATGGTGCGCGCCTGCGAGAAGCTGCCGGTGTCGACCGAGGAGCTGGAGAAGGCCGCCGCGCGCGTCGAGGCGCGTTGCCACGAGGAGTACGACCGCGAGCTGCCGAGCTCGGTGATCGGCAACCTCGTGATGGAGGAGCTCAAGGCGCTCAACCAGGTCGCCTACGTGCGCTTCGCGAGCGTCTACCGCGAGTTCAAGGACATCTCGCAGTTCCTCGACGAGCTGAAGCCGATCCTCGAGCAGCGCAGGCCGGAGGGCAGTTAGGTGCCGTCGCGCGTTCGCAAGCGCGACGGACGCGAGGTCCCGTTCGATGCGCGCAAGATCGAGGCCGCCGTCACCAAGGCGCTGGCCGCGGTCGGTGAGGACGATCCGGCTTTCGCGAGCGAGATCGCGGGCGTCGTCACGCTCACGATCGAGGGCCGCCACGGCAGCGCCCACCCCGACGCGCCCGAGGGCACGCCCGAGAGCCTGCCGGGCATCGAGGAGATCCAGGACCTCGTCGAGCAGGCGCTGATCGAGCTCGGCCGCGCCAACGTCGCCAAGGCCTACATCCTCTACCGCGACCGTCGCTCGCGCGCGCGCGAGGCGCTCGAGGTGCACGAGAAGGCCGACGCGACGCGTTCGCTCGGCCGCGCGGTCGTCGAGGTGCAGACGCCGGAACGCACGCAGCCGTGGAGCAAGACGCGCATCGTCGCGGCGCTGATCAACGAGGCGCAGCTCTC
>JAPLOE010000237.1 GCA_026692705.1 Planctomycetota bacterium
CGCCCTTCCACGGCGCGAGCACGTCGACGTCGATCGTGCGTGTGAGCGCACCGTCGACCAGGAACTCGACCTTGTCGATGCGCAAGGCCGCCGCGCTGCCTTCGCCGTGTCCCCAGGCCTCGACCGTGCCCGGCGCGAAACCCGAGATCCAGGCGCTCACGCGCGCACGCCCCGAGGCGCGCAGCCACACGGGATGTTCGGGCGATTCCGCGGCCCAGCTCGTCGCGACCGCGCTGTCGCCGCCCGAGCTCGGTGCCGTCGCTTTCGTCAGGAAAAGTAGCGCGAAACACGTGTTCGAGGTCGGGATCGGCTCCGCGGGCCACGCGACCGGCCCGCCGGTGCGCCACTCGCCGTTTTCCTTCTGCTCGCGCACGAGCTGCGCCGCGCCCTCGCGGTACCAGTCGTGCTCGCCGATGCGTTCGAGCTGCAGCAGCGCGCCCACGCGTTCGAGGCCGTAGAGCCAGTAGAAGTGCCACGCGCCTGGCCCGCGCGGATTGCCCTCGACGGAGAATTCGCGCTCGAGCCACGCGAGTCCCGCGCGTTGCGCCCGCTCGATCTGGCGCGCGACCGGCGGAGTGAGGTCCTTGGCGAGACCTTCGCGCGCGAGGCCGAGGATCGAGATGCCCGCGGCGGTCATCGAGGCCGTCGGCGCCTCGCGCTCACCGGGCGTGTAGCCGAAACCCGCGACCTCGCGCCGGCCCGTGGTCGACTTGCCGTCCGCGGCGACCGCGTCGATTTCCTTCGGCGTTTCCTGGAAGGCGAGCACGCCCTCGACGAGCCCGCTCCACACTTCCTTGGGCACCTTGAAGCCCGAGTGCGCGGCCGCGCGCAGCCCGAGAGCCGCGTATTGCGTGTTCGAAAGGTCGACGTAGACGCCGGCGTGGTTGGGGTAGCCCCACACGCCTTCGTTGCGGATGCGGTTGCCGATCAGCGCCTGCGCGAGCTCGGGGATGCGCTCCTTGAAACGCGCCGGATCGCCGACGGAGTCGAGCGCGAGCAGCTGCGTCGAGATCGAGTAGTTGTGCGTGGGGAAGCTGCCTTCGAGGAACACGAGCGCGCGCTGCAGCGCGGGATGGTCGGCGCTGACGCGGCACTTGCGCAGCGTGTAGACGACGAGCGCGGTCTCGCCGTTGCGGCGGTCGAAGTGCGGGACGGGCTCGAGCAGCTCGCAGCCCCAGGAACCGTCGCGGTTCTGCAGCTCGAGCAGGCGCTCGACGCCCAGATCGATCGCGGCGTTGACGCGGGGTTGCAGCTCGCCGAGGTGCTGCACGGGGCGCTCCTGCGCTTGCGCGGGAAACGCGCCGAAGAAGGGGCTCAGCGCGAGGACGAAGGAAGCGGCGAGCTTCATGGGGGCGCCGCGATCCTACGAAGTCGCGGCGGGCGCTCCGAGCCCCGGCGTCGCTCGCAGGGCTTCGACGAGGCGGTCGGTCGCCTGTTCGATCGAGAGCGGCTCGCGGAAGCCGAAGTCGCGCTGCGCGGGCGTCATGTCGTAGGAGTGCGAGCGCGCGAGCTGCAGTGCGACGAAACGCGTCATCGGCGGCTCGCCGCGGGCGCGCGAGACGAGCCAGGCGCTCTCGCACAGCGTTCCGATCGCATAGGCGAGCGGCAGCGACAGCGAGCGGCGCACTGGCGGAAGCCCGAGCCTTTCGAGCAGGCGCTCGATCCACTGCCACAGGACGACCGGGCGTTCCTGCCCGATGAAATAGGCTTTTCCCGCGTGGGGTGCGCGCGGCTCGAGCTTGCGCGCGGCGGCGAGGTGCGCGGCGACGGCCGTCTCTACCGCGCACAGCGTGACCACGTTGTCGCCGCGGCCGACGCGCGCGAGCTTGCCCGCGCGCGCGCGTGCGACGAGGCGCGGGATCAGGTTCGGATCGCCGGGACCGAAGATCAGGTGCGGCCGCAGCGCGCAGGTCGCGAGTCCCCAGCGGCCGTTGGCGGCGAGCACGGCTCGTTCGGCCTCGGCCTTCGTGCGCGGATAGGCGCACAGGAACTGCGACGAGTAGGGGAGGTCGTTCGAGGCGTCGACGTGCGACGTTCCATCGAAGGTCACGCTCGGCGAGCTCGTGTAGACCAGCCGCGCGACCTTGCGCTGCTCGCAGGCCGCGAGCACGTTCTCGGTGCCGGTCACGTTGCTCTCGTGGTACTCGCGCGTCGGTCCCCACACGCCGGTCTTCGCGGCCACATGGAAGACGACGTCCACGCCCTTGAACGCGTTGCGCAGGCCGTCGCGATCGGAGAGGTCGAGCGGTGCGTGGCGTGCGCCGAGCGCCACGAGCTCCGGCACGGGCTTGCGCGAGCCCGCCACGACCTCGTGACCTTCGGCGACGAGCGCGCGCACGAGGTGCGAGCCGAGGAAACCGCTCGCTCCGGTGACGGCGGCCTTCACCGGCGCTGCTCCTGCGCCCAGCGGGCGAGCGCGGGCCGGTCGATCTTGGCGTTGTGGCGCACGTCGACGGGAAACGACGAGTGGAACAGCACGCGGCGCACCGGCTCACCCGCGGGCAGGCGACGGCCGTGGGCGAGGATCTCGGCGCCGAGTGCGTCACTCGCGCGCGAGGCGTCGACGAGCTCGACCACGAGCACGGGTTCCTGCGCTCCGCGCGCGCCGAGGCCGACCAGCGCCGAGCGGCGCACGGCGGCGTGCGTGTTGAAGACGTTCTCGATCGCGACAGGGTAGAGCGGGCCGGCGCTCGTCTCCACCCGATGCGACTTGCGGCCCTGGAACCACAGGCGCCCGGCCTCGTCCTCGCGCACGACGTCGCCCATGCGATGCCAGACCGAAGCGCCGTCGCGGATCTTCGCGGCGGCGGTGTGTTCGGGCTCCTGCTCGTACTCGCGCGTCACCTGCGGGCCGCGCACGACGAGCTCGCCGGCCTCGCCACGCCCGACGCACAGCGCGTCCGACCACGCCGCGATCGGTTCGTCGGTGATGCGGATCACGCGCGCCGTGACGGAGCTCGTCGGAACGCCGACGCAATTGCCCCAGCCGCTCTCGGTGCGCGCACGATGTTCCGCGAGCACTGCGCGGCCGTTCATGCTCGACACCGGGAGCGCTTCCGTCGCGCCGTAGGGCG
This sequence comes from Planctomycetota bacterium, assembly GCA_026692705.1. Lineage (GTDB taxonomy): Bacteria > Planctomycetota > UBA1135 > UBA1135 > F1-120-MAGs118. Next base: position 3,075 of record JAPLOE010000237.1, read on the forward strand.
TGTGCACGTCGCCGCGCGGCCCGAGAAATGCGAGGCACTGCTCGATCAGCGGCGGATGCACAGGAGCGCCGGCGATCATCAGGCGCTCGAGGTGCTCGAGCACGAGCCCACGCTCGCGCGCCCAAGGCGCCACGCGCCGCCAGATCGCGGGCGAGCCGAAACACTGCACGGCGCGGTGCTCGGAGAGCGCACGCACGACGGAGGCGGGATTCGCGCAGGCGGGATGCGAGAAATCGATCTCCGGCAGCACCGTCGAGAGGCCGAGCGCGGGCCCGAACAGCGCGAAGGGAGCGAAGCACGCGACGTCGACGTCGCCTTCGTGCATCGAGTACAGCTCACGCAGCGCCGCGACCTGCGCGCGGAACATGCCGTGCGTGTAGGGGACACCTTTCGCAGGGCCGGTGGAGCCGGACGTGAAGAGGATCGCGGCCGGATCGCTCTCGTTCGTGCGCGCCATCGGCGGGACTGGATCTTCACTGCGGCGCAGCGAGCCGATCGTCCGGCCGCCGAGCGGCAGCGCACCATGCACGATCGAGACCTCCACCGAACGGAACGCGCGCGGGAACACGAGCTTGAGCGCGCAGGCCAGCGGAATGCCGATGAATCCGCGCGGAGCGATGCGCTCGACGCAACGCAGCACGCCAGCGCGACCCATGGCGGGATCGATCAGCACCGGCTGCGCGCCGAGCCGGAAGAGCGCGTAGATCAGCACGACCCAGTCGAGGCTCGGCTTCACGAAGACGCTGACCCGGTCGCCCGCGCGCAGGCCCGCGCGCGCTAGGGCCGCGTGCTCGCGCTCGATGCGCGTCCACAACTCGCCACACGTGACGCTGCGCCAGCCCGCGCCAGCGGGTTCGGTCAGGGCACGCGCGGTCGCGCGGCGGCGCGCCTGGTCCTCGACGAGCTCGGCGACGTTGAAGGGCGCGGTCACGGACGCAGCGGATGGCGCGAGAGGAACGCGGAGATCCACTCGAGCACCGGGCCCGGAGCGTCCTCGGTGACCCAGTGGCCCGCGTCCTCGACCTTGTGCGATTCCGCCGACGGAAAGCGGCGTTCCCACTCGCGCCGGAACTCCGGCGTGAAGCACCAGTCGCGCTCGCCCCAGATCAGGCACAGCGGCAGCTCGCGCAGGCGCTCGAGGCCACGCTCGATGGCGACCAGTGTCGCGTGCGAGGGATGGTCGACCGAGAGCGGGATGTCCTCGACGAAACGCAGCGTCGCGATGCGATCCTGCCAGTTCGAATAGGGCGCGAGCAGGCCCTTGCGCGCGAGCGGGGCGAGACCGCGCTCGGTCGCCATGAACGTCGCCGCGCGCGCGAAGGCGTTGAGGCCGCGCACCGCGAGCGTGCCGAACAGCGGGATGCGGCAGGCGCGGATGCGCAGCGGCGCGCGCAGGCCGGTGAACGCGGCCGTGTTCATCACGACGGCGCGTGCGATGCGCCCGGGGCGTTTCTCGGCGAGGCCGAAGCCGATCGCGCCGCCCCAGTCGTGCACGACGAGCGTGATGCGCTCGAGGCCGAGGTGGTCGCAGAGGCGCTCGACGTTGGCGGCGTGCTGCGCGAGGCGGTAGTCCCAGTCCTGCGGCTTGTCGGAGAGCCCGCAGCCGACGTGGTCGGGCGCGATGCAGCGGTAGCGCTTCGACAGCTCGCGCACGAGGTTGCGCCACAGGAACGACCAGGTCGGGTTGCCGTGCAGGAAGAGCAGCACTTCTCCGTCGCGCGGGCCTTCGTCGACGTAGTGCATCGAACCGCCGTCGACCGCGAGGAAGTGCGGCTCGAACGGGTATTCGGAGGCGAATTCTCGCACGGCGCCGCGCGCGCGGGACTCGAGGGCGGCGCTCAAGCGACGGGCTCCGCAGTGCGGGAGAGGAGCGGCCGCTCGTGCAGCACGAAACGCGGGCGTTCCGGCGACGCGCTGCAGACCGCGGCGAGAGTCGTGCCGAAGCGGAACTGGTGCACGGTGCGCCGCAGGTCGTCGAAGCGCAGCTCGAGCGAGTCGGCGTCGACGCGCAGGATGCAGCAGCACGACAGCGCCTGCAGTCCGAGGCCGAATTCCTTGAGCAGGGCTTCCTTGGCGGTCCAGGTGCGCAGGAACCCGTCCTCGCCGCGTGCAGCGAAAAGCTCGAGTTCCGCGTGTCCGAGGATGCGCTCGACGAGCTCGGGCCGTGCCTCGCGCGACTCCTCGACGTCGACGCCGATCGGAGCCGCGCTCACGACGCCCGCAACGTGCGCCGGAGAGTGGCTCAGCGACCAGAACCAGCCGTTGGAGGGCAGCGGAACGTCGTCGGCTGTCTTCGTGAGTTCCCCGAGTGAGGCCGAGATCGCAAGCGCACTCTCGCGCACTGCGCGGCGAGCGTGGTCGCGCTGCAGCTCGACGCGCTCGCGACCGCGCGGCAGCACGAGCGGGAGCGGAGCGAGCACGACGACGGGAGCGCTCACGAGCCCGAGCCTCCGTTGTTGAAGCGCTTGACGATCTCGCGGTCGAAGAAGTTGAAGCCCATGCCCGCGTCGACGACGAGGCCCTGGCCGTTGATGCCCGAGGAGCGCGGCGAGAGCAGGAACACCGCGGTGCTCGCGACCTCCTCGGTCTTCACGGCCGCGTGCCGCAGCGTCGCGCCCTCGGCGTACAGGTAGTTGTCGAGATACCCGGGAATTCCCGCGGAAGCCGAGGTTTTCAAGGGGCCGGCCTTCACGGCGTTGAAGCGCACGGCGCTCGTCGTGGAGAAGCTCTTGGCGAGGAACACGACCGCCGAGTCGAGCGCGGCCTTGATCGGAGCCATGTAGCCGTAGCTCTCGGCCGCGATGGTGGTGCTGGAGATCGAGATCGTCACCACCGAGGCGTCGCGCGTGAAGTGCGGCTTGAGCGCGCGCGCGAGGGCGACGAGCGAGTAGCAGGAGATGTCGACCGCCTGCAGGAAGTCCGCGCGGTCGGTCTCGTCGAATGGGCGCAGGCCCTTGGAGAAGTTCGCGAAGGCGATTGAGTGCACGAGACCGTCCAGCGGGCCGTGCGCGGCGAGCGCTTCCCCGAGCGCGGCGATCTGCTCGGGCTGCTCGACGTCGCACACGTACACCGGCGACGGCGCGAGCGCGGCCTCGAGCTGCGCCTTGCGGTCGCGCGAGCGCACGACGTGGATCACTTCGGCGCCGCACTCGCGCAGCTGCTTGTGCACGTGCCACGCGACGCTCTTCTTGTTGGCGACGCCCGTGACGACGAAACGCTTGCCCGCGAGCCCGAGGAAGTCCACTAGAGCCCTCCGGCAGTGACGGCGACGACGAACTGCACGCGCAGCACGTTCTGGCCGTTGCTCGAGACCTTGGCGGTCATGTAGCGCGCGGGGCCGACACGTTCGTCGAGCGTGACCTCGAAACGCAGCGTTTCCCCGGGCCCGACGCGACGGCGGAAACGTGCGTCGGCGATGCGCGTGAGCACCGGGACCGCACCTTCGGGGATCGAGTCGCGCTCGTCCGCGGCGCACAGGATCGCGCCGGCCTGGAAGGCGCTTTCGCAGATCAGCACGCCGGGCACGAGCGGCTGGCCGGGGTAGTGGCCGCGGAAGAAGTTGGCGTCCGCGCGCACGTCCCACTCCGTCACGATGCGGCCCTCTCCGCGCTCGACGATACGGTCGACGAACAGGAACGGCTCGCGGTGGGGGATGATCGAGTGGATGTCGAGATGCGTCTTGTCGTCCATCGCTAGCGGCCTCCCGCCGCGGCCTGCGCGGCGGCGCGCAGGAACAGGTCGACCTTGTTGGCCGTGATCACGCCGTAGTTCGCGGCTCCCAGCCAGCCCGACATGATGATTCCGACGGAGCCTGAGTGGTACAGGCCCTCGATGTGGCTCGAGAGTTCCATGCTCGGGCGCAGGCCTTCCCACTTGGTGCCGAAGGACGCGCCCTGCAGGTGCTGCGTGTAGAACTCGAACGTGCGCGGCGTCGCGGCCTCGACGTGGTCGGCGATGGCGCGGATGTCGGGTACGTAGCGCTCGAGCTGCACGAGCGTGTCCTCGATCAGGCGCGCCTTCTCGATTGCGTACGTGGCCTCGTCGAGCTTGGCCCAGTCGGCCCAGTTCGCGTTGGTCGAGCTGACGATCGCGAAACGCTCGCTGCCCGGCCGGACCTTGGGGTAGTAGAACGAGAACGTGCGGCTTTTCCCGTGGAAATCGCACAGGGCGGGCGAGTCGAAGCGCTCGCGCGTCGACGTGAACAGGAGGTCGGTGATCCAGGGGACCGTGCAGCCCTCCTTGATGCCGATGTAGACCTGCGTGCTCGAGTTGTTGAGCCGCACCGCCTCGACGTCGCGCACGAAGGCCGGGTCGAAGTGTTCGCGGCCGACGAGGTCGAGGATCGTGCGCTTGACGTTGGCGTTGGAGAGCACGGCGCGCGCGCGCAGGTGCCGGCCGTTGGCCACGACGCCGGTCGCGCGCCCGCCTTCGACGGTGATGCGCTCGACCTGCACGTTGTTGAGGAGCTCGACGCCGTTGCGGCGCAGCTCGTCCTTCATCTTGCCGACGAGCCAGTCCGTGCCGCCGGTGAACGTGTACACGCCCTTCGACATGAAGTTCGAGAACACGATGCCGTAGGCGATCGCCGGGTCCTCGAGCGTCGAGCCGTTGGCGTAGGCGATCGGCTCGAGCAGCAGGCGGTGGATGTCGTTGCGGCCCGGGAAAAAGCGCTCGAAACAGTCGGCGACGGTGTCGCGCGGGTCGTCGTAGTAGTTGAGACCGCGCAGGTAGTCGAAGAAGGCCTCGACCGTCGTGCGCTCGGCGCCGAACTGCGTGACGAGCTTCTCGGTGAAGTCCTCGCGCGTGAAGGTCGTGTCGAGCCGGAACTGCGGGTTGTCGAAGCGCACGCCGTCGAGCGGCACGATGCGCGACGCGATCTCGGGGCTCCAGTAGCGCCGGCAGGTCTTGACCATGCCGACGGGGAAGCCGTGCAGCGAGACGTCGAACACGTGGCCGCCGCGGCGCTTGAACCACGTGGCCATGCCGCCGAAGTTGTAGTGCTGCTCGAGCAGCGCGACCTTGTGGCCGAGGCTTCCGAGCACGTTCGCGGCCGTCATGCCGGCGAGGCCGCTGCCGATCACGATCAGGTCGTACTCGCCGCGGGCCTTGGCGAGCGGGTCGGTCGCGCGCGGCTTCTTGCCGTCGCTGGAACCGCGGAAATAGCGGCGTTCTTCGCTCACGCGACACCTCCCGAGGGCGCGAGCACCGAACGGTTGGCGATGCTGATGCCGGAGAGCAGCGCGCCGACGACGCCGACGAGGCCCTGGTCAGTGCCGATCAGCTCGAGGCCACGCAGGTCGGTCTGGCCGTCGCGCCGCTTGATCGGGCTGCCGTAGACGGCGCCGCCGCGGTGCCCGGTGAAGCGCTCGATCGTGCGCGGAGTGAAAGAGTCGCGGAACACGGTGTGGGGACGGATGGGGAAGGAGAAGCTTTCGGCTGTCGCGAGCATCGCGTCGACCGCGCGCGCCTTCTCGTCGGCGTAGCGCGATTCGTCGAGGCCCGTCCAGAAGCCGTGGTTCGCGGGGCAGGTCACGCGCACGAGCGGCTCGGCGTCGGGGACGCTCGTCAGGTAGTTCGAGGGGCACGTGATCACGCCCGCGCGCGGTTCGACCGGCGTTTCCGGCCGTTCGTAGAGGAAGCGCTCGCTGTCGGAATAGAACACGATCGTCGTGTCGTGGCCGAGCTCGAGCGGCGCGCGATCGAGCACGCAACAGACTTCGACGAAGCTCAGCCGCCCGATGCGCGGGTCGTCCTCGCTCGCGCGCGGCTCGCCGCACAGTGCCTGCGTCTCGACGAGGCCCGCCGACGAGAGCACGCGCTCGCACTCGAGCTCCGTGCCGTCGTCGAGCCGCACTCCGGTGACGCGCCCGTCCTTGTGCAGGATCGCCGCGACGCCGGTGCGCATGCGCAGCTCGCCGCCTTCGGCCCTGTAGCGCTCGACGAGGAGCTCCAGCAGCGCCTTGATGCCACCTTCGGGGCGCGCCATGCCCTCGAGGTGGATCGAGCGGAACAGGATGCCGTACTCGGCCCAGCTCATGTCGCGTTCGGTCGGCGAGCCGTAGAACAGCGGCGCGATCATCAGGAGCTCGACGAGCCGCGGCTCGCGCACGAACTCCGCCAGGCGCACGCGCGCGCTCGTCGTGCGGTCGGACTCGCTCGCGTCCGAGTAGCCCGGCAGCGCCGCGACGAGCCGCTCGAAACCATCGATTTCCGCCGGGAAAAGCCGCGCGACGCTCGCCCGCATGCGCGCGAGGTCGTTGGAGTACTCGAGTTGCAGCGTCTCGCCGTTCGCGAGTCGCAGCGCCGACTTCGAGTGCCGCTGCGGAGCGAGTCGCAGCGCGTCGTGCGGGATGCGCAGCTGGCGCAGGATGCGCGTGAGCGGCACGTTGGGCACGCCCTTCGGCACGAAGTTCGTCAGCGCGTGCAGCCCGGTCTCGAAGCGGCGTCCAGCGCGCTTGTAGAACGAGTTGAGGCCACCCCAGAGGTAGTGGCGCTCGAGCACCGCGACGCGCTTGCCCGCCTGCGCGAGCCGGATCCCGGCGCCGAGCCCGCTCATTCCGGCACCGAGGATCAGGGCGTCGTAGCGCACGGTGTCGCGGGCTCGCTGGAACGACGGCGGGTCGGCTCAGCCCTTGAGGGCCGTCAGCACGAGCGCCTTGGACTCGAGCTTGGGACCGAGGTAATCGACGCAACCCTTGAGCGTGGCGAGCTGCATGTAGTCCTCCTCGGGAACCTGCACGCCGTAGCGCTTGCGCAGCTCCATGACGATGTCGAGGAAGTCCATCGAGTCGAGCTCGATCTGGTCGCGCAGGCGCACTTCCAGCTCGAGGCCACCGAGCTCCTCGTCGGGAGCGATCGTGGCAATGATGTCCTTGATGGCGAGGACGATTTCGTCGCGGGTCATGTCGTCGGGGGTGGGAGAGGGGAGTGGGGGCTAGTTCCGATACCGCTCGACGATGACCGCCGAGTTGATGCCGAGCATCCCGAACGACATGTTCAGGATGCGGTCGATGCCGCGCGAGTAGCGCGCGGGCTCGTTGAGCACGAGGCCGTCGAGCGCGCAGGCCGGGTCGAGGTTGTCGACGTTGATCGTCGGGTGCACGAGCCCGTCCTCGAAGGACGGCAGGTTGCCGGCGAGCTCGAGCGCTCCCGCGGCTCCCATCGTGTGGCCGATGTAGCTCTTGGTGTTGTTCACGCGCGTCGGCGTGCCGCTGAACACCTTGCGGATCGCCTCGCACTCGACCTCGTCACCCTGCTTGGTGCTGGTCGCGTGCGTGTTGACGATGTCGATCTCCTCGGCGCCCAGTCCCGCGTGCGCGAGCGCGCCCCGGATGCAGGCCTCCTGGCCCTTCGAGCTCGGCAGCACGAAGTCGCTCGCGTCCGAGTTGACGAAATAGCCGCGCACCTCGGCATAGATCTTCGCGCCGCGCGCGAGCGCGTCGTCGAGCCGCTCGAGCGTGTACAGGCAGCCGCCTTCGCTCACCACGATGCCGTTGCGGTCGCGGTCGAAGGGTCGCGAGGCCTTGCTCGCGTCGTCGTGGCGCGCGAGCGCACCCTGCGAGCGGAAGCTCGCGAAGATGCCGAACGTGTGGATCGATTCCGACACGCCGCCGCCGAGCGCGAGGTCGACGATGCCCAGCTGCAGCATCTGCATGCCGTGGATCAGCCCGAGGTTGCCCGCCGCGCAAGCGCCGCCGAGGCAGTAGGCCGGCCCGGGAATGCCGAGCGAGAGCGTCACTTCCCCGGCCGGGTTGTTGGCGACCGTGCGCGGGTTGTGGTGGTGCGACCAGAACGACAGGTCGAAGCCGTACTGCGCGACCTCGTGGATCTGGTTCTCGGTCTCGACGTTGCCGTGCTCGGTGATGCCGATGTAGACGCCGACGCGCGCGCGATCGCGGCTGGCGAGCTCGATGCCTGCGTCCTTGAGAGCTTCCTGCGCGCACCAGATCGAGATGCCGCCGGCGCGCGTGCCGCGGCGCACTTCCTTGCGGGTCTGGTAACGCAGCGGATCGAAGTTGCACACGCCCGCGAACGTGTCGCCGACGTGCCGGATGTTGTAGGGGACGACGCCGCTCTTGCCCTCGAGCAGGTTGCGGCGGTACTGCGGCAGGCTGTCGCCGTTGGGGCTCGCGAGCCCGATGCCGGTGATCACGACGCGCGGGAGCTCACGCACGGCGCGCCTCCTTGTTCTGGCGGCGCTTGGTGCCCGCGGCGGCCTTGGGCGCAGCGTTCGTGCCGTTCGCGACACCGTTCGAGTGCGTCCCCGCGCTCGGCTTCGTGCGGCTCGAGACATCCTTCGCCTCGAGCGCGCTCGCCATCAACTCGTTCAGCCCGTTCTTGCCGAGCAGCACGCGCCCAGGCACCACGACGCCGACCTTCAGAGCCGCCGAGACCGCCTTGTGCAGCAGGCTCTGGCTGTCGTCGAGCGCGCTCGCGACGGCGCCGACCACGAGGCTCATCACAGCCTCCGCGATCTCGCAGGTCGAGATGATCGAGCGCAGCGTCATCACGCGCGGATCCTTCTCGCCGTGCTGCTCCTGCACGAAGGCGAGCATGCGCTGGCTCGCCACCTTGAACTGCTGGAACACGACCTGCTCGCGGCGGCGGATCACGGTCGCGGCGATCGAGAGCGTGTTCGACACGGGCCCGTGCAGGTGGCAGCGCCGCTCGTGGTCGAACTCGCTGGTGATCGCGCCCCACTCGGTCAGCTCGTTGAGCGCCGTCGACGTCGCACCCTGCGACAGGTGCAGGCCCTCGCAGATCTCCTTCGCCGTCATCGAGCGGCCGGAGAGCACGAGCAGGCCCCAGATGCGGCCGTGCAGGCGCTTGAAGCCGATCGTCTTGAAGAACAGCTCGAACTGCGGAAGCTGCGCCGCGAGCTCGGGCTCGAGCCCGGGAACGCTCAACGCGGCGCGCGGGGTGGGGGTCGGGGTCGGCTCGGCCATGGGGTCGCCCGGAGGGGCGCGCACCGATTTCAGATTTTTCTGAAATGGGTGGAAGGGCGCTTTGTAGCGCGCGGAGCGAAGGACGGCAAGGGGTGGGACCCGGAGGGAGGGAGCGGAGGGAGGGAGAGGCAACGGCAGCAGGGGGGAAAAGGGCCGCGCGCGAGGGAGCGGAGCCGAGCCGAGCGCAGCGAGGCGCGCAAGCGCAGCGCCGCGCGCCAGCGACAACGGCGAGGCGGGAGCCGAGCCCACAAGCACAGGAGGGGCGTCCCAGCGGCCTTCGCCGCCCCACTGGGCCGTCTGGAGGCCTTCTCTGGAGCTCTCCGTCTCGTCCAGCCCCCCCCCGGCCTCACTCCCCGTCGAGCTTGTGCTTGGGAAACAGTGCCCGGATCTGCCGTCGGACCTTGTCGGGCTCGTCCAGGGGGTACTGGCGGCGGTTGACGCGGCGCTCGACGCCGTCGAGCACTTCCAGCCAATCCTCGAAGAGCGGCGTCTCGAGCGGCTCCCAGCCGAAGCTGCGGCCGGGGCGCCAGAAGAAGTCCCAGCGCTGGCGGACCTGGTGGGCCTTGATCTCGATCCGCTCGCCCTCGGCGTTCTCGCGCCTCCACTCGATGTCGTCCCGTGCCATGCGCCGGGCAGCATAGCGCGGGCGCGTGGGTCAGGGCTCGAGCGCGAGCATCTGGCACTGCAGGCCGCTGCCGATGCCCATCAGGACCGTGCGCTGGCCGGCGCGCACGAAGCCGGCCTCGCGGGCCTCGACCCACGACAGCGGCAACGAGACCGAGCCGATGTTGCCGTAGCGCTCGACGGTCGGGAAATCGAGCGCGAGGTCGATGCCCATGCTGCCGAGGAGCAGCTTGCGGTGCGCGACGCCGACCTGATGCGTGATGACGCGCTCGACCGACGCGCGGCTCCAGCCGGTTTCGGCGAGGAAGTCGGCGAAGGTGCGCACCGCGAGCGCGTTGCCCGCGTGCATCAGCGCCTCGCTGTCGGTCTCCATCAGCATGCCGTCGCCGGAGTGGTCGCCGTGGCAGAGCACGTGGTGTTCGGTCGCGGCGCGGGCGGTGGCGGCGACGAGGCGCGGGCCGCTCGGGCAGAGGTCCTCGCGGGCGAGCACCATCGCTGCGGCGCCGCTGCCGATCGTGAGCGACGCGAAGCTCGCCTTGAGCGACTCGCGCGTCAGGTCCGTGCGGGCGTTGAGCGCCGCGATCGTGCGTTCGACGAGCGAGCGCCCGCACTCGCCCGCGACGACGAGGCCACACTCGATCGCGCCTAGCTCGATCTGCGCGGCGACGACGCTCGCGGCGTTGGCAAAGCCCAGGCACGCGTTCGAGAGGTCGAAGGCCGGCGCGGTCGCCGCCAGACCGAGGCGGTGGTGCACGACGGAGGCCGTCGCGGGCTCGAGGAAGTCGCGGCAGACCGACGCGTGCACGAGCAGCCCGACGCGCGCGCGTTCTAGGCCCGCCTGCGCGAGCGCGAGCTCGCCGGCCTGGGTCGAGCCGTCGCTCGGGCGCCAGCCGCGCGGGAAGAAGCGGCGCGTGCGGATGCCGGTCATCAGCTCGAGCCGGCCCACGCGCAGGCCAAAGCGCGAGTAGACGGGCTCCAGCGCCGCTTCCAGCGCCTCCGACGTCACGACCTCGTCCGGCAGGACGCGGGTCGTCGCGGCGATGCGGACCTTCGAGAAGCGCATGGGGCCGAACAGGTTAGGCCCGCCGCGCTGCTTGTCCACCCGCGATCGGATATGGTGGGGGAAGCGCCCCGCGCGACCCAGATCCCCGCCCTCCTGCCGCGGTTCCCGACTCCCATGCCGACCCCCTCGCGCCCGTTCCTGCCCGTCGTGCTCTCGCTCGCGTTGTGCTGCGGGCTCACCGCCTGCGGCGACTCGCAGCCCGCAAAGGCGCCGGCCACGGGTGGCGCGAGCGCCGGCTCGGGTGCGAACGCCGGCACGAGCGTGGGGCAGGGGTTCGGAGCGACCGCGAAGCAGATCGCGGCCTTCGAGGCCTACAACGGCGGCCGTTTCGCCGACGCGCTGCGCCTGTATGACGAGCTGCTCGCGCTCGAGCCGCAGAACACTGACGCGCGCATCAACCGCGCGGCGACGCTCGGCCAGCTCGGCCGTTGGAGCGAGGCGCTCGTCGCCACCGACGAGTGCGCGAAGCTCAAGCCCGAGGATCCCGAGATCCACATCAACCGCGGCGCGATCCTGAACGAGCTCGGCCGCAACGAAGAGGCGATCGAGGCCACCGACCGCGCGATCCAGCTCTCGGGCGGCGCTCCCAAGGCGACGCTGCTCAAGGCGACGATCCTCGCCAAGCTCGGGCGCGGCAACGAGGCGGTCGCGCTGGTCGAAGGCCTGCTCACGAGGTTCCCCGGCCAGCCGGCGCTGGTGCTCGAAAAGGCCAAGATGCTCGACCTCGTCGGCCGCGGCAACGAGGCCGACCCGATCTACGCGCAGCTCAAGTCGCAGTTCCCCGACGACCCCGGCCTCGCGGCCGCGATCCAGGCCCGCGGTGGCCTCTAGCTAGCGCCTGCGCCCTGCTGCGGTGGACGTTGCCGTCCCCGCGCGGGAAGATCCTTGGCTCCATGAACCTCTCGCCGACGCCGATCCTGCACGTCGACATGGACGCGTTCTACGCGTCGGTCGAGGTGCGCGACGATCCTTCGCTCGCGGGGCGACCGGTCGTGGTCGGCGGTGCGGCGAACGGGCGGGGCGTCGTGGCGGCGGCGAGCTATCCCGCGCGGCGTTTCGGCGTGCGATCGGCGATGCCGACGGCGGAGGCGCTGCGGCTGTGCCCCGAGCTCGTGGTCGTGCCGCCCAACTTCGAGAAGTACACGGCCGAGAGCCGGAAGATCATGCGCATCTTCCGCGCCTACACGCCGCTCGTGGAGCCGCTCTCGCTCGACGAGGCCTTCCTCGACGTCACCGGTTGCGAGCTCTCGAGCGGCGACCCGCTCGAGATCGGCCGCGCGATCAAGCGCGACATCCTGCGCGAGACCGGCCTCGTCGCGTCGGTCGGCATCGCGAGCTCGAAGTTCATCGCCAAGCTCGCGAGCGACATGGACAAGCCCGACGGCTTTCGCGTGATCCTGCCCGACGACGTGCAGACGGTGCTCGCGCCCTTGCCGGTGTCGAGCATCTTCGGCGTCGGCCCGCGCACGGCGAAGCGGCTCGAGGCGATGGGGGTGCGCACGATCGCGGAGCTCGCGCGCCTGCCGCGCGATGAAGTGGCGAAGCGCTTCGGCGCCTCGGGCGCGTGGATCCACGACCTCGCGCACGGCATCGACACGCGCCGCGTCACGCCGCGCCGCGACGAGAAGAGCTACAGCCTCGAGCGCACGTTCCCGAAAGACATCCACAGCCGCGAGGAGCTGCGCCTGCGCCTGCTGGAGTTCTGCGAGGAGCTCGCCTTCCGCCTGCGCGACGCGGGCCTGCGCGGCCGCACCGTGACGATCAAGGCGCGCTACCCGAGCTTCAAGACGCTGACGCGCACGCACACGCTGTCCTTCTCCACCAACGTCGGCGTGCGCTTCTATTCCGCCGCGCGCGAGCTGCTCGACCGCATCCCGCAGGGCCCGCTGCGCCTGCTCGGCCTGCAGATCGCGAACCTCGACGACGTTCGCACGCCACACCAGGGCATGCTGTTCGGCTCCAACCCCACCGAGACCGAGGCGCCGGCCGAATCCCCCGAACGCGCGCGTTTCGCCGACCGCATCGAGCGCGTCTCGCCCGGCCTCGACCGCCTGCGCCGCAAGTACGGCCGCGGCGTCGTGATTCCCGCGAGCCTGCTCGGCCGCGAGGCCTCCACCGGCCGCGACGGCACCACCGGCGCCTTCGGCGGCGCCGCGCGCGCCGAGGCCCCCGAGTCTGGAGCCACCACTGAGCTTGATCTCGACGAACCGCCCGCGGAATGACCGTGCAGCCGCCGCGGCGTTGCGCGGCCCCGGGGTGCAATCCCGCAGGTCTGGCGGCGGCTTTGGCGACTCGCCAGATCCCGCCGGATCGACCGCCAGCCGGTCTCGAGTCGCACCTCGGCGTATCCGTGAACGATGACCATCCCGTTCGCCCCAAGCTCGTTCCGCTCAATGTCCGGGTCAGTGGATGAAGTGACTCGCTCCAACTGACTCGTGGATCCGGCGAGGAGTGCGAATTCGATGGACAGGTACTCCAATCGACCGGCCATGGGGACGCCGCTGCCGCCGGCTCCGCGCTGCGAGCCGGAGCGGGGTCTCGAGCCGTGTTCGGCGGCGCGATGCGTGCGGATTCGGGAGGGCTCGAGAGTCGGCGAGTGCGCGGCAACGTACTCGCCGGCCTCGTTCGCAGGCGACGAGCGAGCTGGAAGCGGCTGCATCTCAGGGCGGGGTTCGCGACGGACGGGGTGGCAGTGGGGGGGGCAGCGGATGCAGGTAGGTCGGCGGGCGGGCGCGGTGGCGGTGCAAGGTTGACCGGAGAGAGTTGGGCCTGCCGTATGGGCTCACTTGAAGGTTCGCGGACTTCCAGGAACTCGGCGACAAGGGCGGAACAGCAGCGAGGCCGGTTTGCCGTGTCGCCGACGAGAATCGCTCACAACCCGTTCCAGCCCTTCTGAGGGCTTGTGAGGTCGCGGGCGGCTAGGCATGGCTCAGAAACCCTATCGACCCGAGCGCAAGTCCAAGGCGTCGACTTGTTCGAGCGTTCGAACCACGGACTCCACCAGCTCGGCATCGAAGTCGTCTCGGTCCGCTTCTTCGTGCGTGCCCTTGTTTAGGTAGGTCCACACCAGATTGTTGGCGGGGATGCCTAGGATTCGGCCATAGGCGGCAATCAGTGCGGGCTTGTTGGCATGGCTGAATGTCCCCGCGTCGTCGAGTCGCTTTCGCAGCGCTTCGCACAGATTGCGCAGGGACGGCTGGGCGTCCACGCCGGAGAGCTGCAGGCTAAGCACTCCCAAATCGTGGCTGCCGAGCCAACGCCACACCTTCTCGGAGAGCATCTCGAGCCCCTGACGGCATGCGGCGAGGGCATCGCGGTTGTCAAGGTTGTTCTTTGACGCGCGGGCCCTGGCCACATAGTTTCTGATCGAAACGTTGCCCGATACGCGTGGCTGATAGTCGCCCGCGTGGTTGCGGAACAGGTAGACTTGGCAGTCGTCTCGGCGGGCAGCAGGCAAATGCTGTTGGATGTCTTTGATGAACTCATTGCTGTGGCAAGTCACAATGAGCTGCGTATCGGCGAAATGATCGCTCTCAAAGATCGTTTCACGGATGCCGCCGCGGTGGTCATGATCGATAGCATTTATGGCGTCGTCGAACACGACTAGGGGGCTTCGAATGGTCTGAGCCTTAGCCAGCAGGATCGCCAAGCCCAAGCAGCGGATGTGCCCCTCGCTGAGGATGCGTAGGGCGTCCACCCGCACGCCCGGATTGCCTCGGAACGAGATCTCGATCTTCTGCTCGCCGTTGAGGGGCAGATGGAGCTCAGCGAGTTTGTCCGGGTCGAGGTCGTTGCGATTGAACTCGTTATATAGGTTCATGGCCGCGTCGTTCAGGCCCGTCATCAGCTCGCCGGGGAGCTGATTGCGGTACCGGCGCAGCAGGACCAGGAAGCGGTCGTACGCCGCCTTAATGGGAGCGTCACGCGCGATGTCTAGCGCCTCCTGGGCCGCATCGCGGATGAGCTGCGCGTTGTCCACGTGAAACGCCGTAATTCTGGCTCTGGCAGCGGCCACGGCATCGACAAGATGTTTGCGCTTCAGGTCCTGCGCCTGGATAGCAAGCTGCCGGGCTACGAGGGCCGCGCGTTCGTTGGCGTGGCGCTGCCTCTGCTGCCCTGCGAGAGCAGAGGCCGCGTCCTGAGCCTCGACGCGTTCGGCCAACGTCAGAATCGCCTCGAGCGTGACTGCATCGGCCGCCGCACCCTCGTCAGTCAGGCGGGCAGGGCGGATCGCGGACCACCACTCGCCCGCAGGCGCAGCAAGGAGGCCCGCGAGGAATTGCCCGAGGGGTGTCTCATGCTCCTCGTGCGTCGCCAAGAAAGCAGACAGATTCCCAAGTTGGCGGCGTAGCTCGCGCGAGGCAGTATCGAGATTGCCCTCGGCGATCTTGCGCCGCTCCTGTAACTCGCCAAGTTCCTTCAAGTCAGCCAGGCCCGCCTTGGCCTTCTCAAAGGGGTTGGACTTGGAGTCGGCCAGTAATGTGTCACAGGCTGGGCAGTGATCCTTGTCCACGACTTGCAGCGCGAGGACGGCGGTGTATAGGTCCTTGAAGGAAACTTGACTGCTGCGTGCCTCAAGCTTGGCCCTGACGCCGGCGAGTTCTTCATGGGCTGAGCGCGGAGCTTCAAGGGCGGCCAGCAGCCCGTCGCGCGAGACGCCGATGGCGCTCGGTGGCACTGCGGTGAGGATGCCATCGAGCTCTTGCAGACGTCCGGGGCCGCGGGCATCGCCGATAAAGGCCCTTAGCCCCTCATAGGTCATGCCGTGCTCGTGGGCGGCGGCCAAGTCAGCCTCCTCCGCCGAAAGTTGCAACAGGGCTTGGGCCTCGCCATTGACGATGGCCTGATCGTGGGCCAACGCGTCGCGCTTGGAGGTCAACGCAGGCTGCTTTGTCGCGGTCGTCACAAGCTGCGCGTCAACGGACTCGTTGAAGTGGTCCACGAACTCGTTGAACTTCTCCATGCCAAACAGCGTGGCGATCAGCTCCGTCCGCTGTGCCGGCGGGCGGGCCGCAATTCGGGAGAAGGCATCTATGCGATTCTTTTCGATGAAGCAAAACCGGAAGGTGTCGGCATTCGCGACGACGGCGACCTCCCGATTCTGGTGGTCAGTCGCCCGCAACGTGGGTGCCTCGAAGCGGCCGGCGTGCAAATTGGCGAGGTAGGTACGCCCGTCGATGCGCTTGGTCCCCGCCTCCTCGACGGAGTCCAGCAGGCCGAATTCCAGACCTTCGCAGAAACTTGTCTTTCCGCTGCCGTTGGGGCCGTAGAAGAGGACCAACCGCTTTTGCAGGTCGAAGGACTCCGGTCTCCGAAACCCACGGAAAGGGCCGATGGTCATGCTTCGCAGCCGCTTCCAAGGCCAGGCGCCATCTACAGCCAGGGCCGCGAATTCGGGAGGACTCTCAGGTGTCTGGGTCATCTCCTGCCGGGCCAGGCCCACCAGATAAACGGACCGCTGGCTGCGCTGGCGTGAGGTGCTCGCCAGAGCGTCGAATTGAGCCAGGGCGAGGTTGGCCAAGCGCCTCACATCCGGTGGGGCCTCGGCGCCTGGGACATGAAGCGAGGCCACGAACCGCTCAAAGTCTCGTTTGGAAGATGCCATTTCGCTTCCCGAAAGTTCTGGTGTCGGCTTGCCGAGTTGGCTCGAAGCCGCCCTAACCTAAGCAAAGGGTGGATAGGACGGCCAAGTGGACGACCATGGGCGCGATGCTACTCCCGGTTCGGCACGGCGGGGAGGTGCCGCAGGCACGGCGGGCCGGAGCTCGGTCTCGAGCCTTGTTTGGCGGGGCGAATGGCGCGGTTTCGGGTTGGCTCGTGACTGGTGGGCACGCGGGGGCGTCGGGGACAACGTCGCGTTGTTGGAGTTCTTCCCAGGATGAGCGCCGCGGGTGGAAGGGGCGGAGACGCCGGGGGCAGTGGGTGGTGTGAGGGGGCAAGCGGGGTAGATCGCGCTGAACGGTCTCCCAGATGGTCTCGAGCCGGACGCCGGCGTATTCGTGGACGACCACGTTTCGCATCGCTCGAATTTCGGCCCACTCGATCTCGGGGTGCGCAGCTGCGGCGTGGCGGCGGGCGTGGTTCGCGGCTTCACCGAGCACGGCAAAGTTCTAGAGCACGGCCTCGACGCGCATGGGGCTTGCACGGAACTGCTCGAAGGTCACTTCGACCGTGTAGCCGTGGATGCGGTCGAGGGCCACCAGCATGTCCTCGACGCGAAAGCGCCACTCAGGCGGCTCGAATGGCCTCGCGGAGGATCCGGTCGCGGTGGCGCGCGTGCAGCGCTTCTTCCTCGGCGAGGTCGACCGGCGCCTCGAGCCACGCGGCGAGCTGCGCCCGCAGCCGGATGAAGGTGAACAGCGTCACCGGCCGCGCGAAGTTCACCAGCAGGTCCACGTCGCTCGAGTCGCGGGCTTCGTCGCGCGCAACCGAGCCGAAGATGCTCAGGCGCTCGACTTCAAAGCGCTCGTGGAGCTCGGCGGCGTGCAATCCGAGAGTGCGAAGTGCGTCGGCTCGTCGCATGCGAGGAAACTAGCACACGAAGCGACCTCGCAAGGCGAAGGGACCCGTCCAGCAGCGCTGGGCCGGGTCCCTCGGGATTTGGGGAGCGTGGGGCGGGCGGCCTAGTGGCCGTCGCTCAGGTAGCTCATGAAGCTCATGCCGATGTCGCGGAAGTCCTGCACGCGCGGGATCTCGATCGCGTCCTTGATGCAGACCTGCTCGCACAGCTTGCAGGAGGTGCAGTTCTTCTCGATCACGACCGCGATGCGGTTGAAGCCGTCGCTGTCGAGCTTCATCTCGAGCGCCTCGAAGGGGCAGACGTCGACGCAGAACTCGCAGCCGGTGCAGAGCTCCTCGTGGACGAGCGCCTTGGGCACCTGCTTGGGCTTGATGTGCGTGACGAGCGTGTCGCGGTCGTTGGTGATCGCGTCGAAGGGGCAGTAGATGCCGCAGACCGAGCAGTTGATGCACAGGTCCGGGTCGATGAAGAAGCGCTCGCCGCCGGAGATGGCGTTGGTGGGGCAGACGCGCTCGCAGATCGTGCAGGCGGTGCACTTCTCGGTGATGAAGTGCGAGCGCCACTGCCAGGTCTCGGCGAGGCCGGGCTTCTTGAAGACGAGGATCTCGAGCTTCTGGTGGCCGTCGAAGCGGAAGCGGTGCCCAAAGGTCGTGCGCTTGACTTCGATGGTGGTCAGGAACTGGCCGGGGAAGCTCGAGGTCGTGTGGCAGAGCGCGCGGATCTTGGGATCCGTGACCCAGCCGTAGACCTGGAAGACGTTCCCGTCCTGCACGACGTGGCTGCCGTAGATCGGCATCACGTCGGTCATCCCGTAGCGGAAGCGGTCGCGCACCGCGGGCACCTTGGTCGGGAATTGCACCGTGATGCGGACGTAGTCCTCTTCCTCGTCGACGCGGAAGTCGCGGCCGTAGCGGCGGTCGCGCTCGACGGGGTCCATCTCGACGCCGCGCCACTTGGCCCACTCGGCCTCCCAGCCCGGCACTTCCTCGAGCTTCGAGAGGTCCTCGGCCGGCGGCAGCTCGCCCGAGTAGCCGATCGCGGCCGTGGGGCAGACGTCGACGACCGTACGCGCGTTGTAGAGCGTCGAGTCGTGGACGTCGTGGGCATGCGCCTTCGCGTCCTGCCCCATGAAGAAGATCTCGGGGAAGTCCTGGCAGCAGGCGTCACAGGCGATGCACAGCTGCGGGTCGACCGCAAAGCGCTCGGCCTTGGCGACGTTGTCCTTGAGGGTCGGAGTCTCGGTCATGGGGTCAGTGCCGCGCTGGGGCTGGCCTCTCGAGCGGTGCCGGCAAGGATCGGCGGAGGAGAACTCTAACGTTGAGGGAAGCTTGGGCTGTCCGGCGGTCGGGATCCAGTGGGTCCTTCCCGTGAGACAACGATGGGCGGCCATGCTAACCGCGTGCGGGGGGCCTTCCTATACTGCGCTCGATGTTCGCGAGCGCGAGGTGGTCGGTCGCTGGCCCCGCGCGGGCGTCCGGGAGGGGCTCGTGAGCGCCTCCGCCCCCCAGAGGCGGCTGTGGCTGGCCCTCGGGGCCCTGGCGGTCGCGCTGGCGACCTGGGCGCGCTGGGCGGGTGGGGCGGACCTGCCTCTGGTCGGCTGGGACACCTTCCCCCTGATCGCCGCCGGCCGGGTCGGAAGCGTCGGAGACGTCCTCGGGACCTTCGGGGAGGAGCTCATGGGCGGGCGGTACCCGCTCGGGAGCTACTGGCGCCCGCTGGTGCACCTGTCGTTCGGCCTCGACCATGCCCTCGGCGGCCTCGACCCGGCGACCTTCCACCGCACCGACCTTGCCCTCGCGATCCTCGGAGCCCTGCTCGCCGCCGAGGCCGCGCGCCGCTGGCTCGCCGCAAGCGCCCACGCGCTCTGGGCCGCGCTCGCCGCCGGCCTCGTCTACGGCACCAACCTCGTCCACGCCGACGTGATCGACGTGCCCGCGCGCCGCGCGGACTCGCTCGCGGTCGTGTTCACGCTGCTCGCGCTGTGCCTCGCGCTTTCGCGAGCCCGTCCCGCGCGCTGGCTGGCGGCCCTCGCGGTCGCGGCGGCGCTGGCTTCGAAGGAGAGCGGTGCGATCGCCGTCGTCGTCGTCACCGGCGCGCACTTTGCCGTTTCGAGCGGCTCGTTTGGCGAACGCCTGCGCGCCGCAGCTCGCGGAGCGTGGCCCGCGTGGGTCGCGTTCGCGCTGACGTTCGCGCTGCGAACCTGGGCGCTCGGTGGCATCGGCGGCAGCCGCGAGGCGCAGGTGTCGGCGGCGTGGAGCGAGTCGTTCGGCGCTTTCGTGCGCTACTTCCCCGCGGCCTTCGCTCCCGCGCCCGCGCGCCTGCTCGGCAGCGCGACGATCTCGTGTGGGTTTGCGCTCGCGCTCCTGGGCGTGCTCGCCCTCGCCGCGCGCCGCGAGTTCTGCAAGAGCTTCGGCCCGCTCGCGCTGTGGTTCGTCGCCCTCGCGGCGCTCACCGCGATCTCGCGCGCCGAACGCGGCTGGTACGAGCTCCCGTTCGTCGCCATCAACGCGCTGTTCGCGGCCGCGCTCGTCTCCAAAGCGCTGGATTCCGCGGGTTTCTTGCGCGCTCTCGCACTTCCCGCCGTCGCCTGGGTCGCGCTCTCGCTCTATCCCTGGCTCACCCGCACGCCGACGTTCCTCGAAGCGAGCTCCGCCGCCCGCGACTACCTCGCGCGCCTCGAATCCACCGTGCGCGCCGCGCGCCCCGGCACCGCCTCGCGCCTCCCCGGCCTCCCGATGGAAGTCCGCGACCCCGCTCCTTGGCTCGACGGCCGCTCCCGCACCTACGCGCTGCTCGCTCCCTACAGCGTCTCCGCCTTCGCCGAACTCGCCTGGCCCGACCGTGTCCTCCGCATCATTCCGCCGGCCCAACCCTCTCCCCCGCGCGCCGACGAGATCGTGATCGCCG
>JAPLOE010000238.1 GCA_026692705.1 Planctomycetota bacterium
GCTGTCGAGCGGGTTGTTCTTCCTCTCGACGCGCGTCTCGCCGTCGCTCAACTACCAGAAGCGCAGCTACGGCAAGAACTCGGCGATGCAGCTCCTGCGCTCGCTGAATCCGGGCCGCACGGAGCTGCGTTTCGGCGAGTTCTACCTGTCGGCGCTCGAGCGCGACCCCGACGACCGCAACCTGTTCCGGCAGGTGTTCCTGCACTTGCCGCCGGCCGACGGGCGTCCCGCGCAGACGATTTACGCGCAGGCGGTGCAGATCGTCGTCGAAGGCTCGCTGCTCACGGTCGACATGACGGCGCCGCGCTGGGCGGACGAGCGTTACGACACGCGCGTCGGGCGCATCTCGGCGCAGCGTGACCTCGACGAGCTGTTCGGCACGCAGACCAAGGATCGCGAGGTGTGGCGCTTCCAGACGAGCACGGTGCTCGGCCAGCGCATCGACCGGACACGCGGTCTGCTCGCCGAGGGTGGCGAGGAGGCGCTCGCGGGCCTGACGCACTCCGACGGAATCGTGCCCGTGCGCGACCTGCGCGCCGCGGCCTACGAGCTGCACGCTCGCAACGCGCTGGCGCTGGTGTGCCCGATGTTCCTGCTGCTCGGCCTGCCGACCGGACTGGCCCTGCGGCGCGGCTCGCAGCTCGCGGCGCTCGCGGCGGCGATTTCCTATGCGCTCGCCTACTACCTGATCTCGATGCGCATGGGGAAGGTGCTCGCCAACACGGCCGTCGTGCCCGAGTGGGTCGCGGCCTGGGGAGCGACGCTGCTGGGGACGCTGATCGGCGCGGTGTTCACGTGGCGCGTGGTGAGGCGCTAGCGGACCGACACGATGCGAGTGGGAGGACTCCAACTCGGGGGCAAGATGGACCGCTATGTCGGCGGCCTGTTCGTCGGCGCGTACGCGACGGCGCTGCTCCTGATCGTCGGCCTCGCGATGATCATCGACATCGCCGCGAACCTGCGGTACTTCGAGACCTGGGACGACGGGACCAGCGCCTCGATGGCGCTGATCCTGCGCTTCTACGCGCTCAACACGCCGTTCCTGTACCTGCAGGTCGCTCCGTTCGTCACCACGGCAGCGGGGCTGTTCACGCTCTCGAAGCTCAACCGCTACAACGAGCTCGTCGCGTGCCTCAACGCCGGCGTCAGCGCGCAGCGCGTGCTCGCGCCGCTCTATCTGGGCGCGTTGCTCGTCGCAGGCGGCATGTTCGCCTTGCGCGAAGGCGCAACGGGAGCGCTCGGCCAGCAACGGGATGCGTTGAAGGACATGCTGGACAAGCACCGCCGCGAGCGTGTGATCGAGGACGTCTCGCTGCGCGACCTCGCCGGCAACATCGCCGTGCTCGATGAATTCCGGCCGGGCGAGAGCCGCATCGACGGCCTGCAGGTGGCGGGCCTGCGCGGCCAGTCGCTGTTCTTCATCTCGGCCGACCGCGCCTTCTACGACCACCATCCTTCGGGCAAGCCCGCGTGGCGCCTCGAGAATGGCCACCTGCGCGAGACCACCGGCGACACGGCCGTGGCGCGCGAGCTGCCGTGGCTGGAGCTCGTCGACTTCACGCCCTCGGACGTGCTGCTCGCCAAGAAGGGCGACGTGATGCCGATGGAGCTCTCCTTCAGCGAGCTCGAGCACCTCGCGTCGCGCGACCCGACCAACCTCGAGTACCAGACGCTGTTCCAGTACCACCTGACCTTCCCGCTCTCGAACCTCGTGATGCTCCTGATCACGCTGCCGTTCCTGCTCGGGCGCGAGCGCGGCAAGAGCCTCGAGGGCCTCGTGGGCGCGAGCCTCGCCTGCATCGTCTACTTCTCGGCCGACTTCATCTTCCGCTCGCTGGGCATGGACGGCGACCTGTCGCCGCTGTGGTCGAGCTGGGCCCCGATCCTGTTGTTCGGCTCGGCCGGCGCCGCCCTCAGCGAGAGCGCGAGGACCTAAACCCATGCCGCACAACGACTTGCGACCTTGCTCCGCGAGCCATCCTGCGCCCGGTGCGCGGGAAGGAATGGCGGCCCCGATCGTCGATCCGCATGCTCCTGCGCGCCCCGCCATGGCCTTCGAAGCACCCTCCGCGATGACCCGTACGACGGTCCCGATCCTCGCCCTCACGCTCGCTCTCGCCGCCGCCTGCTCGTCGACCGGTTCCGGTCGCGATGGGGAAGTCAACGACCTCGTGCGCCGCGGCGAGTACCTGCGCGCCGTGCAACTCGCGTCCGAGCGCTGCGAGCGCCGTCCTGACGACGCGCAGGCGCGCGAGGAGTGGCGGCTCGCTTCGGTGGCGCTGCTGCTCGACGATGGCCGCCGGCTGAGCTTCGAACGCCGGGACGAGGAGGCGCTGGCGAAGTTCGAGCAGGCGCACGCGATCGCTCCCGACGTGGAGCAGGTCGTCGACTGGCGCGAGGCCTCGCTGGACAAGCTCGCGAACCTGTGGGTCTCGCGCGCGATCGAATGGCACGCCAACGACGACCTCGCGAAGGCCTCGGAGTGCTACGAGAAGGCGCTGACCTTCCGGCCCGACGACTCGCGCGCGAAGAACGGCCTCGGCCGCGTGCTGATCCAGCTCAACTACCGCCGCGGGATGGGGGAGAAGTACTTCCAGACCGGCCTCGAGGCGATGCAGGAGTACTTCCTCGACCAGGCGGTGCACCACTTCTCCGCCACGGGCAAGTACGACGACGACAACGAGCGCGCCAAGCGCCGCCGTGCGCAGGCCGACACGCTGCGCGCCGAGGAGCGCGTGCTGCAGGCCGCCCAGCTCGAGGAAGACGGCCAGTTCGCGGCCGCGCGCAACGAGTACCGGCTCGCGCTGCTGTTCGATGCTGAGCACAAGCTCGCGAAGGAAGGCTTCGAGCGCTCGCAGCGCGAGGAGAAGGCCGCCGAGTTCCTGCGCGAGTGCGAGAACCGCATCCTGCGCCGCCAGTTCCCTGAGGCCAGCAAGGCGCTCGACGCCGGTGCCGCGATCACGCAGCGCCAGGTCGAGGCCTTCGAGACCGAACGCGCGCGCCTGCACGACGCGCGCCTGATGGTCGACTACGAGGCCGCACGCGCGGTCGAGGTCGACCACCGCTACGAGGACGCGATCGTGCTCTACACCGCACTGATCGAGGCCTCGGGCCAGGGCTACTTCCAGGACGCGCTCGCGCGCCGCGACACGCTCGTCGACCTCGTCTCCAAGGCCGAATCCGCCTACACGCGCTCGCAGTCGACGACCGACGCTGCGCAGAAGCTGGCGCTGCTCGAGCAGGTGCTCATCGTCTACCCCGAGTACCGCGACGCTGCCTCACAGGCCGACGCGCTGCGCGCGCAACTCGCGAAGCCCTAGGGCTTCCGCGACCGGCTCACGTCTCCGTTCGCCGTTCAACGTTCTGCGCACTCTGGGCCTGAGGGCCCTTCAGCGCGAGAACAGTGACGATCAAGCCAATGACGGAGACCTCGACCCACGGATGGAGGCTCGTGTGCGAGAAGTCGCCGCGCCAGACGATCAGCGTCCAATAGAAGTAGGGCAGCCAGGGAGCGATGAGCAGCGTCAGGCCGTTGCGCAGCGAGATGAGCGGCGCAGCGGGCGGCTCGGGCGGCAGCGGGACGCCGGCGGCTTCCTGGGCGCGGTCGAGGGCGTCGAGCTCGGCGGCGGCGCGGTCGACGAGGCGCTGGTTCTCGCGCAGGACCTTGTACTCCTCCTGCAGCGCCCAGAGGTTGAGCAGCACGGCGCTCAGGCCGATCACCCAATGCCAGATGGGCGAAATGCCGAAGCCGCGCGAGCTGTAGCCGAGCACGCCCGCGGCGACGATCGAGGCGGCGCCGAGGCCCGCGAGCGGGTAGGCGCGCTGGCGCGAGAAGAAATTGTTGAGGTCGAGGAGGAACTGCTCGGGCAGGCGGCGCGCGCGGATCGCCTCGCGCAGCACGCGGCCGGTGACGAGCATGAACAGGATCACGAGCGTGTGCAGGCCGACGCCGAGGGTGGCGGTCAGGAGCCCGGCCCACAGGTGCTTCTTCGAGCCGTCGAAGGCCAGACCGAGCAGCAGCGTGCCGATCAGCGCCGGTGCGAGCACGAGCGCGCCGCCCAGGAAGTAGTGCCACATCCGCATGGGGGCGAAGATTATGCGCGCGCGGGGGCCGCGAGCGCCATGCGCACCCGGTCGGAGTCGATGCGGGCCATGCAGACCGGCCCGTCGCGGTGGTGGCAGCGGCGGCCGAAGCAGGGCGCGCAGTCGGGCTCGTCCGCCGCACGCAGGGCGACATGAACGGATCCCGCAGTGGGCACGGACGCGAGGCGCGCCACGGGCCACGGGCCGGTGCGCAGGTGGCTGTGCGGGCCGCAGAGCACGGTCACCGGCAAGCCGCAGGCCGCGGCGAGGTGCGTCGGGCCCGTGTCGCAGCCAAGGTACGACGCGCCGATCTCGGCCGAGGCGCCGAAAAAGCCCGCGAGCGCGCGCAGGCCGCGCTGGCCGACCCAGTGGCGCACGAGCGGGACGTCGCGCGTGCGCTGCTCGAGCTCGTTGCCCTCGTCCGTTTCGGCGGGGCCGGAGAGCACTGCGACCGCGCGGCCCTCGTGGGCGAGCTCGCGCACGAGCACCTCGGCACGCGCGACGGGCCACGAGCGCACGTCGCGCGACGGCGAAAGCTGCAGCAGCAACGTTCCCGCGCGCACGCCGAGGCCGCGCGCGGCTTCGTGGCCCGCGCGCAGCTCGTCGTGCGAGAGCGCAGGGTCGCGCCGCGGCGGGCCGTCCGCCAGTCGGGGCGTGCGAGGCCGACGCGACGCGGAGCGCCGGTGATCGCGAGCGCGAAGCCGCTCTTGGTGTTGCCCTGCGCGTCGATCGCGAGGTCGGGCGAAAAACGCGCGATTTCCTCGCGCAGGCCGACCCAACCCGCGAGGCCCCGGCGGCGTTCGAAGCGGATCGTGCGCGCCAGACCCGGCAGGCCCTCGACCAGCGGCGCGAATTCCGGCTGCACGAGCCACGCGAGCTCGGCGCGCGGGAAACGCTCGCGCAAGGTATGGAACAGCGGCAGCGCGAGCACGACATCGCCCAGGTGCGACAGGCGCACGAGCACGATGCGGGCCGGGTCGGAGCGCTGGGCCATGGGGTGGCGGAGTGGCGGACGGGGCGAAGTCGCGAGGCCGTTGCGGCGCGGTGCGGCGCTTGGGATGCTCGCGGTTCGCGCATCCTACAGCCGCCGCGCGCGCGGGGGACGGGAGCGCGCGCCAAGCGCCCGCATGATCCGCCGCATCTCGACCAAGTTCCTGCTGGCCGTGCTCGCGGCCGTGATCGTGCCGTTCCTCGGCTTCGCGATCTTCGTCGACACGCAGATGGCCGGGCGGCTCTCCAAGGACGTGGTGCTGTATTCGCTGAAGGGCCTCGCCGCGGATCTCGCGGTGCGCATCGACCGCGACGTCGAGGAGTTCAACACCAACACCGCGTTGCTCGCGGCGGATCCCGGCAGCTACCTCGCGCTCGACGAGAGGCAGCGCGAGCTCGCGGGCGAGCTCGAGAACGACTCGCTCGACGTGCGGCGCCTGATGCGCGACACGCAGGTCGACCAGTTCAACAACTGGGTGCTCGCCAAGCGCGACTACGACCTGCTGCTGCTGGTGAGCGCCGACGGGCAGTTCGTGATCTCGAACACGGTCGGGCGCTCGGGGCTGGGGCTGAGCGAGGACGTGCTGCTCGCGCTCGGCAGTCGCGACTACTCGCACGAGGTGTGGTTCGAGGCCGCGCGCGTCGGCCAGCCGTTCCGCCTCGACCAGCACGAGTCCGAGCTGCTCCCGCCACGCCACGACGGCAGCGCGCACCCGGAGAACTTCCACATCGGCTTCTCCGCGCCGGTGTACTGGCCGGTCGATCCCGAGCATCCCGAGCGCTCGCGGCAGTTTCTCGGCGCGATCTTCGTGCTCGTGAACTGGAGCCGCATCCAGCAGGAAGTCGAGAGCCCGGTGCTGTCGAGCTACTTCCAAGGCCTCGTCGGTCCCGATGAATTCCCTTCCGCCTACGGCTGGGTGTGGGCCTCGGACGCGGACACGATCCTCGCGCACCGCGACCCGAGCCTGTACGGCGCAAGCATCTCGAGCCCGGGCCGCGTGAACCTGCCGGAGATGGTCGCGGCGGCGCGCGCGTCGGACTGGGGCCTCTATCCGGAATACGACTTCCAGGGGCGGCGCAAGAACGCGGCCTTCAAGCACACGCGCCCGGCGAGCGAGGGTGGTTTCGGCTGGGTGGTCGGCGTCGGCATCGACAACGACGACATCTTCCGCGGCGTGCGCGAGCTGCGCACGTTGCTGTTCCAGGCCACGCTGGTCGTGCTGCTCGTGAGCATCGTGTGGACGATGGTCGTCGCGCGGCGCACGACAGCGCCGATCGTCGAGCTGCGCGAGCACGTGATGAAGGTCGGCGCGGGCGATCTCGAGGCGCACAACCGCGTGACCAGCGCCGACGAGCTGGGCGAGCTCGGGCGCGAGCTCAACCGCATGACCGACGAGCTGCGCGAGGCGCGCGAGAAGCTCGTGAAGGCCGAAAAAGAGGCTGCGTGGCGCGAGATGGCGCGGCAGGTCGCGCACGACATCAAGAACCCGCTGACGCCGATCCAGGTGTCGGCGGAGCTGTGCAAGCGCGCGCACGACGAGAAAAGCCCGGAGTTCGACCGCATCTTCGAGCGCACGATCGAGATCACGCTGCGGCAGGTGGCGCACCTGCGCGACGTCGCGAGCGACTTCCACGCGCTCACCGGCGTGCGCAAGGGCTCCTTCGAGCGCGTGCACGTCGGGAAACTGGCGGGCGAGGTGCTCGACCTGAACCGTGCGTGGGCTCTCGAGCGGCGCATCGAGCTCGAGTTCGAGCGCGACGGAGGCGAGGTGCTCGCCGATGTCGCCGCGCTGCGCCGCGTGCTGCAGAACCTCGTCTCGAACGCCTTCGAGGCGATGCCCGACGGTGGCAAGCTGCACGTGCGCGTGTGGAGTTCGGCGGAGCGCGTCGAGGTCGAGCTGCGCGACAGCGGCGTCGGGATTCCGCCCGAGGTGCAGGCACGCCTGTTCGAGCCGTACTTCACGACACGCAGCACCGGCACGGGCCTCGGCCTCGCGATCGCGCGGCGCGTGATCGAGGACCTCGGCGGGCAGATCGAGATCACCAACGCGACGCCGGGGCCGGGTGCGGTCGTGCACCTGTGGCTGCCGCTCGCGCCGAAGGCATGAAGGCCAATGTCCTCATCACCGGCGGCACGGGTTTTCTCGGGTCGGAGATCGCGCGCGTGCTGGTCGAGCGGGGCCACGAGGTCGACGTGCTCGCGCGAACGAATGCGGACCGTTCGTTGCTGCACGGCGTGCCGGTGCGCTGGCGCGAGGGCGATCTGCTCGACGCGAACGCGCTCGATTCCTCGCTCGAGCGCCTCGTAGCGCGTGGACGGCCCACGTGGGTCGTGCATTCGGCGGCGGTGATCAGCTACGCGACGCGCGACCGCGAGTTGCAGCGCCGCGCGAACGTCGAAGGCACGCGGGCCGTGCTCGCGGCCTGCCGCAAGCAGCGCATCGACCGCCTCCTGCACATCAGTTCCGTCGTCGCCGTCGGCCACGCGCGCGCGGGCGAGCTGCTCGACGAGGACGCGCCCTACAACAACGCCGAGCTGCGCTGCGACTACGCCGACACGAAGCGTGCGGCCGAAGAACTCGCGCTCGCGGCCACGACAGAGCTCGACGTCGTCGTGGTCAACCCCGGCGCGATTTTCGGGCCTTCGCCGCGCGCGCCGAACACCGTCAAGTTCCTGCAGCAGCTCGCGCACGGCCCGCGCCTGCCGTACACGCCGCCGGGTTCGCTCTCCGTCGTCGGCGTGCGCGACGTCGCCGAAGGTTGTCGCCTCGCGCTCGAGCGCGGCCGCCGCGGTCGGCGTTACCTGCTGTGCGAATCCGCGTGGACGTCGCTCGAGTCGTTCCAATTCGCCGCGCGGCGCCTCGGCGTCGCTCCGCCGCGCCGTGCGGCTCCCGCGGCGCTATGGCGCGCGCTCGAGCTAGGCGTCACCGCGCTCGACACCTTCGTTCCGCCGAAGCTGCTCACCCCGACCGCCGTCCGCATGCTCGGCGCGCACTTCCGCTTCGACTCCGCGCGCGCCCGCAGCGAGCTCGGCTGGAGCCCCGCGCCCTTCGAGGCCGTGCTCGACGAGACCATCGCCGCCCTGCGTTCCCGCGGCGAGCTCTGACACACGCTCCTTGCGCCACATGCGCGTGCGCCGCAGCGCGAGGCGCGCGCGGTGGGGGAGCTTGCGGTCGAGAGCGTTGATCCAGCGCGCGAAACGCGGCGAGACCGGCGCGAGCAGAGCGAAAGCGGCGAGGTAGAACGGGATGCCGGTGACGACGGGGACCAGCCAGAAGACCACGCCGAGCACGAGGCAGAGCTGACCGCCGACGAGCAGCAGCGTGCGGCGCCACGGCGGCATCGCGGTCGGCTGTTCGCTGACGAGGTCGGGGAGCGGCTCGAGCGGATCCACGGGTGCGTTATGGACCGCAGGACGCGCGCGGGAAAGGCCGCAGCGGGCGGATTCGGCACAGGAATTCGTGCGGGTCGCGGCGAGCGGTGCCCGCGCGCGGCGGAACGGGAGTTGATGAGTCGCCGCAGGACTGCAGCTCAGCGCTACGCTAGCTCTCCCCCTTCAGGCCCCTCATGACCAGTCGATCGCTCCGCGGCGCCGTGCGCGCGCCGGTTCTCGTCGTTCTCGCGGCGCTCGTGCTCGTCGTGGCGGCGTTGCTGTGGTGGCGGATGGGCTTGGAGAGCACGGGACAGGGTGCCGAGGCCGTCGCGCCGACAGCGGCCGAACCTGGCGCGAGCGAGGCGCTCACTCCGCTCGAGAACGACACGGCGGCGGCACGTCTCGACACCACTGCGCCGAAGATTTCCGGCGACGGCTTCACGGTCGAGCCGCGCGTGCGCCTCTCGGGCCCCGGCAAGCTCAGCGGTCGTGTGCTCGACCGTGCGAGCGGCGCCGGTGTCGAGGGTGCATCGGTCGAGCTGCTCCCGCTGCCGCCGGCTGGCCAGGAATTCTTCGGGCGCGTGCTGCGCCTCGCGAAGACGAGCGAAGCGTTCGCGAGCCGCACCCAGCCGATCGCGGTCGCCGCGAGTGGTGCCGACGGTTCGTTCGAGTTCGTCGGCATTCGCACGGGCACGTACTACTTGCAGGCGCGCGGCGCGTGGTCGGTGCCGGACACGGTGGCGCGCGCGCGCGTCGCGGCGTCGGGCGAAGGCGGGCCGGTCGACCTTTACGTGCGCAGCGGCGGTCGCGTGATCGGCCGCGTCGTGCAGCCCGACGGCAAGCCGATCGCGGGCGCGGACGTGATGCTCACGCTCGGTCCGGGCAACGTGATCGAGAACCTGCGTGCGGGCGACATGGTGTTCGCGAAGGCGCGCACGGATGAGTTCGGTGGGTTCTTGCTCGCGGGCCTGCCGCCGGGAGCGGGGTACGACCTGACGGCGTCGGGTGCCGGTTTTGCGCTGTCGCACACGCTCGATGTCGAGGTGCTCGCCGGTGAGGACACGCTCGCGACGATCCAGGCGAAGACGGGCGGCGGAGTGCGCGGGCGCGTGGTGACGCGCGTGGGAGTCGAGAGCGAAGGCGCTCCGCCGCGCGCGCTGGCTGGCGCGCACGTCGCGCTCGTGCCGCGCGGCTTGCGCGACCTGCAGTTCGCCGAGGAACTCCTGCTCGCGACGCACGCGACGACCGACGCCAATGGCGCGTTCCTGATCGAGCACGTTCCCACGGGCGAGTTCGATCTCGTCGGCGTTGCCGACCTGCACGTGCCCGCGAAGGGGCCGCGCGTGCTCGTCGCGGAAGGCATGGTCGCGCCCGCCGAGGACTTCGTGCTGCCGACCGGGCCGCGCGTGAGCGGACGCGTGCTCGACAGCGCCGGTGCGCCGCTCGAAGGCGTGACGGTGCGCTGGAACTCCGTCGATTTCCGCAACTTCGACTTCGACTTCTCGTTCGCGCCGTTGCTCGCGAGCGCCGTGAAGGGCTTCGATTTCCCCAAGTCCGACGTCGACGGGCGCTTCACCGCTGGAGCGTTCGCGGGCGAGGCTCCCTACCGAATCGAATTCTTCAAGTCGGGCTTTGAGGACACGACGCACCGCTGGGATCCGGCGAAGGAACCGGACGGCTTCGAGGTGCGCATGGAGCGTGGTGGCGCGCTCGAAGGCATCGTGGTCGACGCCGCGCGCAAGAAGCCGGTGACGAGCTTCACGATCGAGACCAACGACCGCGTCGAGACGCAGGCCGACGCTCCGGGCAACCGCAACCCGTTCTCGGGTGGTTTGCTCGTCGAGCATCCGCAGGGCAAGTTCCGCGTCGATCCGGTCAAGTCGGGCGAGAAGGTGCGACTCACGTTCCGCGCGCCGGGTTATCGCGAGACGACGCTCGATGCGCTCGAGGTGAAGGAAGGCGAGACCAAGCGTGGCGTGATCGTCGAGTTGCAGCCGGGCGGCACGGTGCGTGGCACGGTCGCCAATCGCGACGGCAAGCCGATCGCCGGTGCGCAGGTGTTCGCGCTCGCGTCCGCATCCGCGAACCGTTTCGAGCCCGCAGGCCGGCGGCGCTTTGGCGATGGCCCGCCCGAGCTCGAGCAGCTCCCGCCAGGATTCCGCGATTTTGCGGCGCAATTGGGCCTGCTCGGCGACCGCGCGGTCGTGTCGCGCGCCGACGGTTCGTTCGAACTCACGGGGCTCGAGCCCGGCTCGACTGTGGTGCTCGCGACGCACCGCGAGTACTCGATTGGTCGCTCCGAGCCCGTGCAGGTCACTGTCGAGACACCCGCTGAGGTCGAGCTCGAACTTTCGACGGGCGGCGGCGTGCAGGGCACGGCGCGCGACCGCTTCGCACGTCCTGTGACCGGCGCGATCGTGCTCGCGCTCTCGCCGGCGAACGTCGCGGGCGAAGGTCGCGCGAGCGGCGGCGGCATCTACCAGTCGCGCACGGACTCCGAAGGACGCTACCGCATCACGCGCATGGTCGGCGGCAGCTACTTCGTCGTGCTCACGCGCGGCGACGAGGCGCTCAACCCGATGAGCTTCCTCGGCACGCTCAACTTCGACGTCGTGACGGTGCCCGACGACGAGATCGTCGACTACGACATCGTCGACTCGAGCTCCGGCGCGACGCGTGTGTTCGGCACGGTCACGGACGAAGGCCGTCCGGTGGGGCGCGGCAACATCACGGCGCTCTCGTTCGAATCCGCTGGAATGCTCGGCGTCGATCTCAAGATCGCGCAGGTGCAGGGCGAGGGCCGCTACGAGTTCGCGGGACTCGCTCCCGGTGAGTATCAGTTCAACATCGACTCGCCCGGTGACGGCCGTCCGCCGGTGCGCATCGTCGCGGAGATCCCCGACCAGCCGGAATTCCGGCTGGATCTGCGCTATCCGATCGGTGGCGTCGAAGGGCGTGTGCTCGGTGGCAACGAGCGCACTCCACTCGCGGGCGTCGAGGTGACGCTGCGGCTCGCGGATCCGTTCGAGTCCTCGGGTTGGCTCGGGCGCGCGCTCGCATCGGAAGCGGGCGTGCGGCGCGAGCGCACGAACGACGACGGCGAGTTCCGCTTTGGCTCGCTTGGGGCTGGGCGCTACACGTTGTCCGTTCGCGCGCCGCGTGCGAGCGAGGACGGGCCGCGGTACGCCGGCGCTGCGGCCTTCGAGGTCGAGGTGCGCGAGGATCGTTTCAGCGGCGGCGTCGAGATCGTGCTGCCGGCCGCGGTCGAGCTCGTGGGGCGCACCGTCGACACCACCGGCAAGCCCGTCGGCGGCGCGCAGGTCTTCGCGCGGCTCGCGGGCGTCGAGAATGCCGTGCCGGAGCGCGCGTCGAGCGGCGACGACGGCGAGTTCCGCTTCGCGAGCCTCGGTGCCGGTCGCTACGACCTGAGCGTGACGGCCGACGGTTTCGCCGATGCGGAACGCAAGGACGTCGAGGTCGGCGCTGCGAACGCGAAGCCGGTCGAGCTCCAGCTCGCGCAGGGCATCGACGTGCGCGTCAAGGTGCTCGGCTCGAACGGGCAGCCGGTCGCCGGTGCGACGGGGCGACTCGTGCCGAAGGGGCGTGCTGCGGCGGTCGACGAGCGCGACGTCGGGCGCGCGTTCAACAACCTCTTCAACGGCAAGGGAGTGTCGGATTCGAAGGGGATGCTCGGCCTCGGCAGTTTTGGCGCCGGCGAATACGTGCTCGAGGTGCAGCGTGGCACCGAGAAGGCGAGCGAGGACGTGACGCTCGGCGGAAGCGC
This sequence comes from Planctomycetota bacterium, assembly GCA_026692705.1. GTDB lineage: Bacteria > Planctomycetota > UBA1135 > UBA1135 > F1-120-MAGs118. Next base: position 12,231 of record JAPLOE010000238.1, read on the forward strand.
TCCGGTCGAACTGCGCGTGCGGCTGCGCTGACGGCCGTCGCTCTCGCGAGAGCGCTTCCGCGTGCGTAGCATGCCAGCGTGATCGCCCTCGTCTGGCTCCTCACCGCCGGACGGCTCGAACTCGTCGAGTCGACGCCGCTCGAGACGACGCTCGACCACCCCGATCTCGCCGACGCGCACGAGGTGTGGCTCGAGCTGATCGGGTCGGCGAAGACGAGCATCGACCTCGCGCAGTTCTACGCCTCGAACCAGCCCGGCAGCCGGCTGGAACCGATCGTCGTCGCGCTCGAGAGCGCGGCCGCACGCGGCGTGAAAGTGCGGTTCCTCGCCGAGGAGAAGTTCTACAAGACCTATCCGGAAACGCTCGACCGCCTCGCGACGAAGGGCATCGACGTGCGGCGCTTCGACGTCGCGAAGAGCTTCGGGGGCGTGCTGCACGCGAAGTTCCTGCAGGTCGACGCGCGCGAGGTGTTCGTCGGCAGCCAGAACTTCGACTGGCGCTCGCTCGAGCACATCGTCGAGCTCGGGCTGCGCATCGACCTTCCGCAGAGCTCGCGCGCGTTTGCGGCGATCTTCGAATGCGACTGGAAGCTCGCGGGTGGCGCGAGCCTCGCCGACGCGCTCGCGCCACTGCGCAGTCTGCCGCCGCCGGTCGACGAATTTGGCGGCGCGCGCGTCGAGACG
>JAPLOE010000239.1 GCA_026692705.1 Planctomycetota bacterium
CTCGCCGAAGCTCGCGTGGTAGCGCCGGGACGTGAGTTGCTCGAGCTGCTGCGCGAGCGCGTGCGGCTGGTCCACACCACCACTGCGCCGCACGCCGACGTCGACCTCCTGCAACGCGATCAGGTCCGCATCGAAGCGCGCCAGCACCGCCGCCGTGCGCTCGAGATCGACGCGCCCGTCGAGCCCCTCGCCGTGCTTGATGTTGTAGCTCGCGACCCGCAGCTCGCGCGGCGCTGCACCCGCGACGTTCCCCTCGGATGCCCGACAAGCCTGCAGGAACCCCACGAGCGCAAGCATCCACAACCAACGCACGACGTGCCGCATGCCGGCGATTGAAGGCGCTGCACCGTCACGGTTGCAAGGTGAAAGCGAGCGCGTTGCTGAGTGCGGTGTTCTCGATTCCGAGCGGATCCCTGTACCAACCCTGGGCGTAGACGCGGTCGCCCGCGGAGAAGGGCGAGCCGAGCGACGAGCTGTGCTGGGCGACGAAGGCCGACCAGTCGATCGCGAAGGCACCGTCGCAGGCGGAGAGCGTGCCGCTGCTCTGGACGACGTTCGTGCGCTGCTGCGGGGGCCTCACGCACAACACGCTCGAACTCGCGCCCCAGGCCTGCGCGAGCGTGCCGTTGACGCCGTAGAAGATCATGCCCGGGCGTTGCCCATTGGAGTTCGTGACGCTGAGCGTGAAGCCCGACGCCGCACCGGCCACCGGGAGGCCGGTCGCGAGGATCGTCGGCACGCATCCCTGCGCTGACGTGCCCGCCGTGCAGTAGCTCACGGCGCCGATCGCCGTCCATTCCGCCACGCCGCTGGAGGCGCTTCCGCCAGCGAGATCGAAATCTCCCCAGGCGAACAGGCTGCGTCGCGTCGGCAGCTCGAGCGTGCTCAGCGTGGCGTCCTGGGCGTACGGCGGCAGGGTCGATGCGAGCCCGCTGCCGAGCGGGTTCCAGCTCGCTCCATCCCAGCGCGTCACGAGCCCTGTCGCTTGCGAACTCGCGTACAGCGCCTCGCCGGCTCCATCGTCGAACACGGCGAAGTCGACCACGTAGAACCCCAGTCCCTGGCCGAGCGCGGACCATTGGGTTCCGTCCCAGCGGGCGATCGAATGCGCCGCGACGCCGCTGACGGACTGGAACCCGCCTCCGACGTACAGCGCGGGTCCGGTGCCGTCATCGAACGTCTCGAGCGACATGCCCACGCAGTAGGTGCAGTCGATGCCGGAGCCGACGGCGCTCCAGCTGCCCTGCGAGAAGCGCGCGAGGTTGTTCACGAGCACCCCATCGACCTTCTCGAACAGGCCGGTGACGTACAGCGCCGGGCCGGAGCCGTCGTCGAACTCGACGGCGTCGAGGACCGCGGGCGCAGTGGTCATCGGAGGCATCTCGAAGGCGCCCGGCAAGGGCTGGAAACAGGTCCCATTCCACGGCGCGATGGCCGGACCGCCCACGCCTCCGACGTTGATCACGGTGTTGAGCACCAGACCCGCGTTCGGGCCACGGCCAGTTCGAATGAGCTGTCCGGAGGCGGTGCACGCGAGTGTCCACTGGACTCCGTTCCAGCGCACGACCTCGGCCGCGCCGGTCTGGAGGTTCTGGCCGCTGACGAACAGCTCGCCGCCCAGCTCGGCGACCGAGCGTGGTTCGACGGGACAGCCCGCTTGCTCGACCCAGCGCACGCCGTCCCAGCGCAGGAACGAGGGCTGCACGGACGACACCGGGTCGCCTGCGCGGCGCAAGGTCCCGCGTGCGAACGCCTCGGGGCCATTCCCGCGGTCGAGCCGCACGATGTCCGCGATGGAGTGCAGGTTGGAGCAGGGCTCGTAGTCGAAGCTCCACTGCTGGCCCTGCGTGCGCGCGAGGTGGTCGGCCAAGCGCCCGCCGATCGAACGAAACTCGCCGCCGACGCTCAGCTCCGGCCCGGCGCCCAAGCCTGCGTCGAACGTCACCAGCGAACGCACGTCGTCGTCGCAGCGGTCGCGCGGGAGGTGGCGCAGGACCTGACCGTCCCAGCGCGCGAGGCCTTGAATCGCCGCACCGACGGGATAGCGGAAGCAGCCGCCGAGGAACAGCTCGCCGGACAGCCCCGCCATCGTGGTCACCGAGCAGTCGACACCGTTGCCGAGCGGTGCCGCTTGAGTCCCGTCCCAGCGCACGAGGCCACCCAGTTGCGTGAGCGGCGGCGAACTGGCCGCATCGAAGTTCCCGGCGACGAACAGCGCGGGCCCAGACCCGTCATCCCACACCTGCAGGTCGTGGATCGGAACGGGAGCGCCACCGCTCGCGCTCAGCCCGATTCCGACCGGCATCAGCGCCGAGCCCGTCCAACGCGCCAGCCCGTCAAAGAAGTTGCCCGCGACGTGCAGCGAGCCATTGAAGGTCGCCAGCGCCGAGACGGAGCCGTTCGTTCCGCCCGTCGGGAAGTCGTGCCACTGCGCGCCATCCCACAATGCGAGTCCCGGGCGCAAGACTCCGGCGACGTGCTGGAAACTCCCACCGACCACCAGCCGAGGTCCGGAGGGCGTCGCGATCGGTTCGAGCGCGAAGACTTCTGAATCGAACGCTCCGCCGCAGTCGAGCCACTGCGTTCCCGTCCACTTGACGAGCCCCGACGGAGCGCCGCCCCCAAAGGTCCCGAAGCTCCCGCCCGCATAGAGCGCAGGTCCCGACCCGTCGTCGAACACGGCGAGCGCGTGGATGTCAGCGTCCACGCCCGAGCCCAGCGGTTCGAAGCGCACGCCGTCCCAGGTGGCAATGTTGTGGGCCACGGCGCTTCCCACCGTTTCGAACCGTCCGGCGACGACGAGCTTGGGCCCGCTTCCGTCGTCAAGGACGATCTGCGCACGCACGGACGCCAAGTAGAAGTTCGGAGTGAACTCCGGCACGGCGCTGAAGTGATGTTCGGGCCTCCAGCTCGGCTGCTGGGCCGATTTGCCGAACGCGACCGACACCGCCACCAGCGCCACCGAGGCTCGGATCCACATGCGGGCTCCTCCGAAGTTCACGGACGCTCGCGAGCGATGGCGGGTTCCATCGGTCGGACGCCGCGGGACAAGCTCGCACAACCGGGATGGAATCCGCGCGGAATTGTGCGGGGGCCATTTCACCCGAGCGGCGCCAAGGAACTGGGCGCCGCTTCCCGTCCGTCGGGAAGCGGCGCCCAGAAGAAGACGCGGATCCGAGCTCTCAGTCGCGCAGCGGCGGAGGCGGCGTGAGGCCGGTGACGGTGCCCTTCTCGACGCCTTCGCGGAGCGAGGCGAGCGCGCGCGCGGCCATCGCGGACTTCAGGTAGAAGTACTCGACGATCTCGCGGTGCTTGGGCTCGTTGAGGTCGAGCGGCTTGGTGTAGGGCGTCTTGCCGGTGATGCGCGCGATGTAGTAGCCCTTGGGGCCGCGGTACGGGCCGTCGATCGAGCCCATCTTCTGGTCGAAGAAGATCGTGTCGGTGACGGTCGGTCCGTAGAGGAACGCGCGGTAGTCGTTGTCGCCGATGTAGCTCTGCAGCTGGTTGCGCGTCTGCGGCTGGTCGCCGAACGTGCCCTTGAAGTAGAAGTTCTGCATCGGCTTGTTGCCGGTGTCCGGCATCGGCGGGTCCCAGAACTCGCTGTAGAGCTCGAGCGTCGGCTTCCACTCGGCGCCCTTGTCGAGGTCGGACTTGATCGCGAGCGCCCGCTCGCGCGCGTCGGCGAAGCCCTCCGGCTTCCAGCGCACGTTCACAAAGTCGTAGGCCGAGACGAGGATCACGTTGACCGAGAGCTTCGAGGCGCCCGCGATCTGGTTGATCACCGGGAGCAGCGGCTGCAGCAGGTCGTCGTTCTTGAGCTCCTCGGCGATCAGGCGCTTGTAGCCTTCCTGCACGCGCATGTACTGGCCGAAGGCCCACAGCGACGGGAAGCCGAGCACCTGGCTCGACAGCATCTCGTGCTGGTTCAGGTACTGCGTGTAGCTCGGCTTGCCCATGCGCGCGGTGGACGGCCACCACTCGCGGAACTCGGCCTGCGTGATGAGCTTGCCCTTCTGCCCAAGCTCGTGCTCGATCAGCGCGAGGTGCGCGAGGAAGCGCTTGGCCTCGTCGACCTGATCGGGCGTGACCGTCGGCGCGATGCGGCTCCAGATCGTCTCCATCAGGATCGGCTGGCCCTCGACGAGCGCGAACACCTTGTTCGCCCGCTCGAGCGCGCTGGCCGCGTCCTTGGGGCTGTCGGCCGAGGCCGGCGGCAGGTTGGCCGCGATGGCGTCCGGATCGAGGTGGACGATCGCCCAGTCGTTGAGCGTCTGCAGGATCGTGCCGCGCACGGCCTCGACCGCGATCGGGTCGTCGGCGGGGATGTCGCCGCGACCGACGGCCTTGAGCGCCGCGAGCGCCGCCTGGCTCTCCGGACGGTAGATCACCTCGACCAGCGTGATCGTGTCCTTGGGGTCGAGCTGCTCGACCGCCGCAACCACGGCGGAGTGGCCGTTCTCGGAGAGGAACGTCTTCTCGGTCTCGAACAGGCGCTTGCAGCGGGCCGCGTAGCTGACCTTCTCGTCGTCGAGCCACTGCTCGCCGAGCTGCTCGGTGATGATCGCCTTGGTGATCTCCGGCCACTCGATCGGGTTCTCGGGCCGGAAGACCTTGTCGAAGCGCATCGTGTGGTGCAGGCGCAGCTTGAAGAGCTCGAGCGAGCCCTCGGCGCGGCCGACCTCGAGCGCGAAGTCGAGCGTCGGGTAGCGCAGGAAGAAGTCGTCCTTCTCGCGCTTGAGCCGCGCCTCGAGCTCCGCCTCGCTGACGTCGAACTTGGCCAGGTCGGCCTCCGTCGCGCCGTCCTTGCGGCGGCGGTCGAGCTCCTGGTCGACCATGATCGCGAACTTGAACGTGTCGAAGTCGCGGCCGCCGACCGAGGCGCACAGGAAGCGCTTGATCTCGTCGTCGGTGATCCGCCGGCCGTGGACGACCGCCGTGGAGCCGAAGATCGACTCCTGGGCAGCGGCGGTGGGCTTGGCGGGCGCGACGGCCGCGGCGGGCGCGGAGCCCTGGGTCGCCGTCGGCGTGGCGCAGGAGGCCGCGGCCAGCGGGGAGAGGGCGAGGAGGCAGAGCGCGAAGTGCGAGAG
>JAPLOE010000240.1 GCA_026692705.1 Planctomycetota bacterium
TCGCGACGCCTTCAAGGCGAGTTCCGAGGTGCACGGGGCCCTTCCACAGCGCCGCGACGCGCTGCAGCGTGTCGCTCGCCTTCTGCAGGTCGAGGTCGCGTCCGTCGTGGCGATGGACGAGCTCCAGCGCGCGCCCTTCGCCGACGCCGCCGAGTTCGATGCGCGGCAGGCCGCCCCACGCGAGCTGCGTGAGCAGGCGCTCGCGCACCTTCGCCGCGCTGCGGTCGGCGATCTCCTGCTTGCCGGTGCGGGCGTTCTTCTGGTGCACAAACATCGCGTGGCGCGCGACGAACTCGTCGTCGAGCAGCAGGTCCACGAACGACGCGTCGTTGTGCGCCCGGCGCAGCTTGAACAGGTCCTCACCGAGCGTTTCCGCGTGGCGCCAGAGCTCGATCCCGAGCTTGTAGGGATTGAGCCGGCCCGGAGCCTGCTGCGTCGCACCGCTGTGGCAGTCGGCGAAGTCGACGATCTCCGACGAGTCGAGGACGCCCCCCGTGAGGATGCGCGAGTGCCAGAAGGACGCCCAGCCTTCGTTCATGATGCGCGTGAGCCGCTGCGGCAGGAAGTAGCGCGCCTCCGCGTGCACCTGGGCGACCAGCTCGCGCTCCCAGTCCTCCAAAGGCGCGTTTTCCGCGAGAAATCCGAGCACGTCGTAGGTCGGCGCGGTGACCGTTCCACTCGTCGCCGACTTGCGCAGGCTGCGGCGCAGCTCGTCGTACGGATCGACGAGCGTCTCGAGGCTCAGGCACAGGTCGAGGAAGCGCTCCACACGCTCGATGCCCTGCCGCTCGATCTCGCGGCGCACTCGCACCGCGTGCTGCGCCAGCGTGTCGAGCATGCGGCGATCCGTCGACGCGAACCACGCATTGTGGCGGAAGAAGTCGGCGTGCCCGCAGACGTGCGCCATCACGAGCTTCTGCTCGCTCTCGGAGTTCGAGCGCACGAGGTACGCGACCACGGGATCGGTGTTGATCACGAGCTCGTAGATGCGCGACAGGCCCCAGGCGTGCGACTTCGTCAGTCGCTCGTACTCCATGCCGAAGCGCCACGACGGCGCGCGCACGGGAAAACCGCCGTAGGCCGCGAGCCCGTTGACGTCCGCGGCGTCGAGCCAGCGGAAGTCGAGCTCGAAGAAATCGAGGCCACGTGCGCGCGCGTCGCGCTCGATTTCCGCCGCCCAGCGCCGCAGGTTCGCCGGCAGGCTCGACTGGGAACGACGTGCGCCGTCCATCGCCCTACCGCCCCGCTCCAAGGAAAGCGCGCAACGTGTCGGCGATTTCGTCGCGTTCGGCGACGTTCGTCGTGACCACTCGATCGTCGCCGACGAAGGCGTGGTCGAGGTCCTTCTTGAACTGGCCCGATCCGTAGGCCGAACGCACTTGCCCGTAGCAGAACTGGTTCACGCGCGGGAGCAGCTCGTCCCGCAGCAGCGAGACGCAGCGCTCCGTGTCGCGCGCCGACCAGTTGTCGCCGTCGGAGTAGTGGAACGGGTAGATGTTCCATTCGTCGACGGGATAGCGCGAACGGATCAGGTCGAGGCACAGCTCGTAGGCCGAGCTGATGCGCGTGCCGCCGGACTCGCGCAGGTGGAAGAACGTGTCGTGGTCGACCTGCTTGGCGGTCGCGTCGTGCACGAGGTACACGACCTCGAGGTTGCGGTACTGGCTGCGCAACCACGTGTCGATCCAGAAGGCCTCGATGCGCACGATCTCCTTCTGCTCGCGCCCCATCGAACCGGAGACGTCCATCATGTGGAAGATCACGGCCGAGCTGTCGGGCACCGGCGCCGGGCGACGGCTCTTGAAGCGGAAGTCCTCGCGTTGCGGAACGACGCGCGGGTGCTCGGGATCCCATTGGCCCGACGCGATCGTGCGGCGCAGTGCGCTGCGGAACGTGCGGCGAAAATGGCGCAACGAGTCGGGACCGGCGGGGCGGACGCCGTTGTAGCGGCCGGCCTCACTCTCGATCTCGCGTCGTCCGCGTGGCTCGATGCGCGGGAGCCCGAGCTCGCGCCCGAGCATCTCTGCCAGTTCCTCGAGCTCGACCTCGACTTCGACGGCGTGTTCGGCGTTCGCGTTGCCCGCGGCGCCTTCGCCCGGCTCGCCCTCGCCGCCTTTGGCCAGCGCGTCGCCCCGCGCGCCCTGGCCTTGCCCAACGCCGTCATCGTTCTCGTTCGCGAACTCGAAGTGTGGCAGCTCGATCTGCGGCAGCGGCACGCTCACCGTCTTGCCCGCGTGCTTCGCGAGCAGCTCCGGCGTCGAGAGGTAACGCCGCAGGTCGCTGCGGATGCGACCACGGACGATCTCGCGAAAACGCGCGCGATCCGCCTCGATCCGGAACACGGCCTAGGCCGCCTCCTTCGCGGCTTCCACCGGCGCCCCACGCGCGAACAAGCCCGCGACGTGCGCGAGGACCTCGTCCGCCGCGACCTGGTCGTACCCGTACAGCCGCATCAGGCGGTCGCGCAGCACGTCGATCTTCGCGCGCGTGTCGGGGTCGACGACGCTCGAGAGCTCGCTCGTGAGCTGGATCGAATCGCGGCGGTCCTCGAAGAGCTTCTCCTCGAGCGCCGTGACGAGCCGCTTGTTCTCGCGCCACTCGAACGTGCGCCCCTCACGGTGCGCCTGCGCCACGAAAGCCAGCAATTCCGCGCGGAAATCGTCCTTGCGCGCCTCGGGAACGGCGAGCTTGTCCTCGATCGCGCGCATCAGTCGCTCGTCGAAACGAGGCTGTGGTGCGTTAGCCCGGCCTCGAGGCTGTCGAGCACGTCGAACGCCGTGACCGTCGGCCGTTCGCTGACGAGCGCCGCCGCGATGCGATCCTGCACGTAACGCGGCGAGATGCCGAACAGGCCCTCGCGAGGCGCGGCCTTGCGCAGCTCGGTCACGTGCTCGGGCCCGAAACCCTGCACGGACTGCCCGTCGTAGAGGCGCGCTTTCTGCACGATTCCGAGGCTCGAATTCGTCGGTTCCTCGAGGCGCGTGAGCACGGCCCACAGCGCCGCCATCTCGAGCGTGTGCGGCGCGACGCTGCGCCCGGGCAAGCGCTCGGACGAGAACTGGCGTCGGTAGATCTGCACCTCGTCGGACAGCGCGAGGTTGTAGGGCACGTCGATCTTGATCGTGCGGTCGCGGAAGGCTTCCATCAGCTCGTTCGTCGCGAGCTTGCGGTATTCCGGCTCGTTGGTGTGCCCGAGGATCACCTCGTCGATCGACGTCAGCGCGAACTTCTTCGGCTTGATCGCGTGCTCCTGCGTCGCGCCGAGCAGGTCGTAGAGGAATGCGACGTCGAGCTTGAGCACCTCGATGAACTCCGCGAGCCCGCGGTTGGCGACGCACAGCTCGCCGTCGAAGTTGAAGGCGCGCGGGTCGGAATCCGAGCCGAATTCCGCGATGCGCCGGTAGTCGATGTCGCCCGTGAGCTCCGTCGAGTCCTGGTTCTTCTCGTCCTTGGGCTGGAACGTGCCGATGCCGACGCGGTCCTCCTCGCTGATCACGAAACGCTGCACGCGCACGTGTTCCATCGCTTGCGCCCAGTCGCCGCCGTGGCGTGCGAGCAGCTCCGCGTACCACCAGCGACTCGCCGGATCGAGCTCACCCTCGATGCGGATCGCCGGCCCGCGCCGCCGTTTCGCGTTGAGCCGCGCCTCGACCTGCGCACGCGCCGCGTGCGGCAGGAGCAGCAGCGGATCCTGGTGCAGCGCCGACGGAATTCGCTGGCCATCGACTTCCCAGCGGAACGTGAACAGCGCACCTTCGTCGGTGCGCGAGTACTGCTCGAGCCCACGCTTGAGCAAGCGCACGATCGTGCTCTTCGCCGAGCCCACCGGCCCGTGCAGCAGGATCACGCGCCGTTCCGGCCCGAGCCCACGCGCGGCAGCGCGCAGCGTCGCCACGAGCTCGTCGAGCGGCCCGTCGAGCCCGAACACCGCGTCGCGTCCGCTCCCGAACGGATCGTCGAACAACTTCCAGCGCCGCCGCGCTCCACGCTCGCTCGACGGCCGCGAGCCGTGGGACTCGAGCATGTCGCTCAGGCGCTGGAAGGCGTTGCGGGCGAGCTGCGGCCGCTCCTCGACGAGCGCGAGGTACTCCGCCAGCGTGCCTTCCCAGGCGAGCGCGCGCTGCGCCTCCCGGTCGAGCGAGGCACGCGCGAGGTCGAACAACGATCGGTCTTGGTGGCTCATGGGGTTGGGTCGGGAGAGCGCGCACCGCGCGCCGCCGACGCTCCGGCTCCTTGATCGGGCGCCCACCCACGGGCCTTGCGCGAGCGCTCCCACGGCTCCACCCGCCCCCGAATTCGAGCCCCCGCGGGCCCGTCGCCGTCCCGAATCGAGGAATCGCCCCGCGGCGCCGCTGTGGACGCTGCCGAACGCGCACGGCTACGCTAGCGCCGTCATGCGCCCCTCCCGCCGCGGCCTCGCCCACCTTGCGCTCTCGCTGCCCGCGGCCCTCGCGGGCCTCGGCCTCTCGAGTTGTCCCGACGCGGCCTCGACGCCCTCGCAGGCTCCGGTCGCGCCGCCGCCGCTCGACGTGAAGTTCGATTCCGCGCGCGCTTGGCGCGATCTCGAGAAGCAAGTCGCTTTTGGACCGCGTCCCGCCGGCAGCGCCTCGCTCGAGGCGACGCGCAAGTGGCTCGAGGCGGAGCTGAAGTCGGCCGGCCTCGAGCCCGTGCGCGAGCCGTTCAAGGCGACGACCCCGACCGGCGAGGTCGAGTTCTCGAACGTCTACGCGGATCTCGCGGCGAAGGGCGGCGCCGAGGCCCCGCTCGTGCTGCTCATCTCGCACTTCGACACCAAGCGCTTCGACTTCCCGTTCGTCGGCGCCAACGACGCGGGTTCGAGCACCGCCGTGCTGCTCGAGCTCGCGCGCGGCCTCGCCGCCGTCGGCCCGCGCGACGTCGCCTACCGCTTCCTGTTCGTCGACGGCGAAGAAGCTGTGCGCGCCCAGTGGCAGGATCCCGACAACCGCTACGGCTCGAAGCACCACGCCGCGCAGCTCAAGGTCCGCAACGAGCGCGCGCGCGTGAAGGCCGCGATCGTGATCGACATGGTCGGCGACAAGGACCTCAAGATCGAGCGCGACGACTACTCGACGGCCTGGCTGTACGAGCTGTTCGCGAGCTCCGCACGCTCCGCCGGCCTCGAGAAGCACCTCTCCCAGCGCCGCGAGCCGATCGCCGACGACCACCTGTCGTTCCTCGAGATCGGCATCCCCTCGCTCGACCTGATCGACTTCGACTACGGCCCGCAGAACTCCTTCTGGCACACGCACCAGGACACGCTCGACAAGTGCAGCGAGGCGAGCCTCGGCGTCGCCGGCAAGTTCGTGCTCGCCGGCCTGCCCGCTCTCGAGCGCCGGCTCGCCGCGCCGAAGTAGCCGCTACGTCCCTTCGCGCGTTCGACTGCGCCCTTGGGATGAGTTCGGGCCGCGCCCGCGCGCCTAAGCTCCCGGAGTCCCCTTTTTCACCGAGGATTCCGCATGAAGTCGCGCCTTGCCCTGTTCTTGACCACCCTCGCCCTCGTCGCCTGCCAGGCCACCGAGAAGGCCGACGAGCCGATGTGCAAGCTGCGCAAGCCCGGCACCATCGTCAGCGTCAACGAATACTGCGCGATCGTGCTCGACGACCCCGTCGACCCCAACGTCGTCGTCGACTGGAAGGGCCAGAAGGTCAGCTTCTGCTGCAAGGGCTGCCTCCCGAAGTGGGACAAGCTCAGCGAGTCCGAACGCGACTCCGCACTCGCGAAGGCCATCGCCAAGGGCAAGATCCCGTAGCCCGCGCCGTTCAGCGCAGCGCGAAGCTGACGCGTGAGGAGCCGGCGCGGGTGGAGCGAACGGAGGTCGTGACTTCGACGCCGGCGTCGCCCGAGAGGAACAGGCGCAGCGTGACGCTCTCACGGCCGGCGAGATCGGGCAGTTCGAGGCGTGTGCCCTTGGGCGGCAGCGCGATCGATTCGCTCCCGCGCACGAGCGCGGCGGCGACGAGGCGGGCGCCGGTGAGCTCGAGCGACGGCGCGGAGGCGGTGCCGAGCTCGCGCGCGCGCGCCGTCGCGGTCGGCAGGCGGCCCGTGTTGGTGAGCACGAGCTCGACGGTCCACTGGCCGGGCGCGAGCGTCGAGAT
>JAPLOE010000241.1:0-4450 GCA_026692705.1 Planctomycetota bacterium
TCGGCGACGATGCGCGCGAAGGAGCTGCGCACCCTCGGGTTGTCGAGGCTCACCCACGCGCGCCAGCGCGGGTCGTAGCTCGACAGCAGCCGGAACGTGCGCAAGCCTTCGATCTCGGTCTCGCCCACCTGCGCCGGATCCTGCACGGCGGTGACGAGCGCCGTCTCGTGGCCGAGCTCGCGCAGCCGCGCCGCGTGCTGGTACATCTGGCGGATCGACGAGCCGATGCGCGGGTCGGACAGGTCGTTCAGGAACAGCACCTTCATCGTCAGGTGCTCCATTCCGTCGCGTGGCGGTTGTTGCGCAGCCAGAAGGCGATGTAGGTGAAGTGCACGAGCGACCACGAGAGGTAGATCGCCTGCCCCCACACCGGGCCTTCCTCGGGCCACAGCATCGTGATGTAGACGTTGATCGGGATCGTGACGATCGCGCCGATCAGCGCGAGCGTCAGGTTCGCCTTCATCTTGTTCGTGAGGATGTAGAACGGGTCGAGCGCGATGCCGAAGCCGGTCGGGATCATGCCGATGGCGAGGATCCAGCAGCAGCGGAACACGGGCACGGTGTAGTCGGCCGGGTAGAAGCGCGCGATCATCGGCCGCGCGATCACGAGGCCGAGGCCGATCGCCACCGCGATCGCGGCGCCGCCGATCAGGCTCGCGCGCCAATAGAGCTTGCGGAACCCGGGGAAGTCGTTGTGGCCGCGTTTTTCCGCGAGCGCCGGCAGCACGTTGCGCGACACGCCCTGCATGGCGATCGTCGCGAGGCCCATGATCTTCTGCGCGATGTTGAAGTACGCGACCCACGCGAAGCTCGCGAAGTCCGAGAGCAACAGGCGCGGCAGCACGTTGATGAAGATCGTCGTCGCGTTCTTGAGCAGGCCCAGGCGCAGCCCCAAGCGCAGGCCCTTCTGCAGCGGAATCGACGGCACCATGCGCCAGATCTCGCCCCACGAGGGCAGCCAAGCTCCGCCGTCCTCGCGCGCGTTGCGGTACATGTTGAGCGCGAGGTAGGCGGCGCAGGCGCGGCTCGCGATCTCGCCCAGCACGGCACCGGCGGGCGAGTTGAAGATCACGACGCCGCCGAGCGTCAGGAACAGGCGGATGAACTCGTGCGCGGCGTCGAGCTGCGCCAGCGGCGTCATGCGGCGCGTCGCATGGAAGGCAACCTGCGCGACCGCCCGCGGCGTGTCGATCAGGATCCACCACGTCAGCCACCAAGCCCACACCCCGAGGTTGCGCGCTTCCTCGGGTGGCAGGTCGTCGCCGTAGATCACCTCGCACAGGTACGGCAACGCGAAGAAGCCGACGCCGATCATCAGCGCGCCGGTCACGAGGTAGGTCTTGACGAGGAACGCGAGCCACGCGGCGACCTTCTCGTGCAGGCCACGCGCGTTCGCGGCGGCGAGCTGGCTGACGGTCGCCTGCACGACGCCCACGTTGACGAGATTGAAGAGCAGCGCCTGCAGCGTCACGGCCATGACGAACAGGCCCTGCCCGTGCGCGCCCAGCGCGAAGGCGAGCACGGCGGAGGCCGCGAAGCCGCTCGCCTGCGTCAGGAACCCGCTCGCCTGCAGCGTGAGCGTGTCCTTGACGAACTTGGTCTTGATCGCCTGGAGGAAACGCCGCTTCATCGGGCCTTCCTCCGGCGCAGCACCTCGTCATACAGCGCGAGCACGACGCGTGCGTTCTCGTGCCACGTGGTGCGGCCCGCGTGCCTCGCGCCCTCGGCGCCGAGCGTGCTGCGCAGCGTGGTATCGTCGAGGATGCGCGCCAGCGCCTGCTCGACGGCCTCCGGCTTGGGCTCGACCAGGAATCCGGTGCGCCCGTCGACGATCGCGTCCTCCGCGCCGCAGCCGAGCGTGCCGATGCACGGGATGCCCGCCGCCGAGGCCTCGAGGTAGACGATGCCGAAGCCTTCGAAGCCGCCGTCCTTCGCGAGCACCGGCACGTGCAGGAAGAGCTGCGCGCGCTGCAGCAGGTCGACCTTCTCCGCCTCGGTGACGTTGCCGAGGAAGTGCACGCGCGACGCGAGGCCGGCGCGCTCGACGAGCGCCTTGAGCGAACGTTCGTACTCGTCGCCCGCACCGCGGCCGACGACGTAGTGGTGCAGGTCGGGACGCTTGGCGGCGACACGCACCCAGCTCTCGAGCGCGAGGTGATGGCCCTTGCGTTCCTTGAGCTCGCCGATGGAGAGCGTGAAGCGCTGCGAGTGCCACGGGCGCGGCTCGACCTGCGCCGGGATGCCGTACTTCGCCGCATCGACCGCGTTGGGCACGATGCGCAGCTTCTCGAACAGCGGATGCGCGGGCCCGAGCAGCTCGGACACGCGCCGCGCCGTGTAGCGGCTCACGGCGATCATCCCGTCGAGCTTCGCGTACGTGTCGCGCGCGCGCTCGGAGTGGCGCGCGTCGACGAGCGGCTGCACCGTGTACGTGCCGTGGCCGGTCGCGATGCACGGCACGCCCGCCGCCTGCGCGCCGAGCAGGCCCGCGAGGTTGTGCGGGTAGTCCTTGATCGCGTGCACGAGGTCGCAGCTGCGCGCTGCCTTCGCGATCGCGCGCCGCGCGAGCTGCAGGCTCACCCAGAACTTCAGCGGCGACATGTAGAAGAAGTAGTCGGGCGGCAGCGCGACCTCGACCTTCCAGTGCGACGGCACGTCGGCGGAAGTCGGGCGGTGCTTGCGCGACAGCAGCACGTGCACCTCGAGGCCCGGACGTTCCTCCTCCAGCGCGCGCAAGAGGCGCACGGCGTACCGACCGACCCCGTCGAGGTCGGACAGCGAATCGGTGAGGAACAGGACACGCATGGCCGGGGGAGTGGCTCTCGGGGCTCTGGATCGGTCAGCGGGCCCGTCGGGCCATCCACTCGAGCAACTGGCGCGAGCGCGCGTCCCACGTGTGCGCCGCGGCGCGTGCGGAGAAGCCGCGGGCGAGGCGCTGGCGCAGTTCGGAGTCGTCGAGCAGCTGGCGCAGCCCCTCGGCAAGTTTTTCCGGGTCGTCGGGTGCGACGAGCCACGCGTCTTTGCCGTGCTGCAGCAGCTCGCGCAAGCTCGGCAGGTCGCTCGCGACGAGCGGCAACCCGCAGGCCATGGCCTCGAACACCTTGAGCGGCGACGTGTAGCGCGCGCTGATCTCCGGCTTCGAACGGTTGGGCACGACACCGACGTCGGCGGCACGGAGGTAGAGCGCGACGCGCGACGGCGGCTGGAAACCGTCGAAGCGCACGTTCGCGATGTTCTTCGCGTGCGCGCGCACGCGCTCGAGATCCTCGCGAGCACCTCCAGCGATCACGAACGTCGTCTCGGGCAAGCGTCGCGCGGCGTCGACGAGCACCTCGACACCCTTCCACTCCATCAGGCCGCCCGTGTAGACCACCACGCGCGCGTTGGCGTCGAGGCGCAGCTCGCGGCGAGCGTCCGCTCGCGACGGAACGCGCGCGAAACGCTCGCTCTCGAAGCCGTCGTGCGCCACCTCCATCGATTCCGGCGCGAGGCCGAGCGCGACGAGGTCCTCGCGCACGCCACCGGAGATCGCGACGAGTCCACTCGCGCCGCGCGCGGCTTCCAGCAGCCAGCGGCGCCGTGTGCCTCCGCCCGGAACGCGATGCAGCTCGAGAAACAGGCCCTTGTGGCCGGCGCGGGCGAGCTCACGGGCGCATTCGATCTCGCGCGAGAGCACCCAGGCGTTGGCGTGGCGCTCGCGGATCGTGCGCGCCGCGTTGCGCGAGAAGCTGAGCTCCTGCAGGCGCGCCGGGGCGTACTGCAGCGCGACCGGCACTCGCTCGATCCAGTCGAGGCACGGAACCGCCGTGACCTTTGGCCGCGGGCCAGCCGGCACTCCGTAGTGCGTGAACAGGTCCTCGCCCGGTGCGAGCGCGAGCTCGCGCGAACGCCGCGCGTGCAGCACTTCCACGCTCGCCCCGGCGCGCGCGAAAGCCGCTGCACTCTGCAAGACCTGCAGCGCCTGCGCCCGTTCGGAGGGCAGGCGCGTGTTCGCGACGACGACCAAGGACGGACCGGCGTTCACTGCTGTTCGGGCGCCTTGGGCAGGTCCTTGCCGACACCGTCGCCGTACCCGAGTTCGGCCATGCGCCTCTTGTTTTCCGTCACGTCGCGCGGCGAGAGCAGGATCTCGATGCGCGGGATCGGCATCGACGCGTCCCACTCGGCCAGCGCCGCGAGCAACCTCCGCGCCTCGACCGTGGCCTTGTCGATCACGTTCTCGCGTTCCTGCGGATCCTTTTGCAGGTCGTACAGGCGCGGGCTCGCGACGCCGCGCGTGCGCAGGCTCTCGAGCGTCTCGCCAGCGAGCGAGAGCGAGCGATTCTCGGTGTCGATCGCGGGCACGACGAGCTTCCAGCGCAGGTCCTGCACGCTCATCTCAATGCCGTTTTCCGCGAACGAGAACTCGCGGATCGCGCTCGCGCGCCCGTCGAGCAGCGGCAGCACGCTC
>JAPLOE010000241.1:4495-58358 GCA_026692705.1 Planctomycetota bacterium
GCTCTTGCCGTCGATCTTCGCGTAATCGCGGCCCTGCGCGTCGGCGTCGGGCTTCGCCTGCGCGGGCAACTCGAGCCCGAGCACGTCGCACAGGGTCGGCAGCAGGTCGACCGACTCCACCAGCGCATCCGTGCGCTTGCCCAGCGGCAGCTTGCGCGGCCAGTGCAGCACGAGCGGCACGCGCAGGTTCGACTGGTACATGTGGTTGTGCTCCCACACGCCGTGTTCGCCCAGTTCCTCGCCGTGGTCAGCGGTCACGATCACGAGCGTGTCGTCGAGCCGGCCCTGCGCCTCGAGCTCGCGCAGCACGAGCTCGATCTGGCGGTCGGTGTAGGTCACGCCGCCTTCGTACAGGTCACGGATCTGGCGCTCGTCGGCCTCGGTCGGCTTCGCGCGGCCCTCGTGGATCGCGAAGGCGTGGTCGGAGCGGAACACGCTCACGGGCCCCTTGTAGTTCGGGTCGTTGTAGAGCGCGCGGATCTCGGGCGGCGGGTCGTAGGGCGTGTGCGTCGCGAACAGGTGCACCATCGCGAAGAAGCGCTTGTTTCCGTTGGAGCGCAGCCAGCGCGAGGCCTCGCTCGCGACCGGAGTGGCGTCGAGCTTCTGCGAGAGCTTCGTGCGCGCGATGAAGAGCAGGAGCTCCGAGCTGAACAGGCTCCAGGGGTTGTCGACGTCGACTAGGTGGTGCCCCATGAACGACTCGAAGTACGAGTCGAAGCCGCGCGCGAGGCCGGCGGAGGTCGACAGCGCACCGGTCATGAACGTGACGCAGTGGTAGTCGTCGCGCTCGAGCGCACCGCTGCTCGCGATCTTCGCGTCCTTCAGGTGCGACGCGATCGTCGCGTTCGGTGCCATGCGCGTGTCCGGCGCCATGCGCACGAAGCCGTGGCGGCGCGGGTACTTGCCGGTGAAGTAGGAGCCGAAGCTCGAGCCCGTGAACGGCGCCTGCACGAACGCACGCTCGAACACGACGCCTTCCTTCGCGAGCGCGTCGATGCGCGGTGTCTGCACGCGCGTGTTGCCGTAGCAGCCGAGCTTGTCCGCGCGCATCGCGTCGCACACGAACAGCAGGACGTTGGGCATGCCGCGCGTGCGATCGTTGATGCGGCCGAGCTCGCCCGTGTCGGAACTCGTCGAGTACAGGAACAGGCCCCCACCGAGCCACGTGAACGGCACGAGAGCCGCTCCGGCCCAGCGCGCGCCGCGCGGGAGTCGCGCTCCCAGCCGCACGAACACGAAACCGAGCGCGAGGCCGATCGGCAGCAGCACCGCCGACACCGCGAGGCGCTTGGGATCGGTGACCGAAAGCCCGGGGAATACCCACGGCCGCGTCCACCACACGAGTCCGACGAACAGCCCCAGCCCGAGCAGCACCGCGAGCACACGCGACAGGCGCTCGCCCAGCGGGAACTTGCGCAGCCACACGTGCAGCACGAGCGCGAGCAGCACTCCCAGCGCCGCGAACACGAGCCCGTACACGAGGCCCGCGGCCGCGAGGCAACCCAGCCAGTCGAGGAGGCCATGGGTGCCCGTGCGCAGGCCGGCGCCGAGCCCGTCGACCAGCCCGAGCGCCAGTCCCGCCGCCATGCCGGCGTTCAGGCCCGCGCGCAGGCTCGTGCCGAGGCCGCCCGCTTTCGGAGGAGGATTCATGCGTTCTGCCTCCAGCCTATCGCCCTCGCGGCCCGGGTTCCCGTGAGGAAACCGTGGGAGCCCGCTTCAGGCGAGCCGGTATTCCGCCCCCGCGAGCCCGTCTCCGGAACGTTCGGTCGCCTGTGCCGGCCATTGGAAGCGCAACTGCCGCACCGAATCGGCGTCGAGCACCTGCTCGCTCGCGACCAGGCCCTTGCCATCGATCTCGAAGCGCCGCCGCAGCCGTGCGCCGCCGGCGAGCTCGCCCCCACGCAACGTGAGCGCACTCTCGACCGTCACGCCCTCGCCGTCGACGCTCACCCGCGGTGCCCGATCGAAGGCGCTCGACACCTCGCGCGACGCGAAGTCGAGCACACCGTGGCTCAGCGCCTCGAACGGCGCACGCGCCGCGAGTCCGAGCCGCCGCCCGCGCGCGTGGTTGCGTGCGAGCCACAGCGAGAAGCGCATTTCCTTCGCGCCGTGCGCCCAGCCGCGCGCAAACGAACTCGAACCCGCGTGGCCGCTCCATTCGCCTTCCTGCACGGCCGCGAGCCGCTGGCGCGCGAGCAGGTTCGCACCATCGACCTTGCGCACGACCCGCAACAATCCGGCGCCGTGCGGACTGCCGTGGTGCACGTTGTACGGCGGTCGCACGCCGCGCACCCACGCCACGACGCGATCGTCCTCGAGGCGCGCGAGCTGCGCGTCGGGAAACCAGCGGATCGACAGGTCGATGCCCGCACCCGGCCCGCGCGGATTCAGTTCGATCCTTGCGCTGGCTTCAACGAGCTCCGGCAGCACGCGCGCGATCCACTCGGCGTGGCAGGCCCAGAACACGGGGCACTGGTAGCTCTTCGTGCGGCCCGGCGCATCGAAGTGCGAACGCGGCTGGCCCGTCGGAAGCAGGTGCTCGCTCCAGGTGCGGAAGGCGCGCAGCGCCGCACGCGCAAAACGCGGCTCGCCGAAGAGCTTCCAGCCGCGCAGCAGCGCGTACACGTCGAACACGTGCGACGCGACTTCGTACTCCGCGCCCCAGTACCACGGTTTCGCCTCGACGAGGCCGCACTTGAGGCCATCGGGCCCGTGCAGGGCCTCGGCGAAGTCGAGCGCGGCCCGCAGCGACGGAGCGAACGGAGTGCGCACGATGTCGCGGCCGAGGCGCTCGAGCGCGAACAGCGAAAAACCCGGGATGCGCGAGTGGTAGAAGCTCGAGACGTCGCTCGCGCCGGGATGTTCGGCGCCCCACTCGAGCGGGTGGTACGGGAAGCTGCCGTCGGAGTGCTGCACGCCCTCGAGCGCGCCGAGCGCCTGCAACGCGGCCTGTTCGAGTTCGGAGTCGTGTTCGAGCGACCAGGCCGCGGCAAGTCCGCTCAAGCCCCACGCGCGCTGCGCCGGGATGCCCTTGTCGAGCACCGCGTAGCGCAGGTACGTGCGAGCGTGCAGCAGGCTCGCGTCGCGGAAGGCGCGTGCGTCGTCGGCGGAAAGCTCGGGCCCGAGTTCCTGCACGAGCTCGGCCAGCGCGTCGCTGCAGGCGCCGCCGTCGATCACGGCGTTGGAGCTGTTGAACTTGTCGTGGCGACCCGGCCAGAACGTGTGGCAAGCGCTCTCGCCTTCGCGATAGAGGTTCGCGACGAGCCGGCGGCCCTGCTGGATCGCGGCAGCGACGTGGGCCGCGCGGAACTCCGGTCGATCGTGCTTCGCAAGCCGCGCGGCGAGCACGGCGGCTCCCGCGCTCTTGCCGGTGTGTTCGATGCGGTGCTCGGGACAAACGATGCGGCCTTCGGGGTCGCGCAGCGTGAGCAACCAGCCCAGCGCGCGGCGCAGCGGCTCGAGGAATTGCTCGGGGATCGCGTGGGTCACGCGCTCCTCCCCTTGCGCTGCATGTGCTCGACCAGGCGCTGCATCAACGCGTCCACTTCGTGGTCGCGCGCGACGAGCGCCCGCAGCCGTTCACCCAGGGCCACGCGTTCGGGCTGCCGCAGGCGCAGCAGGCCTTCAACCTTTTCCGCGAGCGACGTCGCGCTGCCGGGCTCGAACACCAGCTTCGGCGCATCCGCACCGAGCTCGTGGAAGAGGCGCGGGAACGAATCGTTGCAGGTCACGACGGGCCGCGCGCAGGCCATCGCCTCGAGCACGACCTTGTCGACGCTTCCGGTGCGGCTCGCGCTGACGAGCATCGTGCAACTGCGGTAGAGCGGCGGAATCTCGCGGTACGGCACCGCTCCGTGGAGCACGACCCGCTCCTTCAGTCCCCCAACTTCGATCTGCTCCTGCACGCGCCGCCCGTAGGAATCGTCGGACGCGACGAGGCCCGCGCCGACGAGGTCGAGGTGCACGTCGAAGCCGCGCGAGACGAGGATCGCGAGCGCCGCGAGCACGGTCAGTGGATCTTTTGCAGGCGTCAGACGCCCCACTTCGAGCAGCCGAATCGGCCGCACGGGGCTTCCGCCACGCTCCGAGAAGTGCTCGAGGTCGATGCCGTGCCCCGTGACGATCTTCTTCGGGCTCGAGAGGCGCAGCGACTCCTCGCTCGCCGTGAACACCGCGTCGACGAGCTTCACCGCGCGCTCGAGCCGCGCGTCGACGGCGCCGTGCGTGTACCACAGGAATTGCCCCGCGCCCGCCGAGCGCGCGATGCCGCTCGAAAGCAGCGTGTAGCGCGGCACCATGTGCGCGAGCACCGTGTCGAAGCCGTCCCTGGCGAGCGCTTCCTTCAGGAACCCGCGGTTGCGGAAATAGCGGCCGATCCAGCCGCTGCGGCCGATCTCGCGCACGTCGACGTTCGCCGGCAGGCCCGTGACGTCGCCGACCGACAGCGCGAGCACACGCACGCGTTCGCAATGCCGCGCAAGTCCCTCGATCCAGCGCGGCACGAAGCCGAGCACCGCGTCGTCGCGATCGAGAACCTGCGTGAGGAAGACGAGCTTCACGCGCGTTCCCCCGCGAGCCGCTTGAGACCGTCGGCGTAGCCGCGCAGCACGCTGGCGTACTCGAAGCGCGTGGCCGCTTCGCGCGCACGCGAGGCCATCAACTTGCGCTTGGTCTCGTCGTCGAGCACTCGCCCGAGGGCCGCAGCGAGGCTCTCGACATCAAATCCCGCCGTCGCGCCGTTCCGCCCTTCGACGAGCAGCTCGCGCATCATCCCCACCGGCGTGCTGACGACCGGCGTGCCGCAGGCGAGCGCCTCCACCGTCACGCGCGGCCCTCCTTCGCAAGTGGAGGCGCACACGACGACTCGCGAGCGCCGGTAGAGCTCCGCCAAGTCCTCCGCACGCGCGACCCACTCGACGAACCGCACGTTTTCCTGCAGTCCGGCGCGTTCCACCGCGGCGCGAGTCGCACCGAGCAGCGGACCTTTTCCGACGAACAGCGCTCGCGTGGTCTTCCCCGCCTTCGCGCGCCGCTCCAGCGCGGCGACGATGCGCTCGAGGCCCTTGTTCTCGACCATGCGCCCGACGAACAGCACGTCCTGCTCGGGCTCGAGCGGCTGCGCGGGCGGCCGGAACACCTCGAGGTCGATGTACAGCGACGGCAGCACGACGATCTGCTTCTCCGGCACACCCCAGGCGCGCAGCAGCTCCGGCATCTCGACCGAGTTGACGACGCGGAAGGCCTTGGCGCGCGGGATCGCCCAGCGCACGTAACGCCGCGCGACCCACTTGTCGAAGCGCTCGCGCACGTTCGCCGCGACCGGATGGCCGGGCACGTGGTGCAGCTCGGAGAGGTACGGGACGCCGCTCGCCTTCGAGAGCCGCGCGGAGCCGATTCCGTTGTAGAACCAACCGTAGTCGTGGCTGACGATCAGCGTCGCACCGTGCTCGCGCAGCAGTTCTGCGCCACGGCGAGCGATGTACGACGCCATTCCGGCGCGGCCGCAGTCGGCGGGATGCAGGTGCACGCGCTCGAACAGCGTGCGCACGGTGACGGGCTTGTCCGGACGCGGGCAGAGCACGTCGATGCGCTCGAAATGCCGCGAGAATTCGCGCTGCATCGCGAAGAACGGGCCCTGCTCGCCCACCGCGACCTGCCGGTCGCCCGAGACCATCAGGAGGCGCATCGGCGCGCCTCGATCACCGCGGTGTAGAGCGCCTCGAGCCGGTTCGCGAGCGCCTCGGCCGAGTGCCGCGACTGCGCGCGCATGCGGGCGCGCTGCCCCATCGCGGCGGAGTTGCGCGGCGATTCCAGGAGCTGCGAGAGCCCGTATCCGAGCTCGTCGACCGTGTTGCCGAGGAAGCCCGTGCGCTCCTCGACCACGATCTCCGGCACGCCTCCGACGCGCGTCGCGACGACCGGCCGAGCGGCGGCCGCCGCCTCGATCAGAGCGACCGGCATGCCTTCGCTGCGCGACGTGAGCAGCACCGCCGTCATGTCCGCGAACAGCGGTGCGACGTTTTCGACCGCGCCGAGCAGGTGCACGCGCTCCTGCCTTGCTGGCGCGAGCGCGCGGATGCGCCGCTCGATGAGCCCACGCTGGTCGCCGTCGCCGAGGAACACGACCTGCAGCTGCGGATGGCGCTCCGCGAGCAACTCGAACACGTCGATGGCCCACTCGGGCCGCTTCACTTCCGCCAGACGCCCGAGCACGACCACGAGCTGCGCCTCCGGTCCGGCTCCGACCAGCTTGCGCAGCTCGCCCGTCGGACGCTCGATCGCGACAAAAGGCTCGAGGTCGATGCCCGGCGGAACGACGACGAGCTTGTCCTCGCTCGTTACGCCCAGCCGCACGAGATCGTCCGCCGTCGCGTGCGACACCGCGACGATGCGATCGGTCGACTCCGCGAGCTTGCGCTCGACGGCGACGAGGCCTTTCGACACCGGCTGCGCGAAATACCCTTCGAGCACGTGCCCGTGGAACGTGTGCACGCGCGGCAATCCGGGGAACTTCGCGGCGGCGCTGCGTGCGAGCGCTCCGGCCTTCGAGGCGTGCGTGTGCAGCACGTCCGGCTTGAACTCCGCCAGCGCCTCGCGCAGGAACGCGCGTGCCCGCAGGTTGCCGACCGGCGACCAGCCGCGCGCCAGCCCCGGCACGCGCACGACGTCGAGGCCGAGCTCCTTCGCGCGCTCGAACAGATCGCCTTCACCCGGCTCCGGCGTGCCCGTGAAGATCCGCACCGCGTGGCCACGCGCTCCCAACAGCGGATCGCTGGCGAGCACCTGCCGCGCGGGGCCGCCGAGGTTCAGGCGCGTGAGGACGCGGGCGATGCGCATGGGGCGGCCAGTCTAGGAAGCGCCGCGGCGCCGTTCGACGCCGCTCCGCCGCTCACAGGAGCGACAAGTGGTACAGCACGAGCACGCCGTAGGCGCCCGCCGCCGACCAGATGCCCACCCGCGCGAGCTTGAAGTTCTTGTGCATCGTCAGGACGACGAGCGGCACGATGATCAAGAGCGCCTTGAGCAGCACGAAGCTCAGGCGACCGGTGCGCAGCATGCTCTCGGCCACCGGGTTGAGCTCGATGCCACCCGACTGCAGGTGCAGCAGCGTGAAGAAGCTGTCGAGCGAGTTGAGCACCGCGATCAGCCCCATCGCGACCACGAGGCGGCCCGAATACTGGTCGACGAAGGTGCCCTCGGTTTCACCTGGGCGTCGCCCGCCGCTGCGCCGCCGTCCCCCGAGGAACGTGAAGCGCGAGAAGCGTGGTGTCGGGCGCTTGCGACGGTCGGGCCCGCGGTAGCGCGGCTCCTCGTCGCCTGCCGCAGCAGGCTGGGCTTGCGGTTCGGGCGAGCCGACGAGCTCGCCGGGAAGGCGAGCGTTCGAAGGTTGCGGGGACGCTTCCACGGTTTCGACTATCGGCCTCCAGCCCGGTTTCCTTGCAGCTCCGAATACACGGCGAGCGTTTCCTCGACCATCCGGTCGAGGCCGAATTTTTTTCGCACCCCACCGCGGCCCGCGGCACCCAGGCGCGCGCGCAGCTCCGCATCCTGCCCCAGCCGCCCCATCGCGTCCGCCAGTGCCGTCACGTCGGACGGCGGCACGAGCAGCCCCGTGCGGCCGTCCTCGACGACCTCGGGCACCGCGGAAACGCGCGTGGAGAGCACGGGAATGCCCGTCGCCATCGACTCGAGGAACACGAGGCCCAGTCCCTCCCACAGCGAGCTCATCACGAACACGTCGGAGGCCGCGAGCAAGGCCGGGACGTCGCGGCGAATGCCGGCGAAGAGGGCGCGCTCGCCGAGGCGCAGCTCGCGCGCGAGCGCCTCGGCCTTGCGGCGCCCGTCGCCGAACGGATCGTCGCCGACGAGCAGAAGCCGCAGCTTTTCCCCGCCCGGCCGCTGGCGCGCGACGTCGAAGGCCTTGAGCAGCACGTCGTGGGCCTTTTGCGGCGCAAAACGCGCCACGCACGTGAACACGACCTCGTCAGGCGCGATTCCAAGTTCCTTGCGCAGTGCGAGCTTCTCGGCCGCCGGGCGCGCCGCCGCGGCCTCGAACGGCGCCGGATCGAGCCCGTAGTAGATGCGCCGCTGTCGCGCGAGCGGCACGCGGCCGTGTTCGGCGACGAAACGCGCGACGTGGTCGGAGAGCGGGATCGTGCAGCGCGGCAGGCTCCCCACGAGCCCGTGAACGAACGAAACCAGCGGCTTGCGGAGCACCTGCTCGTCGTTGTGCTTGCTCGACACGAGGCCACTGCGCCGCCCCGCGAGCGTCGCGAACACCGCCACCGCCATGTCGGCTTTCAGCAGGTGCGTGTGCACGATCTCCGCCCAGCGCAGGTGGCTGCGCAGCGCGCCCGCTAAGCCCGACGCGAACGACACGCGCTCGACGGCCTTCGCCCCCGCCGCGAGAAAATCCTTCACGAGCGTGCCGTGCCCCTTCAGGTACACGACGCGCACTTCGTGCCCACGCGCGGACTGGCCGCGCACTTGCGCGAGCAGGTGCATCTCGGCCCCACCGACGTCGAGCGTCGTGATCGCGTGCAGGATCCTCACGCGAGCTCTCCGTAGACCTTCACGAGTCCGTCGACCATGTGCTCGAGCGTGTAGTGCTCCGCCACCGCGCGGCGACCGCGCTCGCCCTTCGAGCGCGCCGTTCCCTGCGGGCTCTCGAGGAAAAGCCTGAGGCCCTGCGCGAGCGCTTCTTCCGAGATAGCCTCGCACACCCAGCCGGACTCCGCGTGGCTCACGATCGAACGTGCGCCGTCGACCGGCGTCGCCACGATCGGCTTTCCGGCCGCCATGGCCTCGAGCACGATGTACGGCATGCCTTCCCAACGCGACGGAAGCAGCAGGAAATCGACGCTCGCGAGCACTTCCGGCACGTCGTCGCGCCAGCCGAGGAAATGCACACGTTCCGCGACGCCCAGCGAGCGCGCGAGCTCGCGCAGCTCCGCCTCCTGCTCGCCGATTCCGACGAGGCACAAGTGCAGCCGCTCGAGCCCCGGCAGCGCGAGGCTCTTCAGCGCGAGGTCTTGGCCCTTGGCGACGTTGAGCAACCCGACGACCGCCGCGCACGGCACGCCTTCGGGCACGCCGAGTTTCGCTCGCGACACTCCGCGCGCCGCCTTCCAGCGCCGCGGATCGACGCCGTTCGCCACGACGCGCACCTTCGCGCCCGGAATGAAGCCCGCCTGCTCGAACGTCTGCGCCTCGTCGTCGCTCACGGCGATGAAACGGTCCGTGTGGCGCGCGAGCTCCTTCTCGATCGCCTTGAACAGTGCCCGCGAGGAACCCGAGAACATCGCGCCGAACAGGAACGCGAACGTGTGCGGCGTGTGCACGCGCGCGCCGACGCCGCTCGACCACGACGCGACGCGACCGAGCGCTCCGGCCTTGCTCGAGTGCGTGTGCACGATGTCGGGGCGTTGCCGCTTCAGGAGACCGCGCAGCGCAGCGAGGTGCCCGACGTCCGTCCAGGGTCGCATGGCGCGCACCATCGGCAGCTCGAACACCTCGACGCCGTCGTTGGCGAGCGCCTGCAGGTCTTCCTTGAAGCGCGGCTCGCGCAGCGCCGAGGCCACGAGGCTCACGCGCACGCCGCGCTTGACGAGGCCCCGCGTCGCGTCGACGACGTGGCGCCGCGTTCCTCCGATGGTGGCCTCGATCACGTGCAGGACGTGCACTGTGCCGGGAGCCTAGTAGGCGCCGGTGCCCTTCACCACGGCGAAGCCGGTGAGCGCGATGATCACCACGTCGAGCAGGAACGACTGGTGCTCGATGTAGTAGATGTCGTACTCCATGTTCTCGTGGATCGCCTCGCCGCGGGCGTAGGAGATCTGCCACAGGCCGGTCAGGCCGGGCTTCGCGCGCAGGCGCTCGCGCTCGAGCGGACCGTAGCGCTCGACGATGAAGGCCATCTCCGGGCGCGGGCCGACGATCGACATCTCGCCGCGCAGCACGTTGAAGAGCTGGGGCAGCTCGTCGAGGCTGTAGCGCCGGAGCCAGCGGCCGATGCTCGTGAGCCGCGGGTCGTGGTGGCTCTTCGGCTTGGGCGCGTCGCCGCTCTTCTCCACGTACATCGTGCGGAACTTGAGCATCTCGAACAGCTCGCCGTCCTTGCCGACGCGCCGCTGGCGGAAGAACACCGGCCCCGGCGACTCGCGCCGGATCAGGACCGCGGCGATCACGAACAGGGGCAGTGTGAGCACCAGCGCCGCCGTCGCGACGAGCAGGTCGAGCGCGCGCTTGGACACGCGCTGCAGGAAGGTCGGGTTGCGGTCGGGCCGCGTGACGAGCGGGATCGAGTCGAGCGTCTCGATGCGGACCTTGTGCGAGAAGATGTGATAGAAGCGCGGCACGACGTGATAGATGACGCCGTTGCGCTCGAGCGTCTCCAGCAGGCCCAAGAGCGACTGCTCGTCGGCCTCCGGCACCGCGACGAAGACCTCGCTGATCTTGTGGCGCCGGATCAGGAACTCGAGCTCGTCGGCGACGCCGATCACCTCGAAGCGGTCGATCCTGCGCCCGACCTCGTCGGCCTTGTCCGACACGAAGCCGATCAGGTTCAGGCCCAGCGTCGGCACGAGCACGAACTTCTTCTGCAGGCGCCGCGCCGTGTCGCCCGTGCCGTAGATCAGCACGTTGCGGTTGCCGACGCCGCGGCGGTGCAGCCACTGGATGACCTTGAAGCTCGCGAAGCGGCTCGCGGTCGTCAGCGTGCCGATCATCGCGAAGGCCAGCACGACGCCCATGCGCGAGAACTGCCACACGCCGCGCTCGTCGGTCAGCGTGATGTTGACGAAGTTGTGGAGCGGGATCAGCAGCCGGTAGATGCCGTGCTCGGGCAGGCCCGTCGCCGTGCGCAGGAGCAGCAGCAGCGCGTGCACGACGAGGAAGCTCGCCAAGGTCGACTTCGCGATCGCCTTGAATTCCTCGATGTTGAGCAGGCTCTTGAGCGGGCTGTACATGCCGTAGGCGTGGAAGCACACCAGCGTCACGGCGCTCGTCAGCAGGAAGACCTCGCGGTACACCTCGAAGTCCGGCCCCTGCACGCCGGCGAGCGACTCGCGCAGGTGCCAGCCGGCGAAACACGCCAGCCAGATCACCGCCAGGTCGACGAGCACCTGCACGGACAGCACGAGCGGCTCGAAGTTGCGCCGCACGAAGGTCCCCGCGAACGTCATGGTCCGCGGTTCCCGTGGAGACGCGACGACGGCGCCGGAGTCCGGCGCGCCGGGTTGGCCTCGATGTGCTGAAGGGTTCCCATCGCCTCGGCCCGATTCCCGTCGGGGCCGTCCTCCTCCCTGCGGCACCGGTCGCGCCGGACCGCCGGAATGAGGATTCCAAAGGCTAGCGCGCTCTCGCGACAGGGGCCAACGGGCGGGGCGATCACTTGGGGGACGCGCGCTGGAGCTGGCGCACGAGGTCGGGCACCGTATCGGCGGCCCGTCCGGCCTGACTTGGGAAGTGGAGCTTGAAGGAGACGGCCCCCAGCCCGGTCGCCGGGTCCGTCACCGCCCTCAGCCCGGCCCAGGGGACCCCGGACGCCCGCGCCACGGCCGCGACGGCAGCGGTTTCCATGTCCGCGACGCAGGAGCCCGCGAAGGCCCGCGCCAGCCTCAGGCGCCGCCACAGGCTCAGGACCGGCCGGTCGGCGGTCAGGAACCACCCCAGCTCGCCCGGCACGGCCGCCTGCCAGGCATCCCGCAGCCGCCGGTCGCTCTCGACCTCGCGCCCCGCTCGCACGGCCAGGTCGGTCTGGACCGCGGTGGAGCAGTGCACGAGCGTCCCGGGCACCAGATGCTTCCTCAGGCCCCCGCAGGTGCCGACCCCGAGCAGCCCGTCCGCCGCGCCCTCCCTGGCGAGCACCGTCGCCGCGCGCGCCGCCGCGACCTTGCCGATGCCGCTCGTCGCCGCGAGCACCGACGCGCCCTCGAGCGCGACCTCGAACAGCTCGAGCCCGCCGACGACCCGCGTGCGGGCCGCGCGCTCGCGCAGGCTCCCCAGCTCTTCCGCGAGCGCCGCCACCAGCCCGAACCGAAGCTCCACCGCCATGTCCAACCAGTCTCGCTCGCCGTGCGTCCGCGCGCGAGGCCCTTCGAAGGCCGGCCACAAGGTGCGCGTGCTCGCCCGCCCCGGCCGCGAGAGCGCCGTCGAGCAGCCGCCCGAAGGCCCGGTGGAAATCCACACCGGCGACCTGACCGAGCCCGCCTCGCTCGACGGATTCCTCAAGGACATCGACCTGCTGATCCACATCGCCAGCGCCCACGATCACCTGGGCGATGAGGTGATGCAGAAGATCAACATCCGCGGCACCGAGGCGCTGCTCGCCTGCGCGCGCCGCGTGGCCGCCAAGGACTTCCAGATCTGGATCATCTCCTCGGCGGTGATCGGTGCGCCGGTCTACAGCTACTACCGCGACTCCAAGCGCGTGCAGGAGAAGCTGATCAAGGGCTCCGGCTTCGAGTGGGCGAGCTTCCGCCCCACGCTGGTCTACGGCGTCGGCGACTACCGCCACACCGCGCCCTTCCTGCGCCGCTGCGCCGCCAAGTCCGGCAGCTGGTGGGTCCCCCACGACGGCCTGTCGAAGATCAATCCCGTGCACGTCGACGACGTGGTCGACGCGGTGATGCGCTACTTCGCCTTCGAGCGCGGCATCGACTGTGTGTACGAGCTCGCCGGCCCCGTCGGCATCTCCTACAACGACTTCCTCGACCAGACCATCGCCGCCGTCGGCGGGGGCCTCAAGCGCCGCAACATCTCGAAGAAGTGGGCCGACCGCCTGATCTTCCTGAAGGGCCTGTTCGTCGACAACACGTCGGACCGCCGCGCCAGCGCCTACTTCAACCTGCACCACCAGCACGACATCACCAACGCCAAGGGTGAGCTCGGCTGGTCGCCCCGCCCCTACGCCCAAGGCATCCGCGAGGTCGCCCAAGGCGACTGGTGGCGCAAGGACCCGCCCGCTTCCGCGAAGTAGCGGTCGCCCGAGCCCTCTGCGGCTCCCGCGCCCGGTCCAGGCGCGCCTTCGCGGCTAGACTTTTCCGGTCCCCCGTCGCCCCGCGCGAATTCCCCGGATCTTGCGCCGCCCCGAGCGCCTCCGCGGGAATTGGGATCCCTGGATGAGTTCGCCCCCCAACCACCCCAGCATCGATGCGCTGCTCGGCGAGTCCGAGTGGGCTTGGAGGCTGGCGCGCAGTCTGGTCGGGGACTCGTCCGCGGCGGACGACGTCGTGCAGGACGCGATCAAGTCGGCGGTCGAGCGGCCGCCGGACTTCACGGCCGAGGGCAACACCCCGCGCGGGTGGCTCTCGACGGTGATCCGCGGCCTCGTCGCCAAGCGTTTTCGTGGCGAGCAGCGCCGCAACGTGCGCGAGCAATGGTCGGCGAAGGTCGAGGCCCTGCCGCCGGCCGAGCGGATGCTCGAGCGCGAGGAGCAGCGTCGGCACCTGATCGAGTCCGTGCTGGGGCTGTCGGAGCCGTACCGCGACGTGCTGCTGCTGCGCTACTTCGAGGACCTGACGCCGACGGAGATCGCCGCGCGGCTCAAGTGTCCGCTCAAGACCGTCAAGTCGCGGCTCACGCGTGCGCACGAGCAATTGCGCGAGCGCCTGCAGTCGAAGCGCGACGAGCACGGGCTCGACGCGCTCTCGGCGCTCGCGATCTGGATTCCCGTCGCCAAGCCGCTGATCACGCTCGGTGCGGGCGCGAAGCTCGCGGCCGGACTGGCGTTGTTCTTCGCCTGCGCCACGGCGCTGTGGTTCCTGTGGCCGGCCGACGAGACGAGCGCGAGCGTGCCGCTTCCGGCGATCGAGATGTTCGCGGCCACGAAGGCCGAGCCCTCGAGCCGCGTGGAAGAATCCGAACGTGAGGTCGCGACGCCGGTGAGCGCGCCTCCGGTGGAGCCGCTCGAACACGGGCAGCGTGTGCGCGTGCTGTTCGACCGCACGCGGGCTCCCGCCGTTGGCGCCACGGTGCGCTGGCGAGCGGTCGAGGCCGGAGGCGCGCGTGGGCCGCAGCTCGCGGCGACGACCGACGCCGCTGGCGAGCTCGAGTTCGAACGGCCCGCGGGCCAGCTCGAGCTCGAGGCCGCATGGCCGGGCTGGTTCGCGGAGACGCGCTTGCGCGACTCGGACGTGGCGCCGCGCGAGCTCGTGCTCGTCCCCGACGGAGACCTGCAAGTGCAGGTGCGTTTCGCGTCGGGCGCGCCGGCCGCCGGCTTCGAGGTCGCCGTGTCCCGCGGAGGCAGCTCGCGCGCCTCGATCGCGACGGAGCAGACCGACCCTTCAGGACTCGTGGTGTTCGAGCATTTCCGGGCGCGCCAGTTCGCGAGCGGGACCGACGACGGACTGGTGTGGATCGCGCCGCTCGCGCCCGTGCTGCAGCGCGCGCTGCACTTCGAGCGCGTCACGAACTGGCCCCGTGCGCCGATCGTGTTGACGATTCCCGACGGCGCGTCCCTGCGCGTGCACGTCGTCGATGCCGCCGGTGCGCCGCTGCTCGAACCGGCGCGACTCGCGATCATCGTTCCGGCCTCGAGTGACGTGACCGCCTCGCACGTCGACGTGCGCGATGGCGAGGCGCTGGTCCAAGGCATCGAGCCGGGCATCACGCTCTCGCTGCTCGTGCAGCCGGCGGTGCGCTCGGCCCAGAGCGGAAGCGGCGTCCCGGTCGACGCGCCGCGAGCAGCCGGCGAGAGCGCCGAAGTCACGCTCAAGTTCGCGAACCAGACGCCGCTGATTTCCGGGCGTGTGCTCGACCCGCGGGGCACGCCGCTCGCGGGGGCGCGGCTCGACATCGTCGCACGCGAGCACTTCGACCAGCCCTGGGACCCCGGCCGCAGCACGTTCCGCACCGACGATTCCGGGCGTTTCGAGGGCGCGACGACGCGCATCGAGGCCGAGGCGCCCATCGACGCGAAGCTGCTGTTCCGCACGGAAGACGGACGGCTCGAGGGCCGCATCGACTTCGGCGCCCCGCTCGCACCCGGTGCGCCGACGTACGTGGGTGACGTGCAGCTCGCGCCAGTTCCGGTGCTCGTCTCCGGTCTCGTCGTCGACGACGAAGGGCGACCGCTCGCCAACGCGACCGTCGACCTGCTGACGCGCCCGGCCGGATCGACGGAGCGGTGCACGAAGGACGCGCCGCGTTCCGTGCGCAGCGATGCGGTCGGGCAGTTCGAATTGCGCGCGGGCATCACGACTGGCGAGCTGCAGCTCGTCGCCCGACTGGGAGGCCACGTCGATTCGGTCCCGCGCGACGTGCAGATCGGCGAGTCGAGTGTCGTGCTCGTGCTCCCGCGCCAAGTGCAGGTCGCCGGCCGCGTCCTCGCCTCGAATCCGAACGTGCTCGACGCGCTCGAGCTCGAGTGCGCCGGCACGAAGGTCCAACCCGCCCTCGACGGAACTTTCCGTCTCGTCGTGGCGGGAGACGTCGCCGGAGCGAACTTGCGCGTCCTGCTCCAAGGGCATGAGCAGCCGCTGGTCGAGCTCGCCAACCTCCAGGGCGCCGACGATCCGCGCCTGGCATCGATCGACGTGACGGAACTCGCCCACGCGCTCGTCGCCACGCTCGTCGACGACGCCACCGGCGAGCCGATCCCGCGCGCCGAATACCTCTGGTCCACCGACACCGCCAAGCGCAGCCTGCAATCCGGCCGCGGCTGCGTCGGCGCCGTCGTCGCCGGCACCCGCGCGGATTTCGTCGTGAACGCTCCCGGCTACCCCGAGCAGCGATTCGCCGACGTCCTTCACGGCGACGTGCTGCGTCTGCGCCGCTAGCCCACGGGCCGGCTCGCACGCTCGCGCCCCGCAGCGCCTCAACTTCCGGGACGAAGTCTGTAATCCGGGGCGCCCCCGACGCTATCAAGGCGGAGCCCCGTCGCGCACGGGGCTTCGTTCGCTCTCGCCGTCCCTCGCCTCGCCCGCCCGAAGTCCCCGTTCGCGCGCGGCCCACGGAATCCGCTCGACCCGTGAAACCCTCGCAGACTCGCACAGTTCTCGCACTTCTCGCGCTCGTGCTGCTCGTCGCGCTCGCCCTGCTCTTGCGCAGCGAAGGCGACGTCGCGGACACCGCGTCAGCTCCCGAGCCGACGCCGCTCGCCGAGTCCCTCGAGACTGCCTCGTCGGCGTCCGAGTCCGTCGCCGATGCCTCCGAGCCCTCCCGCACCGCTCCTCGCGAAGAACCCGCCGCCGCGGTCACTTCCCCCGCTCGCGACGGCCTCTTCCGCGTCCGTGTGCTGCACCACGAGACGCTCGAGCCCATCGCGGGAGCACAGGTGCGCTGGGCGGAGTCGGAGAAACTCGCCGACCCGCGACGCTCTCCGTTCGTGTTCGATCCAAACATCGAGGAACGTTGGACGGAGCACGGACACTTCGACACGAGCGACGCCTCCGGCGAGATCTGGATCGATCCGCCCGCGGAGCAGTTTCGGGTCGAGGCGACACGGGGCAACTTGTCCGGCGGAGCCTATCTCTGGCGAGGACGTCCCGACGATTTCCAAGTCTTGCTTGGGCCAGATGACGAGCTGCGGGTCGAGGTCGTCGACGCCGGCGGGCGCCCTGCGGCCGGTGTCGGTGTTGCGGTCTCTGCCGCGGGCGCCACGAACGTCTTCCACAAGCCCACCGCCATCACCGGGGCGGATGGCCTCGCGTTGCTGAACGGCGCCCGTCGCAATGCGCTCGGCGGAGGGGATGGCCCGCTGCGTGTGCGCGCCTGCACCGTTGCATCGGCGCCCGTCGAGCGGATCATCGATTCCCGGCCGTGGCCGGACGGTGTGGTGCGCCTCGAGCTGTCGCCCGTCGGTTCGCTCCGCATTCGCTGCGTGGACCCGAGCGGTGAGCGGATCCACGAGAACGTGATCGTGACGCTTTCGACCGGTCAGGTCGGCGTCTTCGGCGAGACCACCATGTGGATTGCGGAGGAAGGTGAACTCGAGCTGCCATGGGTCGCACTCGGAGAGACGCTCAACCTCAACGCGAACACGGTGGCCGCGGACGCGCATCGCTCGGCCAAGGCGACGCGCATCGCCGGGCCGCTGGTCGCAGGAGAGCGTGTCGAGGTCGAGCTCGTGCTCGAGTTCCCGCCGTTTCGGCTCAGCGGTCGCGCGCTGCGGCCCGACGGCATGCCGCTCGAGACCACGCAGATTCAGCTGACTTCCGGACCTGGCGCGAGCACATTGGGCACGACGCGTACCGATGCGGCCGGGCGATTTGAGTTCAGGCTCACGTACTGGCCGCTCGAGTCCTCCAAGCCGTTCGCGCTCGTCGCCGCGGACCTTGGACTCGATGCACCGCTCGAGCTTCCGATCAAGCCGAGCGATGCGGACTTCCATGTCGGGGACGTGCTGTTCGTGGAGCTGCCGACACTCGTCACCGGAAGGGTGGTCGACCCTGGCGGTCGCGGCATCGGCAGCGCGTACGTCCGGGTCGAGGCGCGCCCGCGTGGTTTCGATCCGTCGAAGTTCGAGCCGGAACCGGGTGCTGCGCTCGTCGAATGGCAGCTCGATCCGCACGCCAAGGCGACGAGCGATGGCGACGGGCGCTTCGTGCTCCGAAGGAAATCGGATGGCAGCGACTGTCGGCTGCGGGCGGGCGCAATGGGCTTTCAGGCGGCCGATCCGATTGAGCTCGCGCCAGAGATGCGCGACATCGAGATCGTCCTGCAACCCGGGGTTCCGCCGGTCGTCGGTCGCGTGCTCGTGGGCAGTCACGACGCGACGACGCACCTGAAGCTGGTGGCGAGCTCGGGCAAGGCGCACTGGCGCGGTGCCGGGCGTTTCGAGATCGAGCGCGAAAGCACGGATCCGATCGACCTCGAGCTCTTCACCGATGGCGAGAGCTCGACCGCCGAGGCGCCGCTCGTTCGCATCGAGGGCATCCGCGAGGCCAAGGACCCGCGCCTCTCGAGCATCGACTTGCGGCCCCTGCTTTACGAGTTCCGTTTCGAGGTCCTGCCGCCTCCGGGTTGCTCGATCCGCAACCTGACGGTCTCGGCCGCCTTGCCCGAGAAGATGGTCTGGAGCTTCAACTCCGGGCCGAGCGTGCTCGTGCTTGTTCCCAAGGCTCTTCTCGACGGCGATCCGCGGCTCGTCGTGCGTCTCGTGCACGATGACCTGCCTCCCGTGCGGTTCGAGCACGTCGCCGACGGTGCCCGACTGCAGCTCTCGAACTACCCCTCGCTCGAGCTGCGCGTCCCCGAAACGCTGCCCGCCGCTTCCGGAGAGTTCACCTACTCGATTCTGGCGCGGTGCACCGGAACTCCGCCCGCCCTGACGTCCATCCTCGCCGGTCGCTCCGGCCGCATGGCGCTCAAGTCCCCCGGCGAATGGCGCGTCAGCTGGCGAGTCGGCAACAACGGCAAGGAGCTGACGGTTTGCACGGTCGTCGTCGGCACCGAGGACGTCGTGTGCGAACTCGACGCCACGCCCGAAGCTGTCGCGACGGAAATCGCGCGGCACAAGGCGAAGCGCAAGTGAAGACGCGGCGCGGGAGCCGTGCAGCGCGCCCTGTCCACGGGAGTGCGAGCGAGGTACAAACGTCGGCCCCGGGCGAGGCGGTGAGCCGTTGCGTCGAGATTTCTTCGGAATGGGAGCCCAATTGAAGCGTTCGCTGTCGCGCGGCCTCGCGGCGCTGCTCGTGCTCGCGTTGGTGCTCGTTCTCGTGTTCCTTTCGCGCGAGCGCGGCGGCGAGAGCGCGCAGCTCGGCGGTGCGGCGGGTGCGGAGCTCGTGCAGGAGCCGCGCGCGACCGCCAAGGACACGGCGCCCGCTGCGTTGGACTCCAACTCGGCCGTGGAGCGCGAAATCGCGCCGGAATCCGCTCCAACGAGCGCCGCTCCGTCCCCCACCGACACGATCCTCGTGCGTGTCGTCGACTGCGAACGCTTCGAGCCCGTCGCGGGCGCGGAAGTGCGCTGGGCGAGCTGGGACTGGATCGCGCAATCATCCTCCGTCTACTCGGTCGACAGCGTGACGCAGGGCGCGCGAGTGCTCGAGGGAGGACTCGTCGGACAGACGGACGCGCAGGGGCAGATCCGCCTGCCGAAGCCGGACTCGAGGTTGCTCGTGCAGAGTTCGGCACCGGGGCGGTGGGGACAAGCCTACGTGTCGCCGGGGACGACGGTACCGACCGAGCTGGTGCTGGCACCCGACGGCGATCTGCTCGTCGAGGTCGTCGACAAGCGCGGGACACCCGTCGCGGGCGTGCGGGTGGGCGCGCGCAGGGCTGCGGAGCTGCGCTCGTTCATCAGCGTCAATGCGGACACCGGTCCCAACGGGTTGGCGCGGCTTCCTCATGCGCGGGCCCAGCTGCTCGCCGGCGCGGAGAATGGCACTCTGCTCGTCACCGTGGTGAGCGCGGATCCTGAAGCGCCGCGCGCGCTCGTGAGTGTTCCTCCGTGGCCGAGCGCGCCCGTTCGCTTGAGGCTGGGAGAGACCGGCACCGTCGTCGTGAACGTCGTCGACGCGGCCGGCGCGATGGTCGTGGAGCCGGCCGAGGTGCAGTTGAGCACGCAGCGACCGGGTGAGCAGTCCTCCACGTTGCACGCCTTCGCACCTCGCGGCACGGCGACGTTCGAGCACATGCCGCTGGGAGCGCAGCTCTCGATCTTCGCGTTTCCGCGGCTGGGCGGAGGCGTGTCAGGAGCGGGAGCGAGAGCCGCGGGCCCGAGCTCGGGCGGGGAACGGGTGGTGGTCTCCGTGCCGATCTGCGTTCCTCCCCCGACGCTGTCGGGCCGCGCGCTGGATGAGCGCGGGGAGCCACTCGCGCACGCTGAACTCTCGCTCTCCGTGCGCGAGGCGTCGCCGTTGCCGTCGCTCGCAGGGGAGCAGTCGACGCGAACCGACGAGGAGGGTCGATTCGAGGTGAAGTTCACTGAGAAGCCCTCGGACAAGGGCCCGGGGCTCGTGCTCGTCGTGCGCGCGGGCGAGCTCGCTCTCGAGGGCGTCGTGCCCTTCTCCGTGGCTGCGTCCGGAACTCTCGGCGACATCCGGCTTTCGCCCGCGCCGCGCCTCGTCGCGGGTCGTGTCGTCGACGAGGCTGGCGCAGGAATCGCTGGCGCGCCAGTCACCCTGCTGCGCTTCGCGCTCGAACCGGACCAGAGCGAATCCGAAGTCGAGATCGCGGGCGGAATGGCGCAGGTCGAGTGGGAAACGGATCGCTTGCGGACGGCGCGCTCCGATGCTCACGGCAATTTCGAACTTCGCGTGCTGGAAGCGAGCGGAAAGTACTGCTTGCGCGCGTTCGCTCGAGGGTTCGTCGTCGGTGCACAGGTCCCCTTCGAGATCGGGGCCTCGGATGTCGAGATCGTCCTGAAGCGTGAAGTCCCGCCCCTGCGTGGCCGCGTTCTGTTGCCTTCGCCCGAGTCGCTCGAGCGGCTTTCGATCAGCACGGGTCAATGGAGCGGAACCTTCGACGAGTACGGACGCTTCACGATTCCGCGGCGTTCGGCGGAGCCGCTCGACGTCGTCCTGCGTGCCGATGGCCTTGGGCCGGAGCCTTTCGTGACGATCGTTCAGGTGAGCGATCCGCAGGATCCGCGGCTCGCCGAGATCGACCTGCGCCCGCTGGTGCAGGCGCTCAGCTTCCGCGTCGTCGGCGACGACGGAACTCCGGTGCGGACGGTCAAGGTGTCCGGGTACTCGCGAGCAGGCACCGGATGGCAACTGACGGCCACGGGGCACGTGTGCCTCCTCACGCGCGACTCGGCCCTCGACCTGCAGCTCAAGGCCGATGGGTACCTGCCCGAGAGCTTCGTCGGCGTGCGCTCCGGAGACGTCCTCGAACTCGTGCGACTCCCGTCGCTTCGCGTGCGCGTACCCGAACACCTGCCGGAACCCGGAGAAGGTCTCGTGTACGTGGTGCAGGCCACGCTCGAAGGCTCGAAGCGCGAATGGACGACGCTCCAGTCGGGCCGCGAAGGCCACCTGCGACTGAGCGCGCCGGGCACTTGGAACGTGCTCTGGACGGTGCGCGGCAGCGGCAAGCTGCTGAGCCAAGTTGACCTCGTCGTCGGCCGCGAGGATGTCGAGTGCGTGCTCGACGCAAAGCTGGCGGATGTCGAGGCGGCGCGGGCGGAGGCGCTGGAGAAGGCTCAGGCGCGCGCGCGGAAGAGCGTGAAGTAGCGCACGACCTTGCCCGCGAGACGCAGCGGGTGGCGCAGCTCGCGGGCGAGGCGGCGCGGGCGGCGGTAGAAGCGGCGGTAGGCCTCGCGGATCTTGGCCTCGATCTGGGCGGCGCTCATGAACTCGTTGCCTTCGAGCGCCTTGAAGCCGGTCATGGTGGCGTAGTCGAAGTCGCGCTCGCCCTTGAGCATCTTGTAGAGCGGCGTGCCCGGGTAGGCGGTGACGGCGCAGAACTGCACCTGGTCGGGGTCGCAGCGCTCGACGAGGCGCAGCGTGTCCTCGACCATCGCCGGCGTTTCCTCGGGGAAGCCGATCATGCAGAAGGCGCGCGTCTCGATGCCGAGCTCGCGCGCGTCGCTGAAGACCTTCACGGCCTGCTCGTGGTCGAGCAGCTTGGCGCCGCAGTGCTTGCGCTGGATCGTCTCGTTGCCCGACTCGACGCCGAGCGAGATGTGGACGCAGCCGGCCTTGGCCATCTTCTCGAGCAGCGCGCGGTCGAGCACTTTGACGGCGGTCTCGCACTGCCACTTGAGGTCGAGCTTCTCCGCGAGAATGCCGTCGCAGATCTCGTGCACGCGGTCCTTGCGCGTGGTGAAGATCGGGTCGCGGAAGACCACGTGGTGCACCTTGTGCACGCGCACGATCTCCACGAGCTCCTTCAGCACGTTCTGCGGGCTGCGGAAGCGGAAGCGCAGGCCCTGCGCGAGCGTGTAGCCGCAGAACGAGCAGTCGAGCGGGCAACCGCGCGAGCTCTTGACGGTCGTGATCGGCCCCTCGACGCCGGGGAAGCGGTACAGCTCGTTGCGCAGCAGGTGCCGCGCGGGCAGCGGCAGGCTGTCGAGGTCCTTGATCTTGTCGCGCTCGGGCTCGTGCACGATCTCGCCGTCGGAGCGCTTCCAAGTGATGCCCTCGACGCCGGCGAAGCCCTCGCCGGCCGCGACGCGCCGCGCGAGGTCGCGCACGGTGTGCTCGGGCTCGCCGCGCACGACGCAGTCGACGTTGTCCTGCGCAAAGATCTCGCCGGGCGTGAACGTCACCTGGCTCCCGAGGATCGCGACCGGCACCTTGAGGCGCTCGCGCAGCGTGCGCGCGATGGCGAGGTCGCGGTCGAGCGAGGTCGACGAACTGTCGAGCGCGATGAACGCCGGTCGTTCGGCCACGATCGCCGCGACGGTCGCGTCGGCGTCGAGCCCACTCGCGTCCGCGTCGAGGATGCGCAGCTCGTGCCCCTCGGCCTCGAGCACGCTCGCGACGTGCGCGAGCTCGATCGGCGGGTAGAGCAGCCCGGGATTGACCGCCATGCCAAAGCCCCCCATCAGCCCGCGGCTGACGCGGAACTCCGGAGGTGACGGTGGGCTGAGGAGGACGATCTTCACGGGCTGGCGGGAGCGATGGGGAGCGGACTCTTCGGCCCGCTCCCTACCTGAACTCTACTCCCGCCGCAACTCGCCGCCCAGTTCGCCCGCGGCGCGCTCGACGCGCTCGAGGAACTTCTTGACGTCGGCCTCGTTCAGGGTGCGGTCAGGGGCCTGCAGCGTGACGTGCCAGGCGAGCGACTTGCGTCCGGCGCCCAGGCGCTCGCCCGCGAACACGTCGAACAGTTCCAGCCCGCCGACGAGGCCCTTGCCGCAGGCCTCGAGCTTGGCCTTGACCTCGCCCGCGGGGCGATCCTCCGGCAGCGCGAGCGCCACGTCGACACGGGTCGCGGGGAACTGCGGCACTGGCGTGTAGCGGCGCGCGCGCACGGGCGCGGCGAGCAGCGCGTCGATCGACAGGAGCGCGACCGCGACGTCGCTCTCGAGCTCGCCCGCGAGCCCGAGCGCTCGCGCGAGGCCCGGCTCGAGCATCGCCACCACGCCGGCATCTTCCGCAGCCTCGCCGAAGCGCAGCGCCACGGCACGGCCGGGGTGCGCCCACGTCGGCGCCGCCTCGCAGCGCACGAACTTCGTCGCCTCGAGGCCGAGCGAACGCACGAGATCCTCGACGACGCTCTCCAGCGTGCTGAGCGCGTTGTCGTCGAAACGTGCGTCCTTGGCGCGCGCAGGCCGCGCAAGCGCGAGCGCGACCTCGTGCAGTTCCTTCGGCTCGTCGCCGTCCTGCGGCACGTAACCCTTGCCGACCTCGAAGAGCCGCACTTCGCCGACGCGACGGCGGTTGGGCTCGAGCAGCGCGAGCAGGCTCGTCGCGACGCTGCGGCGCACGCGCGACGCACCGTCGGTGATCGGGTTCTGCACCTGCACGTGCTCGACCGAGTTCAGCGCGAGCTTCTCGACGAGCGCGTCGGGCACGAACGAGTAGCTGATCTGCTGGCGGAAGCGAGCGCTGCCCGCGAGGCGATCCTCGATCGCGCGCACGATGCGGCGGCGCTCGTCGCGCGGCGGCGGCACGAGCGCGCCGGTCATCGGCTGCTCGGGGACGTTCCCGTAGCGGAAGATGCGGCCGACTTCCTCGACGAGGTCCTGCTCGATGCCGATGTCCTTCGTCGCGCGGATCGAAGGCACGGAGACCTCGAGCGCGTCGCCCGCGGGCTTCACGCCGAATCCAAGTCGAACGAGGGTGTCCGTGATCGCCGCGTCGTCGATCGGCGCGCCGAGCAGCTGGCGCACGCGCGAGCCACGCAGGCGGATCGTCTTGGCCGCGCTCTTCCACGTGCCGACATCGGTCACCGGCGCCGCGATGCGCACTTCCGGTTGTTCGGTCTGCAGCAGCCGCACGAGGTGCGCGGCGGCCTTCGGAACGAGCTCGGGATCGAGCGTCTTCTCGAAACGCGCCGACGCGTCGGTGCGCAGCGCGAGCCGCGACGACGTGCGGCGCACG
Organism: Planctomycetota bacterium; assembly: GCA_026692705.1. Taxonomy (GTDB): domain Bacteria; phylum Planctomycetota; class UBA1135; order UBA1135; genus F1-120-MAGs118. Next base: position 28,432 of record JAPLOE010000241.1, read on the forward strand.
GTCGGCGCATGGAACGCGGCGACCTCGAGCACGAGCCGCGACGTGTCGCCTTCGACCTTCGAGCCGTCACCGCCCATGATGCCGGCGAGCGCGACGGGCTCGTCACCGTTGCAGATGAGCAGGTCACTCGGCCCCAGCTTGCGCTCGAGCTCGTCGAGCGTCTTGAGCGTCTCACCTTCGCGCGCCTTGCGCACGACGATGCCCTGCGGGCCGATCTTGCGCGCGTCGAACAGGTGGTTGGGCTGCCCGAGGTCGAGCATCACGAAGTTCGAGAGGTCGACGAGCAGGTCGATCGGCCGCTGGCCGACGGCGAGCAGCAGGCTCTTGAGCCACAGCGGGCTCCGCGTGGCGCGCGCGCCTTCGACGACGAGCGCCATGTAGCGCGAGCACGCGTCGCTCTCGATGCGCACGGGACAGGCCGTGCCCGTTCCGGCGGCCGGCAGCGTGAAGTCGAGCGGCTTGAGCGGCCGGCGCAGGATCGCGGCGAGCTCGGCGGCGATGCCGCGGTGCCCCCACAGGTCCGGACGGTGCGTGACCGACTTGTTGTCGATCTCGATCACCCAGTCACCGAGTCCGAGCGCGTCGGCGACGCGCGTGCCGACCTTGGAGCCCGCGGGCAGTTCCCAGATGCCGTCGTGCTCGAGCCCGAGCCCGAGCTCGCGCTCCGAACAGATCATCCCGTTCGACTCGACGCCGCGGATCTTGGACTTCTTGATCTTGAAGTCGCCGGGCAACGCCGTGCCCGCGGTCGCGACCGCGACGGTGAGCCCAGCGCGCACGTTGGGCGCGCCGCACACGATCTGCAGCGGCTCTCCGGCGCCGACGTCGACCTTGCACACCGACAGCTTGTCGGCGTCGGGGTGCTTCTCGCGCTCGAGCACGTGGCCGATCGTCACGTCGGAAAGGTGCGGCAGGAACGGCTCGACACCTTCGACCTCCGCGGTCGAGAGCGTCAGTTCCTTCGCGATGTCGACAGCGCTCGCGCCCGTCAGGTCGACGTGCCGCGCCAGCCAGCGGTAGCTCAGTTTCATGGCTAGAACTGCTCCAGGAAGCGCACGTCTCCGCCGAGCAGGTGACGCACGTCGTCGATGCCAAAGCGCAGCATCACCAGGCGCGACAGGCCGAGCCCAAACGCGAAGCCGGTCCACTGCTCGGGGTCGATGCCACCGGCCTTCAGCACGTTGGGATGCACCATGCCGCAGGGCAGGAGCTCGATCCACGTCGAGCGCTTGCACACGCTGCAGCCCTCCTTGCAGAACGGGCAGCGCGCGTCGAGCTCGAAGCCGGGCTCGACGAACGGGAAGTAGCCCGGACGCAGGCGGATCTCGATCTCGCGGCCGAAGATGCCGCGCAAGAGCGTCTTCATCGCGCCGATCAGGTGGCCGACCGAGATGTCGCGGTCGATCACGAGCCCCTCCATCTGGTGGAAGGTGTGCTCGTGGCTCGCGTCGACGGCCTCGTTGCGGAACACCTTGCCGGGCACGATCGCGCGGAACGGCGGCTTGAGGCGCTTCATCGCGCGCACCTGCACAGGCGACGTGTGCGTGCGCATCACGAGGCGCTGCGCGCGGGGTGCGGTCTTCACCCAGAACGTGTCCATCGTGTCGCGCGCCGGATGGTCACCAGAGATGTTGAGCGCGTCGAAGTTGTGGAACTCGGTCTCGACCTCGGGGCCGTCGAGCACGCTCCAGCCCATCGACGTGAACAGGTCCTCGAGCTCGCGCGTCACGCGCGTGATCGGGTGCAGCGACCCCGCCTCGAGCTTGGGCGCCGGCAGCGTGGCGTCGAAGCCCTTGCCGGTGCGCTCGGCCGCGAGCGCGGCCGGTTCGGCGAGCTCGCGCTCGGCGGCGAGAGCCGCTTCGCCGGCCTGCTTGATCGCGTTGGCCTTCGAGCCGACGAGGCCACGCGCCTCCTTCGGGAAGTGGCGCATGTTGCCGAGCGCCACACCGCTCGCCTCGAGCGCGAGCTGCGGGGTGAGCTCGGCCTCGGGCCGCGCGGCGAACGCGGTGATGCGTTCGCGCAAGGAGCGCGTCTCGTCGCTCTCGGGGGCGCTCGCGAGGGCGCCAAGGATCTCGCCGAGCAGGGCTCGGACGGAAGCTGCGTCGTAGGTCATGTTCGCAGGGGCTGGGGACGGCGCGGACAAAACGACAACGGCCCGGAGGACCGGGCCGTCATCAGAGCGAAAAGGAGCTGCCTCTGGCTACGCGGGGCGTGCCTTAGGCGCTGACGGCCGCAGCGCGGGCGCCCTTGGCCTCTTCGACGAGCTTGTCGAAGGCCAGCGGGTCGTGGATCGCGAGCTCGGAGAGCTGCTTGCGGTTCAGCACGATGCCGGCCTTGTTCAGGCCGTCGATGAACTGCGAGTAGGGCAGGCCGCGCATGCTGCAGGCCGCGCCGATGCGGACGATCCACATCGAGCGGAAGTCGCGCTTCTTGAGGCGACGGTGGGCCGTGGAGTAGGCCCAGGCGCGCGTCAGCGTTTCCGCGACGGTGCGCCACAGGCGATGTCGTCCGCCCCAGTAGCCCTTGGCGAGCTTGAGACGGCGATTGCGCTTCTGACGACTGGGGGGACCGTAGGTAGAGCGGACCATGGATCTGTCACTTTCCGATCATGTTGCGCACGAGCTCAGACCAGGTCTTGTTGAGCACCATGCGACGGCGCAGGCGACGACCGGTCTCACCACTGAACGGGGCATGTCCGTGGCCACGGTCAGGGTGGCTGCACACGGCCTTGCCGTTCTTGGAGATACGGAAGCGCTTCTTGACGGCGCCTTTGGACTTCTGCTTGGGCATTGGAGTGTCTCCGGAGCTGACGCGCCCGGGAGCGATTCGAGGGCCGAATAGACTAGCGATCACCGGGCTCCTTGCAAGCCTCGGGGGCCCCGCGAACGGCCAGAACGCGAGATTTTTTCTTTTTTTGGGCCCCAGGGGGCGCCGTGGCGGGCCGCCGCCGGAGCGGCACTGCCCCTGCTCGCCCTACTTGTGGGCGAGCAACATCGTCATGCGACGACCGAGCAGCTTGGGGCTCGACTCGATCTTCGACAGGTCGGCCAGCGCTTCGGCGACCTCCGCCATGACGCGGTGGCCGTGCTCGGGGTGGTCCATCTGGCGACCGCGGAAAACGCACACCACCTGCACCTTGTGGCCTTCCTCGAGGAACCCGCGACCCTGCGTGATGCGGTAGTCGAGGTCGTGCTTGTCGATCATCGGGCGCACGCGCAGCTCCTTCATGCCGCCGGCATGACCCTTGGCGCTGCCCTTTTCCTTCTTGCGCTGCTCGTACTTGAACTTGCCGAAGTCGAGGATGCGGCAGACCGGCGGCTCGGCGGTCGGGCTGACCTCGACGAGGTCGAGACCAGCCTCATCGGCGCGGCGACGCGCGTCGTCGGTGCTGACGATGCCGACTTGTTCCCCGTTGTGGTCGATCAGGCGGACCTGGGGGACGCGGATTTGGCGGTTGACTCGGAAGTTGCGGGAGGACACGTAGTTCCTTGGAGACCTTTTTTGCGGGAGAGCTCTGGGGGCGCTGGTTGGGGACCGAGGATACGGACAGGTCCCCTCTCGCGCCAGCCGGGGGCTAACCCTTGGAATCGGGAGAGGTGGGGATCGTCGGCAGCGTGGGGAGCGCCGGCGTATGCGGGAGGGTCGGGGACGTGGGGATGACCGGGGACGGCGGAACCGGCGGGGTCGGGGTCGAGTCGGGCAATACGCTCACGATGTGCACCTCTACCAGCTGCTCGGGATCGACCACGCTCGGGGCGCCGCACATCAGGTCCACGGCCGAGGCGGTCTTGGGGAACGCGATCACGTCGCGGATGTTGTCGAGGCCGAGCGTGAGCGCCGTGATGCGGTCGAGACCCATCGCGAAACCCGCGTGCGGCGGAGCGCCCTGCGAGAGCGCGTCGACGAAGAAGCCGAACTTGCGCTTCTGCTCGTCGGCGCCCAGTCCGAGCAGCGCGAAGATCTTCTGCTGCACGTCGGCGCGGTGGATGCGGACCGAGCCGGAGCCCAGTTCCCAGCCGTTGAGCACGAGGTCGTAGGCGCGGCTGGAGAGCGCGCCGAGGTCGGGCTCGCGCCCTTCCATCGCACCGCCAAGCGTCCAGTCCTCCGGCGCCGTGAACGGGTGGTGCGCGGAGAAGTAGCGGCCCGCGTCCTCGTCGTACTCGAACAGCGGGAAGTGCGTGACCCACGTGAAGCGCCACTGCGCCGGATCGTTCGCGGACGTGGGCTTGGGGATCAGGTTGAGGCGGCGGCCGAGCTGGTTGCGCAGCTCGCCGAGCACCTTGCGCGTGAGCGCCTTGCGGTCGGCGACGAACAGGCACGTGTCGCCTTCCTGAGCGCCCATCGCCTCCATCAGCGCCTTCGCCGCTTCCGGCGTCGCGCAGAACTTCGCGAGCGGGCCCGAGCCACCGGCCGCGCCGGCCTTCCAGAACGCGAGCCCCTTCGCGCCGATGCCCTTCGCGACCGTCTCGAGCTCGGTGATGTCCTTGCGCGAGAGGTTGTGCGCGGCGGCGACGGTGATGCCCATCACGCGGCCACCCGACTCGACGGCCGAGCGGAACACTTGGAACTCGCTCGCCTTCGCCCACGCGTCGACCGCGTGCAGCTCGAGACCGAAGCGCAGGTCGGGCTTGTCGACGCCGAAGCGCTCCATCGCCTCTTCCCAGCGCATGCGCGGGAACGGGATCGGAAGCTCGATGCCCATCGCATCGCGCAGCGTGTCGCGCATGACCTGTTCCCAGGCCGCGAACACGCCCTCTTCCTCGACGAAGCTCATCTCCATGTCGAGCTGCGTGAACTCGAGCTGGCGGTCGGCGCGCAGGTCCTCGTCGCGGAAGCAGCGCGCGACCTGGAAGTAGCGGTCGAGCCCCCCCACCATCAGGATCTGCTTGAAGATCTTCGGCGACTGCGGGAGCGCGTAGAACTCGCCGGGGTGCACGCGGCTGGGCACGAGGAAGTCGCGCGCGCCCTCGGGCGTCGCCTTGGTCAGGATCTGCGTCTCGATCTCGAGGAAGCCCTGCGCCTCGAAGGCGCGCCGCATGGCGTTGATGAAGCGCGAGCGGTGCGCGAGGTTGCGCTGCATCGTCGAGCGGCGCAGGTCGATGTAGCGGTACTTGAGGCGCGTCTCGAGCGCGGTCTCGGTCGAGCCGGTCAGGTCGATCGGCGGCGGCGGCGAGGACGAGAGCACCTCGAGCGATTCGGCGATCAGCTCGATCTCGCCCGTCGCGCGCTCGGCGTTCACCTGGCTGCCGCTGCGCGCCGAAACCTGGCCGCGCACGGACACGACGTATTCGGGCCCGAGCTTGATCTTCGACGCGAGCGCCTCGCCGACCACGACCTGCGTCAGGCCGTAGCGGTCGCGCACGTCGAGGAAGTAGATGCCGCCGAGGTCGCGGCGCGCGTGGACCCAGCCGTTGAGGACGACGGTCTGGCCGACGTGGGACTTGCGGAGCTCGCCGCACGTGTGCGTGCGGCACCAGGCGGGTGCATTGGCCATCGTCTAGGCTCCAGGGCGAAAGGTTGCCCCGACGGAACGACCTGCCGCAGGCGACGCAGAGGTCACCGGGCGGCAGGCCAGGGTGGAAGGAATCGCTGTGGCGCCGCGCGGGCGCACTAGGACCTGACGCGCTCGCGCGCGTACAGCTCGAGCACGTGCAGGCGCGCGATCGCGCGCCGCAGCGCGGCCTCGGCACGCAGCGAGTCGACGGACTCGCGCACGCCACGCGGGGCGGCGAGACGCTCGCGAGCACGCTTCTCGGATTCGCGGGCGCGCTTCTCGTCGATCTCGACCGGCAGCTCGCCGGCCTCGCACACCACGCGCAGGGTGTTGTCCTTGACCTCGGCGAAGCCCGAGGACACGAACAGGCCCTTCTTCGTGCCGTTTTCGACGTAGGACAACAGTCCCACGTCGACCGCGGCGACCATGTGGGCGTGCCGCGGGAGCACGCCGATCAGGCCGTCGACGCCAGGGAACTGCACCGAGCTCGCCTTGACGTCGAGCACGATGCTGTCGGGCGTGATGACCCGCAGGGTGAGCGCGCCGGTCATCGCTAGCCCGCCATCTGCTTGGCCTTCGCGATGGCGGCTTCGATGTTGCCGACCATGTAGAAAGCCTGCTCGGGCAGCGCGTCGTGCTTGCCCTCGACGATCTCGCGGAAGCCGCGCACCGTGTCCTCGCGGGACACGAACACGCCGGGGGTGCCGGTGAACTGCTCGGCGACGAAGAACGGCTGCGACAGGAAGCGCTGGATCTTGCGCGCGCGCGAGACCACCTGCTTGTCCTCGTCGGAGAGTTCCTCGATGCCGAGGATGGCGATGATGTCCTTGAGGTCGTTGTAGCGCTGCAGGACCTGCTGGACCGAGCGCGCCACCTTGTAGTGGTCCTCGCCGACGACCTGCGGGTCGAGCATGCGCGAGGTCGACTTCAGCGGGTCGACCGCGGGGAAGATGCCGAGCTCGGCGATCTTGCGCTCGAGGATGATGGTCGAGTCGAGGTGCGCGAAGGTCGCGACCGGCGCCGGGTCGGTGATGTCGTCGGCGGGCACGTACACGGCCTGCATCGACGTGACCGAGCCGTCCTTGGTCGAGGTGATGCGCTCCTGCAGCGCACCCATCTCGCTCGCCATCGTCGGCTGGTAACCGACGGCGGAGGGCATGCGGCCGAGCATGGCCGACACTTCCGAGCCCGCCTGCACGAAGCGGAAGATGTTGTCGACGAAGAGGAGCACGTCCGACTTGCGCACGTCGCGGAAGTACTCGGCCATCGTGAGGCCCGAGAGCGCGACGCGCAGGCGCGCACCGGGCGGCTCGTTCATCTGGCCGAACACGAGCACGGCGTTGTCGATGACCGACTGCTGCTTGCCGTCGGGCGTCTTGTACGTCGCCTCGGTCATTTCGAGCCAGAGGTCGTTGCCCTCGCGGGTGCGCTCGCCGACGCCGCAGAACACGCTGAAGCCGCCCTTCTCGACGGCCGTGATGCGGATCAGCTCTTGGATGAGCACGGTCTTGCCGACGCCGGCGCCACCGAACAGGCCGATCTTGCCGCCCTTCGCGAAGGGGCAGAGCAGGTCGACGACCTTCAGGCCGGTCTCGAACACCTGGCTGATCGCTTCCTGGCGCTCGAAGCTCGGCGCCGGGCGGTGGATCGGCCAGTATTCCTTCGCGTCGACGGCACCGCGCGTGCCCTGGTCGAGCGCCTGCCCGAGCAGGTTGAAGATGCGGCCCTTGCAGGCGTCACCGACCGGCACCTTGATCGGCGCGCCGGTGTCGACGGCCTTCATGCCGCGGCGGCAGCCGTCGGTCGAGGCCATGGCGACGCAGCGTGCGACGTCGTTGCCGAGGTGCTGGGCGACCTCGAGCATCATGTCGATGCCGGCCTTCGCGTCCTGCACGAGGATCGCGCTGTAGATCGCCGGCAGCTTGCCCGGGGGGAAGCGCACGTCGACGACGGCCCCGAAGATCTGGGCGACGGAACCGATGTTTTGGGTGGCGGTCGTGGTCATGGGCGGGTCTCGCGGGGATCAGTTTTCCTGATGGATCGCGTGGGCTGTGGAGCGCGTCGGGCTCTTTACTTGCCGCGCAGCGCTTCCGCGCCGCCGACGATGTCGAGCAGGTCCTTGGTGATGCCTTCCTGGCGCTTGCGGTTGTAGACCCCCTTCAGGAGGGCCTGCATGTCGGTCGCAGCGTCGGTGGCGTTCTTCATCGCCATGCGGCGACTGGCGTATTCGGAGGTGATCGACTCGAGCAGCGCGTTGTGGATGCGCGTCTCGAGGTAGCGCGGCACGAGCTTGTCGAGCAGGTGGTCGACCGAGGGCTCGAGGATCACGTCGCCGTCGCCACCCGTCGCCGCTTGCCCCGCTTCGCCGCCCTGCACCTGCACAGGCAGGAACGGGATGGTGGTCGGCACGTACTTCGCCATCGACTCGAAGGCGGTGTAGTGCACGAGCACCTCGCGGTACTGGCCGGAGCTGAAGGCGTCCGAGAGCGTCTTGGCGACGAACTTGGCGAGGCGGTAGTCGATCTTCTCCAGCGGCGGATCGACGAAGTAGCGCTCGACCGGCAACCCGCGCTTCTGCAGGTACTGGTAGGCGCGCTTGCCGAACACGAAGAAGCGCACCTGCTTGTCGCGGTTGGCGGCGAGCCAGCGCTCGAGCGAGGCGAACAGCTGCGAGTTGTAGGCGCCGCACAGGCCGCGGTCGGAGCCGACCACGAGCAGCGCGGTCAGTTCGCCGGCGCCCGGACGGAACACCGGGCGCTCCGCGAGGCGGTCCCCCATCGAGGCGCCGAGCCGCCCGAGGAGCTGCGCGATCTCGCGCGCATAGGGGCGCGACGAGACGGCGCTGTCCTGGAAGCGACGCAGCTTCGTCGTCGCGACCATTTCCATGGCGCGAGTGATCTGCTTGATGTTGCCCACGGACTTGATCCGTGAGCGCAAGTCGCGAAGGGAGGCCACGGGTTAGCCCTTGAGCTGGCCCTTCACCGTCGCGATGCCCTTTTCGAGCTTCGCCTTGGCCGCGTCCGAGAGCGCCTTGGTCTCGCGGATCTCCTTGCCGACTTCGGGGTGGGTGTCCGTCATGTAGTTGAGGAACACCTTCTCGAACTGGCCGATCTTGGCGGTCGGGAAGTCGTCGAGCGCGCCGGAGGTGCCGGCGTGGATCAGCATGATCTGGTTCTCGACGGTGACGGGCACGTACTGGCCCTGCTTGAGGATCTCGACCAGCTTCTCGCCGCGCGTGAGCGCCGCCTGCGTCGACTTGTCGAGGTCCGAGCCGAACTGCGCGAAGGCCTGCAGCTCGCGGTACTGGGCGAGGTTGATGCGCAGACCGCCGGCGATCTTCTTCATCGCGCCGATCTGGGCCGAGCCACCGACGCGCGACACCGAGATGCCGACGTTCACCGCCGGGCGGACCCCTGAGTTGAACAGGTTCGACTCGAGGAAGATCTGGCCGTCGGTGATCGAGATGACGTTGGTCGGGATGTAGGCCGACACGTCACCTTCCTGCGTCTCGACGACCGGCAGCGCCGTGATCGAGCCGCCACCCGCCTTGTAGCGCGGGTTGATCTTGGGCGCGTCCTTGGAGAGCTTCGCCGCGCGCTCGAGCAGGCGGCTGTGCAGGTTGAACACGTCGCCGGGGAACGCTTCGCGGCCCGGGGGACGGCGCAGCAGCAGCATGACCTGGCGGTACGCGAGCGCCTGCTTGTACAGGTCGTCGTACATGATCACGACGTGGCGGCCCTCGTCGCGGAAGCGCTCGCCCATCGTGCAGCCCGCGTAGGCCGCGAGGTACTGCATCGAGGCCTCTTCCATCGCGCTGGCCGAGACGACGATCGTGTACGCCATGGCGCCGGCCTTCTCGAGGCGGCGCACGACGTCGACGACGGTCGACTGCTTCTGGCCCATCGCGACGTAGATGCAGAGCACCTGCTCGGGGTTCTTCGGATCGCCCCCGCCGGTGGTCTTCTGGTTGAGGATCGTGTCGATCAGGAGCGCCGTCTTGCCGGTCTGGCGGTCGCCGATGATCAGCTCGCGCTGGCCACGACCGATCGGGATCATGGCGTCGATGGCCTTGATGCCGGTCTGGAGCGGCTGCTTGACGGGCTCGCGCTCGACGACGTTCGGGGCCGGCTGTTCGATCGGCAGGTAGTCCGAAGGCGTCACCGCCAGCGGGCCCTTGCCGTCGAGCGGGTCACCGAGCGCGTTGACGACGCGGCCGAGCAGCGACGGGCCCGTGGGCACCGAGATGATGCGACCCGTGGTGCGCACCATGTCGCCTTCGCGGATCTTGGTCGCGTCGCCGAGGAGCACGCAGCCGACGTTGTCCTCCTCGAGGGAGAGCGCCACGCCGCGGACGCCGCCGGGGAACTCGACGAGCTCGTTCATCATGCAGTCGTCGAGACCGTACACGCGGGCGACACCGTCGCCGACGGACAACACGGTGCCGATCGACTGCATCGTCGTCTCGCCCTTGTACGACTCGATCTCCTTCTTGAGGACCGAGGTCACTTCAGCGGGTCGCAGTTCCATGGCTTGCTTCTTCGTTCGCTTCTGCGAGATGCGGTTGGGATGCGGATGGGATGGCTCGGCCTAGACACGCGCCGTGCGGAGGCGGCGTTCGAGGCTCTCGAGGCGGCCGGAGGCCGACTGATCGATCAGGCGGTTGTCGACGAACACGCGCACTCCGGCGATCAGGTCCGGGTTGATGCGCTGTTCCAGCAGGACGTCCTTGCCGAGCGTGGCCTTGACGGACACTTGCAGCTCGGCGAGCTCGCCCTGGCCCAGCGGGCGCGGGCTCTCGACGAAACCCTCGACCGCACCGCGGTCGGCGAGGGCGCAACGCCGGAACGCGTCCGGCAGGTCGCGCAGGACTTCCAGCCGCCGCTTGTCGGCGAGCAGCTTGAGGAAGTTGGAGAACAGCGGGCTCGACTTCGACGCGAGGGCGTCGATGCGCTTGCGGCGGTCGGCCTCGTTGACGCGCGCGTCAAAGAGAGCGCCCAGTCCCGGCTCGCGGGTGAGCCGCTCGACGTCCGCCTCGACCTGCGCAAGCGCGCCCTTGTCGCGGGCGAGCTCGAACAGGGCGCCGGCGTAGCGCGCGGTGACGAGCCCCACCTTCACTTGCGGGCCGCCTTCAGCTTGCCGACCATGTCGGACACGAGGCGACGGTCGTCATCGGCACCGACGTTGCGACCGAGCACCGCGCGGGCGCCGGCCATCGAGAGGTCGACGACCTCCTCGCGGATCGCCGCCAGCGCCTTGTCGCGCTCGGCGTGGATCGCGGCCTGCGCTTCGGCGACCATGCGGACGCCGCGGGCGTTGGCCTCGTCGGTGATCTGGCGCTCGACCGCGGTGGCGCGTTCGCGGGCCTCGGCGACGAGCTTGGCGGCTTCGGCGCGAGCCTCGGCCAGCTTCGACTCGACCTCGGCGCGGGCCTTGGCGGTCTCCTCGCGGGCCTTCTCGGCCTCGCCGATGGCGCGGGCCGCCTGCTCGTCGCGAGCCTCGAGCGCCTTGGCGATCGGCCCCATCACGACCTTCCACATGAACGGAAGGGCGGCGAGGAAGATCACCCAAGTCCAAAGCATGCCACCGAAACCGGCCGGGTCGAACGGATCGAGACCGCCGCCACCGTGGGCCTGTTCGGTGCCTTCGATGAGAAGCATGTACATGGTTTTGAACTCCAGCGTTCGAGGCTCGCGCGAGCGGACCCACGACGGGCGCGCTCACTGCAAGCGCGCGATCACTTCATCTTGAGGGCGATGAGCAGCGTGACGACGACGGCGAACAGCGAAACGCCTTCGATGAAGGCCGCGAGGATCAGCGAGCCACCCTTGATGTCGTTGGCGGCTTCCGGCTGACGGGCGATGCCGTCGTTCGCCGACGCGCCGATGCGCGAGATGCCGAGGCCGGCACCGATGGCGGTCACGCCAGCGCCGATGGCGGCACCGAAGAACGCCCACTGGTTGCTGGCGGCTTCCTGGACGGCGACGAAGTCGAAGGGGGTCATCATGGGAACGGATTCTCCTGGTGAGTCGTGGGGAAAAGAGAGCTGATGGATCGCCTCGCACGCGGGGCGCGCGAGGAGGACTTGGAAGGCGTGGGCCTAGTGTTCGGGGTGGACGCTGGCGCCGACGAAGATGATCGAGAGCATCGTGAAGATGTAGGCCTGCAGCAGCGCGACGAAGGTCTCGATGATCATGATGAACACCGCGAAGCCGACCGCGAGCGGCGCCGAGCCGTAGCCCGCGACCGCGTTCGCGCCGGCTTCGGCGAAGAACATGATCAGGCCCATGCACGACAGCACGATCAGGTGACCGGCGGTCATGTTGGCGAAGAGGCGGATGGTGAGCGCGAAGGGCTTGACGAGCAGGCCGATCAGCTCGATCACGAACATCAGCGGCCACAGCGGCAGCGGAACGTGCGGGACGAGGTGCTTCCAGAAGGCGACCGGGCCCTGCACGGCCATGCCGCCGCCGATCATCGCCGCCAGCGTCAGCGCCGCGAGCGCGCCGGTGACCGCGATCGACGCCGTCGCCGTGGCCGAGTGCGGCAGCAGGCCGAAGACGTTCTGGAACATCACGAAGAAGAACACGCACAGGAAATACGGCAGGAACTGCGCGCCGTGGTGCTTGCCCATCACCGCGTAGACCATCTCGTCGCGGATGTAGAGCACCCAGCCCGCGAACATGCGCGTGACCGCGTCGCCCTTGCCCGTGCGCAGGTAGCTCGGCACGCCGGAGAAGCCGATCAGCACGAACAGCACCGCCGCGAGCTGGAACACCTGCAGGTTCGTGAAGACGAGCAGGTCGGTGTCGTGGCCGGCGGAATCCGAGGTGAACAGCGCCGGCAGCCACGAGGCGTGGATGCCGATCGGGTGGTGCTCGCCGTCGATCAGCGCCGCCGGCTTCAAGTGCGCGAACAGCTGCTGGAAGACGTTGTCCTCGTGGTGGTGCTCGGCGAAGAGCGTCGCGGACGCGCAGGCGGCGACGATCACGAGCAGCATGAGGATGCCGCGCGGGGACAGGAGGAAGCGGGTCACGGGGTGGTGCTCCGGGGAATCCGTAGGCTGCGGGCGTGGCCGAGCGCGTTCGCGCCGAGGGCCCAGGCGACGGTCGCGGCGAAGCCGAGCAGGTAGGCGGACCAGTCGCAGACCTCGGCCAGCGGCTCGACGTAGCGCAGCGCGAGGGCGCCGAGCGCTAGGAAGACCAGCTTGGCGAGGAAGGCCAGCACGAAACCGTCGAGCGCGCGTCGGCCACCCTGCGCGGCCGCGCGGGCCGTCCAGGCGACTCCGAGGGCGGAGACGAAGGTCGCGGCGAGCACTCCCGCAAAGGCCCCGGCGCCGACGCTGCCGCCCAGGCTCCACGCCACGACCGCACCGACCGGTAGACCGGCGGCGAGCATGAGGTAGGAGAGGCGGGCGTTCATGGCAGAGGCGACTTGGGAGGTTCTTCGGACTGGGCGGACTTGGCGTGCTTGTCGGAACTGGCGTGCGGCGTCGTCTTCCCGATGCGCAGGACGAGCGAGTACATCGCTCCGACCGCGCCCGCGAGGATGCCGCCGATCATCAGCCATGGCTCCGTGCCGAGCTTTCCGTCGAGCCACCACCCCAGCGCTCCGAACGCAAGGAAAGTCAACGCGAACTGAAGCCCCGCCCCGGCGAACCTGAGGTACACCGGATCGATGGGCCCTTGCGGCGCACGCGGCGCGTTGGGGGCTTGGGGCTTCACTGCGCGTCGATCGCGCGAGCCGTCGGCCCGTGCGAGGACTTCCTCATTGGCGGTTCCTGAGCGCTCGAGCGCGTGGCCCCGCGGTCGGATCGACGCGAGGTTGCGGCCGAGCCCCGAAGCCTCCGGACGAACCGCGCGAGCGGGCCGCCGAACTCTCGGGGCCAAAGAGGATAGGGTCGACACCTCTCCAGTCAACAACTTGGCGCCAACAAAATCGGCGCTCGCGCGGGCCGTCCGGCGGCTTGGAGCGCGGGCCCACTCCTGCTAGCCTTTTCGCCCCTTTTTCCACGCCGAGGATCCGCCCGCGGATCGTCGGTTGTCCAGTCCTCTCCCTCGCCTCCGAAGGAACTCCCGTGGCCGTCCAACGCACCCTCGTTCTCCTCAAGCCTGACGCCGTCCAGCGCGGTCTCGTCGGCACGATCCTCGCCCGTTTCGAGCAGAAGGGCCTCAAGCTCGTCGCGCTCAAGCTGCGCCAGATCCCGGCCTCGACCTTCGAGAAGCACTACGAGCCGCACAAGGAACGCCCGTTCTTCGCCGGTCTCGTGAAGTACATGAGCTCGTCGCCGGTCGTCGCGCTGTGCCTCGAGGGCGTCGACGCGATCGAAGTCGTGCGCGGCATGATGGGCGCCACCAACTCGCGCAAGGCCGCGCCCGGCACGATCCGCGGCGACCTCGGCATGAGCTTCTCGAACAACCTCGTGCACGGCTCCGACAGCGCCGAGTCCGCCACGCGCGAGCTCGCGATCTTCTTCGGCGACAAGTCCGAACTGTGCGAGTGGAGCCCGGTCACCACTCCGTGGGTCTACAACGTCGCCGAAGAGCTGAGCTGAAGCTCGGTCGCACCGTGGACGCCCGCCCGCAGACGCGTCGGAACGAGGACAGGCCGTGAGCGCCCCGCGCGCGAGCGGCCTGTCCGCTTCCGAGGTCGGCGAGCTGGTGGCCGAGCTGGCCCCGCTCGTCACCGGGGCCGAGCTCGCCGAGCTCGTCGCGCTGCCGCCGCGCGATCTGGTGCTGTACTTCAAGTTCCCGCCGACAGCGGACGGCCGCACGCTCGTGCGCAAGCTGCACCTGTCGGCCGACGGCGACCTGCCGCGCCTGTTCCTGCAGACGGCGCGTCAGGAACGTCCCGACGGTCCGGTGGGCCCGTTCTTCCGGCGTTGCGCGGAAGAGCTCGGCGGAGCGCGGCTGCGGCGGCTCTCGCAGGTCGCGCGCGACCGCATCGTGCTGCTCGAATTCGACGGTGGACGCGGTGGCGAGCGGCGCGCGCTCGTGGCCGAGCTCGTCGGCCGCCACTCGAACCTCGTGCTGCTCGGCAGCTCCGAGAAGGTGCTCGACGTGCTCGTGCCGCCGCCCGGCGGCTCGAAGAGCGCACCGCGCCTGCAGCTTGGTGCGCCGTGGGTGCCGCCCCCGGGCACTCCGCGCGAAACGCAGGGAAATCCGACGCTTTCCGAGCGCTTCGGTGCGCCGCCCGCGGACTCTGACGCGCGCCCCGACGCCTCCGCCCCGCTCTCGTTCCTCGTGCAGGAGCTGCTCGGTCGCGACGTCGCCGCGCTCGCGTCGGCGCGCGCGCGCAAGGAACTTTCCGAGCGCGTCGAACGCAAGCTCGAGCGTGCGCGCTCGCACCTGCGAGGGCTCGAGCAGCGGCTCGTGGCCTCCGAAAACGCCGACGAACTCCGCAAGGACGGCGAGGCGCTGCTCGCGAGCCTGCACTCGATTCCACGCGGCGCGCGCGAAGTGAGCGTGCCCGACCCGTGGAGTGAAGAGCCGCGCGAGCGCAAGATCGAGCTCGATCCGCGCCGCAGCCCGCGCGAGAATGTCGAGCTCGTGTTCGAGCGCTACAAGAAGCTCGTGCGCGCGCGAGAGTCCGTCGAGCAGGAGCTCGAGGGCTCGCGTGAACGCGTGGCCGCACTCGAGGCGCTCGATCTCGCCTGCAAGGATCCGGCGAGCGACGCCGCGGCGCTCGAGGCCGAGGCCGTGCAGGCCGGACTTCTCGAGCCCGCGCAGGTCACGCAGGTCGAGCGCGAGCGCAAGGCGCCGGAACCGCGCAAGCCCTACCGCAGCTACAGCGGCCTGCGCGGCAGCGAGATCCGCGTCGGCCGCAACGCGTCGGACAACGACGACCTGACCTTCCACCACTGCCGCGGCGGCGACCTGTGGCTGCACACCGCCGACTGCCCGGGCAGCCACGTCGTGCTCGTGCTCGACAAAAATGCCGAGCCGGACGCGGAAGAGCTGCTCGACGCCGCGCACCTCGCCGTGCATTTCTCCCCCATGCGCGACGCGACGCGGGCCAACGTGCACGTGGCGCGCCGCAAGGAAGTCCACAAGCCGCGCGGCGCCAAGCCCGGCCTCGTCAGCCTGTCGGGCGGCAAGGTCCTCGCAGTTCGTCTGCAACCCGAGCGGGTCCGGCGGTTATTGGAGTCGATCCGGGCCTGATTCCCCTGCCCTGCGCTACCCTTCCCGCCATGCGTCACCTCCCCTTCCGCGTCCTCCTTCCCCTCGCGTTCGTCCTCTGCCCCCTCGGCGCCTGCCAGACCGAGGAGAACGGCGTCACCGACGAGCAGCGCCTCACCCTGCACCGCGAGTTCGCGCGCAAGTACTACGACGCGGGCGAGATGGCGCAGGCCGAGCGGCAGGCCGACATGGGCCTCGAGATCGACGACAAGGACGAGGGGCTGCTCCTGATGAAGGGCTTCCTGCGCCTGAAGGCCGGGACACGCGACGACATCGCGGTCGCGGAGAACGTCTTCCGCCAGCTCTCGAAGAAGGCCGACTACCGCGCCCGCCTCGGTCTCGCGGAAACGCTCGAGCGCAAGGGCCTCAACCTCGTCGAGTCCGCCGAGGGCATCGAGAAGGGCACGATCGCCTCCGAGTCGAAGGATCCGGTCGCGCGCTGCGCCGAGCTGCGCACGCAGTCGAAGGCCGCGTGGAAGGAAAGCCGCGAGACCTACCTCGCCGTGCTCGGCGAGCGCCCGTCGCAGATCCAGGCCATCAACGGTCTGCAGCGCGTCACCGCGCTCGAGGGCGACCTCGAAGGCAGCGTGACCTGGGCCGAAAAGCTGCTCGAGCTCGCGACGACCGAAATCGAGTTCTGGAAGACCGACCTCGCGCGCCCCAACCTCTCGGTCATCGAGGAAGGCGAGCTGCGCAAGCGCATCTCCGCCAGCGCGACGCTGCTCGTCGAGACGCACCTGACCGCCGCCAGCGCGCTCGTGAAGCTCTCGCGCCGTCCCGAGGCGCTCGTGCACCTCACCAAGGCGATCGAGTTCGCTCCGCTGCGCTCCGACCTCTACAGCCGTCGCGCGCAGCTCCAGCTCGACGCCGGTTACGTGCGCGAAGCGCGCGAGGACCTGCGTCAGTTCGTGAAGCTCTCGACGCTCGAGCTCGACCATCCGGACATGCGCCGCGCGTACGAGCTGCTGGCCGAATGTGATCGGCAGCTGGCTTCGGTCGGCGGCTAGCGCGTCGGCCCGGCCGTCGCCGGTTTCCTCTTCCCTCCGCTCTCCCTCCGCTGCCTCTGATCTCCGTTGTTTGCTTCAACGGTGAGAAGAAGCGAACGGAGACGAGAACTTCAAGCCTGTCGCTTGTCGTCGGGCTTCCAGGTGCGCGTACGGCGCTGGCCCCAGCGGTCGATGAGCAGGAGCTCGAGCGAGCCGGACTTGTCGCGCGCCTTCAGCATCTCGCTGATGTCGTCGCGCGTATGCAGCTTGCGGCCGTTGAGCTCGATCAGGACGTGACCGCGCTGCAGCCCCAGTTGCTGGGCGATCGTGCCGGGTTCGACGCGCTCGACACGCAGGCCCAGGCCCGGCTCGAGGCCGAGATCGCCGGATTCCTCGGCGGAAACGCTCGTCACGGCGACACCGAGGATGTCGGTGCGCACGCTCGGGGCGGGCGTGAGCCAGCCGAAGGGATCGGTCGGCGCGGAGCCGGAGCCGAGCGGGTTGCCGAAGCGGAAGCTCAGGCCGTTGCCGCCGACGCGGTCGCGCAGCTCGGGGTGCGCCTCGAGCAGTTCTTCAATCGTCTTGGCTTCGTATTCCTCGGTCACTTCCTTGCCGTCGACGGACTTGGTGACCTTGCACTTGACGCCGTCGGGACCGGACTCGAGCGAGAACGACTCGCTCTGCGACTGGATCGAGGGCTGGGCGGGCGCGGGCGTGCCACCCTGCGGCGCAGTGCCGGGAACGAGGCCGAAATCCTCGAACATGCGGCGGCGCAGCGTGTCGAAATCGACGCCGGGCCCGAAGCCGGAGCCCAAGCCGGGAGCGAGCGGATCGAACTGCAGACCGCGGTGGCCGCCGAGAGTGGCGAACGGGTCCTGGCGCTCTTTCAGCTCGCGCAGCACGAGGCGCGCGGTCCACGCGAGCTCGGGAGCGGACGTGTCCTTGGCCCACGCTTCGAGCGCGGAACGCAGGCCCGCGTCGCGGCGCGCGGTTTCGAGCGCGAGGTCGAAGGCCTGCTCGCGCAGGTCGAGATCCTCCTGCGCGAGGCGCTTCTTCCACACGCCGATCTGGTCCTGCGTGAGCGGCTCGACCGGCGCGGCGCGCATCAGTCGTCCCTGTTGCGCGCCCACAGCCGCGGGCTGGAGCTGCACGCTGGCGGCGGCGTTCGTCCGCAGCGCGGCGTAGGCCGGGAGAGCAGCGGCGGCGCACAGGCCGCCCAACGCGAAGAGCTTGGTGGAGTGCTTCATCGGAGTGGGCCCCAGCTGCTGGCGGGGCGGAATCGAGTCGAGGGCTCGCCGATCGCGAGCGGGAAACAGGTTGGACTGCGCGCGTCGGGCTCGAGGGCTGGCGCTATGGCTCAGCGCAGCTCGCGGTCGCTGGCGAGCGACCATCCGGCGCTCTCGCCCGTCGCGTCGTAGGGAGTCGCGAATTCACGTTGGCGCTTCTCGCCGAGCGCGCGGCGGAGACCGCCCTTGCCGGTGAAGTCCTTCGGACCGGCGGAGGGATCGAGGGGCGCCGGAGTTTCGGCCGCGACTTGCGAGGCGAGCTCGGGCGTCGAGTTCGTGGGGGCGCCCTGCTGCGGCGTCGAACCGGAGTTCGAGCCGTTGGGGCCGAAGGCCACGGGAACGGCGGAGCCCGAGCCGGGAGAGTTCTGGCCGCCCTCCGGTCGACCGTCCTGCTTCCACAGGAGTGGAAGCGCGATCGCGAGCACGGCGGCGGCCGAGGCGAACGAAGCGACGCGCGTCCAGCGCCAGCGCGCGCGCTGGAGCGCCGGTGCGGCCTCGACGGTGCGGACCGTGCTCGGCGTCACGAAGCGGCCCTCGGCGGCCAGAGTCGCGCGCAGGCCCGGCCAGAGGTCGATCGTCTCGTCGGCGGCGGACGAACCCGTTCCGACGACGGCAAGGCCGGCGGCGCTGCCTGCTCGCAGCGCCGCGAGGGCCTTGTCGAGTCCCGTGGATTGGGCCGCGCAGTTCGCACACGTGCGCAGGTGCGCCTCGAGGGCGAGCCTGCGCTCGGGGGCGAGCTTGCGCCCGTCCGAAGAGGTGCCCGCTTCCCTGTCGGGCGCCCGTTCGAGCTGGTTCCGATCCGGGAGTGCTTCCCGGTCGAGGATCAGCTCGAGCGCTTCCGCGCAGTCCATTCCAAGGGGCTTCATCGCAAGAGGAGGTTCGTGACCTGCGGGCCTACGGGTTGGGTTTGGGCGTGTTGGGCCGAATCGGATTTCTGGCGGGAGCCGCGGCGGTGCCCGGGAGCTTCGGAGTCTGGCCGCGTGCAGCGCCCGAGCTCTCGGCGCGCTCGCGCCGCTCCCACTCCTCGAGAAACAGTTTCCGGCCGCGGTGCAGGCGCCAGCGCACCGTGACGTGCGTCGCGCCGACGATGCGGGCGATCTCGGTGCAGGGCAGACCCTCGAGCTCGCGCAGCGTGAGCACGGCCTGGAAGTGCGGGGCCAGCGCCGCGATGCACTCGCGCACCTTGCGCGCGGTCTCGGCCGACTCGAGCCGGTCGGAGGGCGACGGAGCCTGGCTCTCGAGCTCGGACTCCCAGGCGCCCGCGTCCTCGTCCTCCCCGCTCGCCTGCTGCGTCACGAGCCGACGCCGGCGCAGGTGGTCGATCGCGAGGTTGGTGACGATGCGGTGCAGCCAGGTCGAGAAGCCGTACTGGAAGTCGAAGCGCTCGAGACTGCGGAAAACCCGCAGAAAAGCCTCCTGCACGAGGTCGCGCGCGTCGTCCTCTGAGGGCACGAGGTTGCGCGCGATGCGGAAGGCGCGCTGCTGGTGGGCGCGCACGAGTTCCTCGAAGGCGCGCTCTTCGCCGGCCTGCGCGCGGCGGATCAGGTCCTGCTCGCGCGGGTCGGGCGGCGGGGCGCGCTCGGCCTCGGGGCCCGCCTGCGGGCCACCCTCGGGTTCCGACGACGGCTCCCCCTCTGCCGCGGGCACGGCAGGGTCCTCATCCAGAGGATCGCGCGGAATCTCCATCGTCGGGGCCGGCCGCATGGGTAGCGATGGAAGCGTGGCCGCGGGCGGACCGGGGGAGCCCGCGGGTAGCGCTCCCCACTACGGGGACCGGGTACGAACGTTGGCGAAGGCTGGAAAGCGCGCCGTCAGACCGTCGGGAAACGACCCGGGATCCAGCCCGAGGTGCGGAACTTCTTGCGCCGCGAGCGGACGAGCTCGTCGGGCGCGAGGCCTTCGAGGCCCTCGAGCTCGCGCAGGATCGTGCGCTTGACCTCTTCCATCGCCACTTGCGGGGCGCGGTGGGCGCCGCCCAGCGGCTCGCTGATCACGCCGTCGATCACGCCCAGCTTGAGCAAGTCCTTGCTGGTGAGCTTGAGCGCCTCGGCCGCGTCCGGGGTGCGCTCGCCGTCCTTCCACAGGATCGCCGCGCAGCCTTCGGGGCTGATCACCGAGTAGTAGGCGTACTCCATCATCAGCACGCGGTCGGCGACGCCGATGCCGAGCGCTCCGCCGGAGCCACCTTCGCCGATCACGATCGACAGGATCGGCACGCGGATCGACATCATCTGCAGGATGTTCTCCGCGATCGCGGCCGCCTGACCGCGTTCTTCGGCGCCGATGCCCGGGTACGCGCCCGGGGTGTTGATCAGCGTCACGATCGGCAGGCGCAGCTTCTGCGCGAGAAGCATCTTGCGCAGCGCCTTGCGGTAGCCCTCCGGGTGCGCGCACCCGAAGTTCGTCGCGAGTCGCTCCTTGGTGGTCTTGCCCTTGCGGTGCGCGATCAGCAGGAAACGCCGACCGGCGAGCGTCGCGAGGCCGGTGACCATCGCCTTGTCGTCGGCGAAGTACTTGTCGCCGCACAGCTCGACGAAATCGTCGAGCATGTTGATGTAGTCGAGCGCGACGGGACGGTCGGAATGGCGCGCGACGGTCACCGTCTCCCAGGCGCTCAGGTCCTTGTAGGTCGCCTCCAGCGCGACCTTGTGCTGCTTGCGCAGCGCCTCGATCTCGCTCGAGATGTCCAGCCGCGTGCGGAGCGCCAGCGCCTCCAGCTCGGCGAGCTTGGCCTCGAGTTCCTGGATCGGCCGTTCGAAGGCCATGCCGCCGGCGTCGGCGCGCGAGTTGGGCTTGTTGGTGGTCGCCATCGTTTGCGTCTGGCGGTGGTGCGCCAGCCGCCGCATGGTGGAGCAACGCCACCCCCGCTGCAACCCTCCGCTACCCATCCTTTGCCGGGAAGGCCCCGCTCGGGCCCCGAAAGGCCGCCGCGGAGAAGCGTCCAGACGTTTGGGACGGGCCCCGCGAAGGTGTATTGTCCCGCCTTCCGGGGCGACGAGGGCGGTCCCGGACCCCAAGGCCTAGTGTTGGCGGGCGGCAGGGTTCCTATTTCTAGCGCTCTCCAGCCTTGGCACTTCTGCCTTGTCCCAACAGGCCCCTTCCACCGACTTGGGCTCGAACGCGGCCCGCGAACTGGCCTCCCGGCACCTGCCGCGCGCTTGGCGCATCGAGGTGTTCCGCCGCGACGGCCTCGACGATCCCGATGGCAAGCGCGCGCACGCGGCGGCGCGTGAGCTGGGGCTCGCGCGACTGCGTTCGCTGCGCCACGGCCGGGGCTACCTGCTCTCCCCGGAGCTCGAGCGCGCCAAGGTCGAGGAGATCGCGCGCGCGCTGCTCGTCGATCCCGTGCTCGAGACGGTGCGCATCACTGCGCCCGCGACGGCGCCCGCGACCTCCGCGGGCCGTGCGCGCGTGCTCGTCGCGCGGCGTCCGGGCGTGATGGATCCGGTGGCGCAGACGATCGAGCGTGCGATCGAGCGCAGCAAGGTGGCGAAGCTCCCCGACGGCTCGCGCGTGCGCGTGCTGACGTTCTCCGCGTGGGAACTCGAGGGCGAGCTCGCGCAACAGGATCTCGTGCTCGTCGCGTCGAAGATCCTCGCCAACGACGTGATCGACGAAGTGCGCATCGGCGACGAAGCCGTGCATTTCGTGCTGCCGGGCAGCGTTTCCGTGCGTGACGCGGGCGCGATCCCGCTGTGCAAGGCGAGCGATGCGGAGCTCGAGCGCATCTCGAAGGACGGACATCTCTCGCTGACGCTGGTCGAGATGCGCGCCATCCGCGACCACTACGTCACGGCCGGCCGCGAGCCGACGGTGGCCGAGCTCGAGACGCTCGCGCAGACCTGGAGCGAGCACTGCAAGCACAAGACGTTCGCCGGCATCATCGACTACGACGGCGAGCGCATCGACAATCTGCTCAAGACCACCATCAAGGCCGCCACGCTCGAGCTCGCGAAGCCCTGGTGCGTGTCGGTCTTCCACGACAACGCGGGCGTGATCGAGTTCGACGAGGGCTGGCACGTCTGCTTCAAGGTCGAGACTCACAACCACCCCAGCGCGATCGATCCCTACGGCGGCTCGGGCACCGGCGTCGGCGGCGTGATCCGCGACATCCTCGGCGTCGGCCTCGGCGCGAAGCCGATCGCGAACACCGACGCGTTCTTCGTCGGGCCGCTCGATCTCGCGGAAAAGGACCTGCCCAAGGGCTGCATGCATCCGCGCCGCATCCTGCGCGGCGTCGTCGCGGGCGTGCGCGACTACGGCAACCGCATGGGCATCCCGACGGTCAACGGCGGCGTGTGGGTCGACCCGCGCTACGTCGGAAATCCGCTGGTTTTCTGCGGCACCGTCGGCCTGATGCCGGCGAACTGCGCCGCGAAAGAGGTCAAGCCCGGCGACATCATCGTCGTCGCGGGCGGGCGCACGGGACGCGACGGCATCCACGGTGCGACGTTCTCGTCGGCGGAGCTGCACGAGGATTCGGTCGTCGTGTCGAGCTCGGCCGTGCAGATCGGCAACGCGCTCACGGAGAAGCGCGTGCTCGCTGCGCTGCTCGAGGCGCGCGACCGCGGGCTGTACCGCGCGGTGACCGACTGCGGCGCGGGCGGACTGTCGAGCGCCGTCGGCGAGATGGGCGCCGAGTGTGGCGCCAGCGTCGAGCTCGAGAAGGTGCCGCTCAAGTACCCCGGCCTGTCGCCGGCGGAAATCTGGATCAGCGAAGCGCAGGAGCGCATGGTCTTCGCGGTGCCGCCGGAGAAACTCGCGGCGCTGCTCGCGGTCTTCGAGGCCGAGGACTGCGACGCGACCGCGATCGGCACGTTCACCGCGACGGGCAAGCTCGAGCTTGCCTACGCGGGCCAGTCGATCGGTTCGCTCGACATGCACTTCCTGCACGAGGGCACGCCGAAGTGGCTGCGCAAGGCGACGCGGCCCGTGGTGCGCACGGACGATCCGGCGACGCCGGCCTGCGCGGATGCGAACGCGGCGCTGCTCGCGCTGCTGAAGTCGCCGAACATCGCGAGCAAGGAGTGGATCGTGCGCCAGTACGACCACGAAGTGCAGGCGATGGGCGTGACCAAGCCCATGTGCGGCGAGCGCGACGACGGTCCCGGCGACGGTGCCGTGCTGCAGCCGCTCCCCCACTCGCGCAAGGGCATTGCGCTGGGTTGCGGAGCCAATCCCAACTACGGCCTGCTCGACCCGTGGGCGATGGCGAGCGCCGCGATCGACGAGGCGCTGCGCAACGCGGTGGCCGTCGGCGGCGATCCCGATCGCACGGCGATCCTCGACAACTTCTCGTGGGGCAACTGCGCGCGGCCCGAGCAGCTCGGGCGCCTCGTCGAGGCCTCGCGCGCCTGCTACACGACGGCCAAGGCCTTCGGCACGCCGTTCATCTCCGGCAAGGACAGCCTCAACAACGAGTTCCGCGTCGGCGACGAGGTGATTGCGATCCCTCCGACGCTGTTCGTCTCGGCGCTCGCGCTCGTGCCCGACGTCGCCCGCGCGGTGACGATGGACCTGAAAACCGCTGGAAATCCGGTGTATTTCGTCGGTCGAACGCACGCGGAGCTCGGCGGCTCGCACTACTTCGCGCAGCGCAACGTCGAGGGCGGCCGCGTGCCGCGCCCCGACCTCGCGCTCGCTCCGCGGACGCTGCGTGCGCTGCATCAGACGATCCGCAGCGGCTGCGTGCGCGCTTGCCACGACCTGTCCGAAGGCGGCCTCGCCGTTGCGGCGGCGGAAACCGCGTTCGCGGGCGAGCGTGGCCTCGAGCTGGACCTCGCGCAGGTCCCGGCGGGCACGTGGGCCAAGCACCACGACAGCGATGCGGTGAAGCTCTTCTCCGAGTCGTGCACGCGCTTCCTCGTCGAGGTCGACGCGGCGCACGCGGCGGAGTTCGAGCGCTCGTTCGCCGGTCTCGACTGCGCGCGCGTCGGCAGCGTGACCGCGGGCAAGCGCCTCGTGATCAAGAGCGGCGCGAAGACGCTCGTCGACCAGCCGCTCGATGCGCTGCGCGCCGCGCACCAGGGAGGATTCCAGGGATGACGACGCAAGCCATCGTCCTGCGCACCGCAGGCACCAACTGCGAGCACGAGACCGCGCTCGCGCTCGAACGCGCCGGCGCCAAGGCGCAGCTGCTGCACCTTCACAAGCTCGAGGCGGAGCCCGCGCGGCTCGACAGCGCCTCGATCCTCGTGCTGCCCGGCGGCTTCAGCTACGGCGACGACATCGCCGCCGGCCGCGTGCTCGGCCACGAGCTGCGCACGTTCCTCGGGACGCAGCTCTCGGCCTTCGTCGAGCGCGGCGGTTTCGTGCTCGGCGTCTGCAACGGCTTCCAGGCGCTCGTCGACACCGGCCTGCTCGAAGGCCCGGGCAAGGGTGGCCCCGCGCGCAGCATCGCGCTTTCGGCCAACGAGTCCGGCCACTACGAGTGCCGCTGGGTCACGCTGCGCAACGAGCCCTCGAAGTGCACGTGGCTCGAGCCCGGCATGCTCTGGCCGGTGCCTGTCGCGCACGGCGAGGGCCGCCTCGTCTTCAAGGACGACGCGACGCTCGCGCGCCTCAAGGCGAGCGGTCAGGTCGCGCTGCGCTACGTCACCGCCGACGGTGGCTCCGCGAGCTACCCCGAGCTCCCCAACGGCTCGACCGACGCCATCGCCCGCCGACTGGTGGAGGCCGCGGCGCGCTAGCGCGCCTCGCTTCCATCCCAACTCTCACATCTCGAATTCCAACTCCTGCACCAAGTCCATCACGCCATGCGCAACCTCATCCTCGCTTCCCTGCTCCTCGTTCCCCTCGCCTCCAGTTGCGTGCTCGCGGCCGCCGGCGCCGCCGGTGTCGTCGCCTCGGGCAACCTCACCGACAGCAACGTCTACGTCTCGCAGGTCAACTGCGACTCCCGCACGGCCTGGAACATCACCAAGAAGTTCCTCGCCGAGCAGTCGAAGGAGCTGATCGAGTGGGACGACCAGACGCGCGTCGCCAAGGCCAACATCGACGACTCCGTGGTCACGGTGAAGATCGAGACCTGGGACGTCGACCAGTGCCAGATGACCGTCTCGGCCAAGAAGTTCCTCGCCACGATGAACGACGGCGAGATGGCGAAGATCATCAGCGAGCGCCTCGTGCGCCGCATGCGCCAGTAAGCGCGGCCGCCAGCGCTTCGCGAGGACGTTCACGCGCTTTGGCCGTGGGCGTCCTCGCCGCTTTTTCCCGAGGTTTTCTGGCGTTCGCTACTCGCCCGGCGCTTCGTGCACGGTCTCGAGCTCGTCCTGCGCGCGGTTCTTGCGCGCGCAGCCGCGGCAGTAGCCGATCAGCCGGTGCGCGTGGCTCACGACGACGAAGCCCTTCTTCGCGCAGGCCTCGTCCTGCAGCGCCTCGATGCGCGGGTCGTGGAACTCCTCGATCTTGCCGCAGGCGAGGCACACCATGTGGTCGTGGTGGTTGTGGCCGGTGACGTGCTCGTACACGAGCTCGCCGCGGCCGGTGTCGAGCGACTGGATGAAGTGCCCCTCGAGCAGGAGCCCGAGCGTGCGGTACACGGTCGCGCGCGAGACCTTCGGGCCTTCCTCGGCGCGCATCCAGTCGTACAGCGTCTCGGCGCTGAAGTGCTCGTGCGTCGCGAAGGCGCGCTCGAAGATGCGCGCGCGCTGCGGCGTGAGCTTGAGGTCGCGCGTGCGCAGGAAGCGCTCGAACGACTTGCGGATGGCGTCGTGCTTCAAACCGGATCCCGGGGTTGGGTGCGTGAGGACCGCGTTGCGCCCAAGATCGGCTCTGGCCCGCGCGAGCGCAAGCCGCCTCCGTCTCAGGGAATCTCGGCCGCCTTGCCGTGGCGGAAGCCGATGTCGCGGCGGCAGAACTTGCCGTCCCACTTGAGCGCGTCGAAGGCGCGGTAGGCACGCTCGCGCGCCTCGTCGACCGAGTCCCCCATCGCGGTGACGCACAGGACGCGCCCGCCGTCGGTCAGGACGCTGCCACCGGGCACGGGCTTGGTGCCGGCGTGGAAGACGACGACCTCCTCGACCTTGCCGGCCTCCTCGAGCCCGGTGATCGGGTCGCCCTTGCGGTAGTTGGCGGGATAGCCCTCGGCCGCGCCGACGACGCCGACGCAGGTGCGCGGGTCCCAGTCGGGCGCCTCGAGGTCGGCGAGCTTGCCCTGCGCCGCGGCCAGCAGGTACGGCACGAGGTCGCCCTGGAAGCGCCGCATCACCGCCTGCGTCTCCGGGTCGCCGAAGCGGCAGTTGAACTCGAGCACGCGCGGGCCGGCCTCGGTGAGCATCAGGCCCACGAACAGCACGCCCTTGTAGTCGATCTCGTCGCGGCGCAGCCCGTGCAGCGTCGGGATCAGCACGTTCTGCTCGACCTGCCACTGCAGGCGCCGGTTGAAGAGCGCGACGGGCGAGTAGACGCCCATGCCGCCCGTGTTGGGGCCTGTGTCGCCATCGCCGACCTGCTTGTGGTCCATCACCGGCTCGAGCACGCACAGCGACTCGCCGTCGACGATCGCGAGCACGCTGACTTCCTCGCCGACGAGGAACTCCTCGATCGCGATCTCGCGGCCCGCTTCGCCCAGGCGCTTCTCCTCCATCACCTGGTCGACGATCGTGCAGCCTTCTTTCGCCGAGTGAACGACGAACACGCCCTTGCCGGAGGCGAGCCCGTCGGCCTTGATGACCTGCGGCCACTGGCGGCAGCCCTCGAGGTGCGCCTTGGCGGTGCCGGAGCGATCGAAGCGCCGGAATCCGGCCGTGGGGATGCGGTGGCGCGTCAGGAACTCCTTCGCGAACAGCTTCGAGCCCTCGAGCTTCGCACCCTGCGCTCCGGGGCCGAACACCGGGATGCCGGCGGCGCGCAGCTTGTCGGCGAGGCCCAGGCACAGCGGCTCCTCCGGCCCGACCACGACCAGCCCCACTTTCTCGTGCGTCGCGATGTGCACGAGCTTGTCGATCTCGGTCGCCTTGACGGCGAGGTTGCGCGCCACCTTCGCGGTGCCGGCGTTGCCCGGTGCGCACAGGACTTCGCTCACGCGCTCGGATTGCGCGATCTTCCAGCACAGGGCGTGCTCGCGCCCACCACCACCGACGACCAGAACTTTCATGGAGCTGCCTCTTCGAAAAGGGGCCGCGAGCGCTCGACTGCAGCGTTTCGCGGGCGCAAGAGGCTAGGGAAACCGACCCCCGCTGGCCACCCTCAACCCCGACTCTCGCGGCGCCCGCCCACGATCGGGTACGCTCCGCGCCAACGTTCGGGGGGTACCTCAGTTGGTAGAGGCGGAGCTTTGGGTGCTCCGAGTCGTGGGTTCGAGCCCCATCCCCCCGACCACCGCGCGCCCGTAGCTCAGTTGGATAGAGCAGCGGATTTCTAATCCGCTGGTCGGTGGTTCGAGTCCACCCGGGCGCGCCCTTTCCGGCCCCCGATGGCCTAGACTCCGCGCACGATGGACCGCCGTGCCTTCGCCGGGATCGCGCTCGCCTTGCTCGCTGCCTGCGGGAAGGATTCCGCTCCGTCGGCGGAGCGGGCGCGGGCGCCTGGGGTCGAGTCGCCGAAGGCCAGCTCGGAGGCCACGCAGGGGCAGCAGGAGCCCGTCGTGCCGCCCAAGAGCGCGCTCGCGACTGCGGCCGCGGCCGAAGCCGACGACCTCGGGGCCCTGCCGGCGCCCCGCGGCGAGCTGCGCGACCCGCGCTTCCAGGAGAAGTACGAGCGTCGCGACAGCAAGCTCGACGGCTGGAACACGGAGCTCTTCAACGAACGGGCGGGAGCGCAGCTGTCGACGCTCGGCAAGTTGCTCGCGCACCCCGAGACGCTCGATCGGGAGCACGTGGCCGCGCTCGTCGGACCTTCGTTCGCCTGCGTGGACCTGACGCCGCCGCTCGAGCCCTCGGGACAGAAGGATGGGCTGCTCTCCGCCGGTCGCAACGTGGCGCCGCCGCGCGAGAGCGTGCATGCGGGCGTCGACGGCGCGCTCGCGGCCTTCCGCGAGCTCGCGGAGGCGTTTGCGGGCGGCGAGCTGAGCCAGGCGAAGTTCAAGGTGATCTCGGTCGAGGAGCGCGAGGGCTCGGTCTTCGCGCGGGCCTACCTGCACGCCCGCGGGGCGCCCAAGCGCGGCACGGTGCAGCTCCAGTCGACGTGGTCGATGGAGTGGACGCCGGTTCCCGCGGAGCCTGCGGACGCGCTGCCGCTGCTCGTGAAGCTCGAGCTCGAGCACCACGAGGAACTCGTGCGTCCCGGTTCGGACCAGACGCTGTTCGGCGAGGCGACGGACGCGGTGTTCGGAGCGGAGCGCGCCTTCCGCGAGCAGCTGCGTCCCGACCTCGAGCACTGGGCCGCGCGCATCGACCGTTCGCTCGGCATCTCGTTGATCGGCCACGAGGGCTTCGCGCTCGGCGACGTCGACGGCGACGGGCTCGACGACCTCTACATCGCGCAGCCCGGCGGCCTGCCCAACCGCCTGTTCCTGCGCCAGCCCGACGGCACGGCGCGCGAGGTCGCGGCCTCGGCGGGCGTGGACTTCCTCGACGCGAGCCGCAGTGCGCTGTTCGCCGACTTCGACAACGACGGCGACCAGGACCTCGCGGTCGAGCTCGACCCGTACGTGCTGTTCCTCGCCAACGACGGCAAGGGCCACTTCACGCCGCGCGCGCGTGCTTCGGCGCCGAGCACGACCTCGCTCTCGGCCGCGGACTTCGATGGCGACGGCGACCTCGACCTGTATTGCTGCGGCTACATCCTGCCCGACAGCGAGAACGTCACGCCGCTTCCGTACCACGACGCGAACAACGGTCGCCCGAACACGCTGCTGCGCAACGACGGCGCCGGAGCGAACGGCATGTGGAATTTCGTCGACGCGACGCGCGAAGTCGGGCTCGACGAGAACAACCGCCGCTTCAGCTTCGCCGCGAGCTGGGAGGACTACGACGGCGACGGCGACCTCGACCTGTACGTCGCCAACGACTTCGGGCGCAACAACCTGTACCGCAACGACGGCGGCAAGTTCCGCGACGTCGCGGCCGAGGCCGGCGTCGAGGACCTTGCGGCCGGCATGGGCGTGAGCTGGGGCGACTACGACCTCGACGGCGATTTCGACCTGTACGTCAGCAACATGTTCTCGTCGGCCGGCGAGCGCGTGGCCTACCAGCGCAAGTTCCTCGCCGGAGCCGATCCGACGGTGCGCTCCGGCTTCCAGCGCCACGCGCGCGGCAATTCGCTCTTCCGCAACCTCGGCGACGGCACGTTCGAGGACGTGAGCGAGACCTGCGGCGTCACGATGGGCCGCTGGGCCTGGGGTTCGGTGTTCACCGACCTCGACGAGGACGGCTGGCCCGACCTCGTCGTGCCCAACGGCTTCGTCACCGGCAGCGATCCGGCCGACTTGTGAAGCTTCTTCTGGCGGCAGGTCGTGTCGCTCTCCCCTACTCCCGATCAGCAGGCGCAGCGCTCGAGCTACGAGCTCGGCTGGGTCGCGATCCATCGCATGCTGCGCGAAGGCGGCTCCTGGAGCGGCCGCGAGCAGAACTGCGCGTTCCTCAACACGCGCGACGGCGGCTTCGTGACCGCCTCGGGCGTCACCGGACTCGACGTGCCCGACGACATGCGCGCGGTGGCGCGCGTCGACTGGGACCAGGACGGTCGCGGGGACCTGCTCTTCACCGGCCGCAACTCGCCGCGCGTGCGCCTGTTCCTCAACCGGGCCGAAAAGGCCGGGAAAACGCTCGAATTCCGCGTGCAGGGCACGGTGAGCAACCGCGATGGCGTCGGGGCGCGGCTCGAGCTCGAGCTCGACGACGGGCGCAAGCTCGTGCAGTCGCTGCGCGCCGGTGAGGGCTACCTCGCTCAGTCGAGCAAGTGGGTGCACTTCGGCCTGGGCACCGCGAAGCCTGTCAAGTTGCGCGTGCGCTGGCCCAAGCCGTCGGAGCGTGGCTGGGAGGAATTCCAGCTCGCGGGTGAAACGCGGCGCTTCACGCTGGTCGAAGGCACCGGCGTCGCGCAG
>JAPLOE010000242.1 GCA_026692705.1 Planctomycetota bacterium
CCATCTCAACTCCGCGCGGCCTGCGCGCCGAAGCGGGACCACGTGGGTCTCGCCGGAGCCCAGCCAGAACTCCACGGAGCCGGCGACGTACCCCTCCGCTCGGACGATCGCGATGAGCTTCGGACCCGGCGGCAGGCTCCACGAAAGGCGCGGGTGCAGCTCGAGCGCCTCGTCTTCGCAGATCATGTCCCAGTGTTGCTCGACGGAGGCCAGCGGTGACGAGGAGAGCTCGTCGTCGAAGGTGAGGTGGAATGGCTGGATCGGGGAGCCGCTCTCCGCGTCGACCACACGAATCGACGTGACTGCGGCGGCTTCGAGTTCGATCTCTGGAGCGGATCCGAGCTCGAGCGGCAAGCACTCGAAACCCGCTCGCGGCTTCCACAGGCGCTCGCGTCGAACGACGCCCGCGACGTTCACGTCAACGATGTCCTCGGCTACGACGGGGAGCTCGCAACTCCACGTCCCGTCCTTGATCGTGCTCACCACGCGCGTTCGCGAGCCGTCCACGCCTTCGAAATCGAGATGCAGTTCGCCTTCCGCGACTGTCCAAAGATCGAACGAATCTCGCGGAGGCTCCGGCCCGACGAACGTGGCGCGGCCACTCCAGCGCTCGCCCGTGCCCGGCCGCGCCGTGCGCAACACTGGCTCGACCCGGGACACGGAGACACGCTCCGATTCGGCGTCGCTGTCGTCGTCCGAAGTCGTTCCGTTCCCCGACTCGTGCACCTGCGGCGCCGCAGCTCGAGCTGCCACCTCCCAATGCGCCTCCGGAATCGCGATCAAGGGATGCGCATTCGAGTCATCCCTCGGCCACCTCACGAGCAGCCGATCAATCGCCATCGCGGCGAAAACGAGCGCCACAAACCACCAGCCCAACCTGCGAGGGAATTGGCGCATGTGAAGTTCGATGCTCGTCGGTTCCTGGGAAGGCGTCAAGTCGCGCCGCGTCAGCGCTTGCGCACGAGGTCGATGTGCACGATGCGCTCGGGGCCTTCGGAAACGGTCAGCTTGAGCGGCGCGAGCGGCTCGAAGCCGGGGATCGAATTGAGCTGGAGTTCGTGCCCACCGGGCTCGCGGAACCACACGAGCAGCTCGTGCGCGGCACCGGGCAAAGGCCGGACGCGGCGCGTGTCGAGCGGACGCTTGCGGCCATCGGGGCCGCGGGCGCGCACGGAAGCGAAGGCGATGCCGACGTCGACGGGCTGACCAGCGTCGAACAGGGCGAGGCGCACGCACGGACCGGGAACGACGTCGAGCGCGTGGTCGCCGCCACCTTCGAGGGTGACCCAGCCGGGTTCGGCGAGGCGCAGCGAGACGGCGTGCGGCAGGGCGACCTCGATCGCCGGACCGGCAGCGCAGATCTCGAACACTCCGTCGCGCGGGGAGACGCGCTCGCCGGGTTGGTTCTTGTTCGACGGGCTCGAGCGCCAGAGCAGCACGGACGGCAGCGGCGGCGGCTCGGAAGTACGGCTGCGCAGGCGCACGCGAAAGCGCAGCGGCTCAGGGATCGCGACGCGGACCGGCGTTGTCGGCGAGCCATCGAGCTCGACGGGCACCTCACAGGTCGGATCGATCGAAAGCCCGACGAGGACCGAACCCGGGTCGGCACGGATCGGCGCGCTGCGCCACACGCGCGGAGCCGTCTCGCGCGCGACGAGGCTCGTCCAGGAGCTCCGTTGCGGCGTGGGTGCGCGCAACACGAGGCGCGGATTCCGGAAGTCGCCGTAGCCTTCGGGAATCACGACCTCGAAGGTCCACTCCGACGCGGGAAATCCGTGGTCGGGCAGTGTGGCGAGCTCGACCTCCGCCGTCTCGTCGGCGCGCACGACAACCATCGCCGCCGCCAGCTCGCGCGCCTTCGTGAAGCGTGTTCCACTCACTTGAAGCACGGCGCGGTATTCGCCGGGGGCGACACCTTGAATCTTGGCCGAGACGCTGGCGGGCAAACCGTCCTTCGATTCCCGCTGCTCGACGGCCGATCCGACGGCGCTCAGCTCTGGCGCGTCGAAAGGGCTGCCGCGCGGCGATCCGCGACCAGCGTCGGGCTGGAGCTGGACATGGAGCGTGGGCCTGTCGCGCCGAGACCAGAGCACGGGCTGCAGCTCCTCGGGAACCGTCCAGCTCGTGCGAGCACTGCCCGCGCGCTCCATGCGGATCTCGTGCATTCCGCCGACGTCGAGGTCGAACTCGAGCATGCGCGTGACCCGGCCCTCCGCGGAGAGCCGCAGCCGCGCGGTGCCGTCGGATTCCGTCTCCTCAACGAGATCGCCGACGTCGACGATCTCCTGAAAGAAAGTGCGCCCCCAGCCATTCACGGCCGAGATCTGTCCCGAGTTGAGGTGGAACGTGCCGAGCATCTCGCCCGTGCGAGCATCGACGACCTTCAGCCGCGTCGGCGGCGCGCGCACGAGCCGCACGACCACGGGCGCGTCGAAATCACGCGAGAGCATCTCGAAACCGGCCTCTGGCAACCAGTGGCCTCCCTGCGCCGAGGCGTGCAGCACGCGAACTCGCTCGATGTCCTCTTCGGCGAAAGGCACTTCACACTCGAACGTGTCCAAGCTGAGCTCGACGACCTCGGGATAGGTCCGACCGAAGCACTCGAACCCGAGTGTGAGGCGGTTGATCCCAAGGTCCCGCTCTTCCAAGGTCGTCCCGAACTCGCGGCCCAGTCCGACGAATTCCACTCTGCCCTTCCACACCTTGCCACTGCCCTCGCGCGGCTTCGGCTGCGCCGATTCCTCCTCGGGCTCCGGCACCGCGGTCCGCTCCGAGTCCGCATCCGGTCGTTCGAGCGCAGCGTCGACGTCGACCGTCGGATCCACCCGCTGCGCGGGTTCCGCGACGCTCGCGACGGTGCTCATTGTTGCAGAAGCCCCGTCGTCGCCGCGCGACTTGTTCCGCATGAAGTACGCCACCCCGATCGCCGCGACAACGACGAGCGCGAGCATCCAGCGCGTCGTGATCGAGAGGTTGCGCATCGTGAGCTTCAGCGATCGAGCACGAGCTCGGTGCGGGCGCCGGCGGTCACGCGCACGCGGAGGCGGAGCTGCGGAAGGAGCTTGGGAGGGGCGTTGAGCTGCGCGAGGTGGTATTCGAGCTCACCCAAGTCGAAATCGACAGCCTTGCCGGATCCCGAGCCCAGCTTGAAGCGCTCGATATTCAGCGGCGGCGCACCGGACTCGGGCCAGGGCGGCGGCTCCGGCGGCGGGAAGGTGAGCACTTCGTATTCGCCGGGAGCGAGGCCCGTCAGCGTCCACGGGAGCGAGGAGCACGAACCCGTGGTGACCTCGCGCAGCGAACCGTCCGCGAGGACCTCGGAAACGCGGAGATCGCCGCCCGACGGCGCGCCGAGAAGCGTGAGATCGCCGCCGGGCACGAGCTCGACTCGGTGGGACGACTCGCGCGCGAGGTCGACCTTGACGCGCTTCCACCCGTAGCCGGGGCTCGAGACGAAGAAGATCTGCTCGGGCATCTTCGTCGCGAAGGGCGCGAGGTCGAGCGGCGTGAGTCTCGGCGCGGGCGCCGGATTCCGACCGTGGAAGACGGGCAGTTCGCTCGAGGTGAACTCGGTCGCCACGACGAGTACCTCGTCGAGCCGTCGCTGGGTGAGCGCGTCGACCACCTCGAGCAGCGCGTCCCAAGCGCAGTGGCCACGCACGACGATGTCGTACGGAAGCTCCTCGGCGCCGACGGCGGGCGAGATCGAGGCGCGTTGCTCGCACGGGCGCCCGTCGACCTGCACGTTGCGGACCTCGAACTTGAGCACGTCGCGGAACAGGACCGGCAGCTCGCAGCTCCAGTGGCCGCGCACGACCTCGACGTCGAGCGAACGAACGGCGCCCCTGAACTCGACGTCGAGCACGAACGAGGCGCGCGGCGCGAGGACGCCCTCGGGAACGTCGGCGTGCTCGAGCAGGTACCGGCCGTGGATCGTGTCGCCCCCGCGGAAAATGCGCGACGGCAAGGCCGGCCAGAGCGCCCAACACGAGCTGGCGGGCCCGCGGCGGCGGAGTTGTGGAGCGGGAAGCGCTCACGAGGGCTGGATACTCGCCCCCGGGCGCGGAGGCGACAAGGGAAGGCGTTCGAAGTCCCAAAATGTCCGGTCCAGCGGCCTTCCCAGAGTCAGGAGAGCGCTTTCGGGGGGGCGCCTGCGCCGAATCGGCCCCGGCAAGTGCGCCGCGGGCCTGCTCGGACACCGCCAAAGAGCAGATTTTCAGAATGAAACCCGTTGCCAAGGCAGCCGACAAATCTAGAGTCGTAGCCTTACATCCCTGCAACGGCTGTCTCGATACGTCCCCCAACGTCTCGTCACACCGCCTCAGGCTGGCCCGCGCGCGTCGCGGACCTGACGTGGGGCAAGGCCGTTTCCGACCCACCCTGACCCCGTTCGCGCGGCCCCTCGCGCGTCCTGCACCCTCCATGGCAACGATCCCCGCCCTGGCCGCCGTCGCGCTGCTCTTCGCCGCGACCCCCGCCCCGGCCCAGACCGCTGTCAACGCCGCCCCCGCCAAGGCGAAGCCTGCCGCGGCCGAGACGTCGACGAAGATCGAGCTCGTCGCCGAGGACAAGCGCAAGATCGCCGCGTCCTACTGGGCGCCGAAGGACCAGAAGGGCGCCGTGCCCGCGGCCGTGCTCGTGCACGACGCCGGTGCGCAGCGCGCCGACCTGAACGACGTCGCGGAGCGCCTGTGGAAGCAGGGTTTCGCGGTGATCTCGGTCGACCTGCGTGGCCACGGCGAGAGCCAGGGCACGGACAAGGCCTGGGCCGAGCTGAGCGAAGAGGAACACGCGAAGGCCTGGGCCTTCTGCCTGCGCGACGTCAAGGCCGCGGCCGACTGGATCGGCAAGCAGTCGGGCGTGCATTCGTCGAACGTCTCGCTGCTCGGCGACCGCGCGGGCTGCACGCTGGTGACGCGTTATGCGATGCGCGACGAGAACGTGCGCTCGCTCGTGCTGCTCGACCCGCAGGTGGAACAGCTCGGCTTCAACCTCGCCAAGGACATCGCGAGCCTCGCGGGCCTTCCGACCTACATCGCGGCGACGAAGGAGTCCGCTCCCAAGGCGCAGACGATCGCGGAATCGGGCGAGAAGGCCAACGAAGGCAACAAGTTCATCGAGATCGCGCTGTTCAAGGGCGCGCCGGTGATGCCGACGACCGACAAGACGCTCGTGGCGGGCATCGCGAAGTTCATGAGCACGCAGGCCAACCCCGAGAAGGCCGCCAAGAAGTAGCGCGAGCCGCGCTCCCCGCTCCATCGAGGCCCTGCTGGCACCTGGCCGGCGGGGCCTCGACGCTTCCCGGGCGAGTCCAGCGAGAGCACGCTGCCGCCCGATTAGACTGCCCCCGTGGTCAAGTCCCTCCTGCGCTCGATGCTCTCGCCCGCCGCCCGCGCCCACGTGCGGCGCTGGCTCGACGTGCTCGACACGGAGTGGCACTACCGCCTGCACCGCCGCCGCATCCGCGCGCGGCTCGAGCAGCTGCGGCGCGTGCCGCGCGGGCTGCACGTCGAGGGCACCAACATCTGCAACGCGCGCTGCGTCTTCTGCGCCTACCCGCAGATGGAGCGCCGCAAGCAGACCATGTCGATGGACGACTTCCGGCGCGTGGTCGGGCAGTACCTCGAGATGGGCGGGCGGCACGTGTCGCTGACGCCGATCGTCGGCGATCCGTTCGTCGACAAGCACATGTTCGAGCGGCTCGACCACCTGATGGCGCTCGAGCAGGTCAGCGGGATCAGCTTCTACACCAACGCGATCCTGATGACGCCGGAGAAGTCCGAGCGCCTGCTCGACTACGCGTCGAAGCTGCACGTGCACGTGTCCTGGGGCGGATTCGACGCCGAGACGTGGAACACGATCATGGGCGTCGAGAAGTTCGAGGCCGCGCGCGATGCGGTGCTCGCGCTGCTCGAGCTGAAGGAGCGCACGGGCTCGAAGCTGCGCTTCACGCTCGCGCTGCGCTGCCCCGACTCGAATCGCAAGGGCGAGCTGCACGAGAAGCTCGAGGCGTACCGCAAGCGTGGCCTCGTCGAGATCGCGCCGATGGGCGACTACGACTCGTGGGCGGGCAAGGTCAGACCAGAGGAGCTCGAGAAGGTCGGGCTCGTGCCGCGCGAGATGCCCTACAAGCGCGGCGCGTGCGAGCTGCTCTTCACCAAGCCCGTCGTGCTCGCCGATGGCCGCGTCAACGCCTGCGCCTGCCGCGACGTCGAGGCCGAGCTGATCGTCGGCAACGTCAACGAGGAACCGCTCGGCCAGATCTGGGCCGGCGCGCGCATCACCGAGCTGATCGAGCGCCACGAGCGCGGTGACTACCCCGAGGTCTGCCAGCGCTGCACGTACTTCGTGAGCGTCTACAACTCGCGCAAGTCGCGGACGTTTGGGACGGACGGCAAGCTCGCGGGCAACTGGGCCGAAGACTAGGCGCGCGCTCCCGGAGGGGAAGGAACTTCCCGTCGCGGGCCACGGAAGGCACGGGCGGGTTGCAGGCGGCCAACGCCGCGCCCTACGCTGGTGGGGATCGGGTCCTGGGGCCCGGAGGCCTTCAAGCGCTCCGGGGACAGGGGCCGAAGACTGCCGCCCCCCTCACGATCGACCGACCCACGCCGGCCGCGCCTCCTGACGAGCTCGAGCCTCCACCACCATGACCACGCTCCACCTCTCCCACCTCGAGCAGCTCGAGGCCGAGGGCATCCAGATCATCCGGGAGGTCGTCGCCCAGTTCGAGAAGCCGGTGATGCTGTTCTCGATCGGCAAGGACTCGCTCGCGATGCTGCGCCTCGCCGAGAAGGCCTTCGCGCCAGGGAAGCTCCCCTTCCCGCTCCTGCACGTCAACACGACGTTCAAGTTCAAGGAGATGATCTCCTTCCGCAACGACTTCGTGAAGAGCCGCGGCCACACGCTGATCGAGTGGATCAATCAGGAAGGCGTGCAGTCCGGCATCACGCCGTTCAACGCGGGCACGCAGCGCTACACGCACGTGATGAAGACCGAGGCGCTCAAGCAGGCGCTGAGCCACTACGGCTTCGACGCCGCCTTCGGTGGCGCGCGCCGCGACGAGGAGAAGAGCCGCGCCAAGGAGCGCGTGTTCAGCTTCCGCGACCGCTTCCACACGTGGGATCCGAAGAACCAGCGGCCGGAGCTGTGGAACCTCTACAACGGGCGCGTCGCCAAGGGCGAGTCGATCCGCGTGTTCCCGCTCTCGAACTGGACCGAGCTCGACGTCTGGCTGTACGTGTACAAGGAGCAGATCCCCGTCGTGCCGCTGTACTTCGCCAAGCCGCGTCCGGTCGTGAACCGCAACGGCACGTGGATCATGGTCGACGACGAGCGCATGCCGCTCGAGCCGGGCGAGACGCCGGAGATGCGCTCGGTGCGCTTCCGCACGCTGGGCTGCTATCCGCTGACGGGCGCCGTCGACTCGCAGGCCACGAACCTGCGCGAGGTGCTCGAGGAAATGCTGCGTTCGCGCACGAGCGAGCGGCAAGGACGCGTGATCGACTACGACGAGGCCGGTTCGATGGAGCAGAAGAAGAAGGAGGGTTACTTCTGATGCTGCACGGAGAAGAACTCGACCGCGTCGGCATCGACGGCTGGCTCGAGGGTTACCAGCGCAAGGAACTGCTGAGGATTCTGACCTGCGGCTCCGTCGACGACGGCAAGTCGACGCTCATCGGGCGCCTGCTGCACGACTCGGCGGGTGTGTTCGAGGACCAGCTCAAGGCCCTCAAGAAGGACACCACGCGCTTCGGCACGACTGGCGAGGAGATCGACTTCGCGCTGCTCATGGACGGCCTGCAGGCCGAGCGCGAGCAGGGCATCACGATCGACGTCGCCTACCGCTACTTCAGCACGCCGCGCCGCAAGTTCATCGTCGCCGACACGCCCGGCCACGAGCAGTACACGCGCAACATGGCGACCGGGGCCTCGACCTCGGACCTCGCGATCATCCTGATCGACGCGCGCAAGGGCGTGCTCGCGCAGACGCGCCGCCACGCCTTCATCTGCTCGCTGCTCGGCATCAAGCACGTCGTGATCGCCGTCAACAAGATGGACCTGGTCGAGTACTCGCAGGACGTCTTCGAGGCCATCCGCCGCGAATGTTCGGAGTTCCTCGGGCGGCTCTCGATCCCCGACGTGCACTTCATCCCGATGAGCGCGCGCCGCGGCGAGAACGTCGTCGGCCGCTCGGAGACGATGCCGTGGTACCAGGGTGCGCCGCTGCTCGACTACCTCGAGACCGTGCACATCGCCGGTGACCGCAACACGATCGACCTGCGCCTGCCGGTGCAGCTCGTGCTGCGCCCCAACCTCGATTTCCGCGGGTTTGCGGGCACGATCGCGTCGGGCCTGCTGCGCAAGGGCGACGAGATCGTCGCGCTGCCCTCGGGCCGCCGCGCGCTCGTGAAGCAGGTCTTCGTCTCGGGTGCCGAGCGCGAGGAAGCGGGCCCCGGCATGGCGGTGACGATCACGCTCGACCGCGAGATCGACATCTCGCGCGGCGACCTGATCGCGCGGCCGAACAACGCGCCGATGCTCGAGCACGCCGTCGAGGCGATGGTCGTGTGGATGAACGAGGCCGCGCTCGCGCCCGGCCGCCAGTACCTGATCCAGCAGTGCGCGCTGCAGGCGCCGGTCGCGGTGACCGACCTGCGCTACAAGATCGACGTCAACACGCTCAAGAGCGAGAACGCCGAGCAGCTCGGGCTGAACGAGATCGGCCGCATCCGCATGGAATGCGCCAAGCCGATCGGCGCCGACCCGTACGTGCGCAACCGCCAGACGGGTGCCTTCATCCTGATCGACCGCATGACCAACGCCACCGTCGGCGCGGGCATGATCCTCGACCGCACGCCGGCCGAGCAGTCGCTCGACCGCGAGCGGCGCTCGCACGACGCGGGCACGAACCTCTCGCCGCACGCCGGCAGCGTCACGCCCGAGCAGCGCGCGGCGCGCGTCGGCCAGCGGCCGTTCACGCTCTGGCTCACGGGCCTTCCGCGTTCGGGCAAGAGCTCGCTCGCGCACGCGCTCGAGCGCACGCTGTTCGAGCGTGGCCTGCAGTCGGTCGTGCTCGACGGCGAAAGCCTGCGCAAGGGCCTCTCGAGCGACCTCGGCTTCTCGGTGCGCGACCGTGCCGAGCACGTGCGCCGCGCCAGCGAGCTCGCCAGGCTCCTGAACGACCACGGACAGGTCGTGATCGCCGCCTTCGTCTCCCCCACCGCCGAGCAGCGCGAGAGCGCGCGCGCGGTCGTCGGGCCGGAGCGTTTCCTCGAGCTGCACTGCAACGCCTCGCTCGAGGCCTGCGAGAAGCGCGACACCACCGGCTTCTACGCGCGCGCCCGCTCGGGCGAGATCGCGAACGTCACCGGCGTCGACACGGCCTACGAGCCGCCGACCTCGCCCGCGCTCGCGCTCGACACCGTCGGCGCGAGCATCGACGCCAACGTCGCGCGCATCCTCGCCCTGCTCGAGTCGCGGCTGCTGATCGGCTGAGCGCACCGTCGCGCGCGCACCATGGACGGCCCCACGTCGGCGAACGGCTGGACGGGTGGGCAGTACAGCGTCGTGCGCGCGCTGGCGGGCGTCGGGCTCGCGGTGCGCTTCGTGCTGCACGCGCTGGCGGCGCCGGAGCCGCTCGAGGTGGCGCTGCAGGCGAGCGGAGCGTTGTGGAGCGTGCTGTTTGCGCTGGGAATCTGGGAGCGGGCGAGCGCCTTCGCGCTGGCGCCGACGTTGATCGCGGCCGGGTTCATCGGCGGCGAGCGTGGCCCGGGGCAGGTGCACTGGCTCGCGCTCGCGGTGCTGCTGCACCTCGCGACTCCGGCAGCGCCGTACCTGTCGTTCGATGCGCGCGGTCGCATCGATCCGAGCGGCGGCTGGCGCATGCCGCAGGGTGTGCGCTGGGCGGCGCTCCTCGGTCTCGTCGGAACGCTGCTGACGTGGTGGCTGTCGCGCAGCCAGCCGTTGCTCGCGCCGCTGTGGTACGCCGCGTTGTGCTGCGATCCGGGCTGGGTCGCGCCGAAACGCGCGAACGGGACGGAGTGGCTCTTCTACGACGGCTCGTGCGGCTTCTGCCAGCGCTCGGTGCGCTTCGTGCTCGCGGAGGAAGCGCCGGGCAGCCCGACGTTCCGTTTCGCACCGCTGCAAGGCGAGAGCTTCGCGCGCGAAGTGAGCGCGAGCGACGCCGCGAACCTGCCCGACAGCGTCGTGGTGCGCACCGCCGA
The DNA here is from genome assembly GCA_026692705.1 of Planctomycetota bacterium. Lineage (GTDB taxonomy): Bacteria > Planctomycetota > UBA1135 > UBA1135 > F1-120-MAGs118. The sequence goes on from JAPLOE010000242.1 coordinate 10,224, forward strand.
TGGCCGCGTGCTCGTGCGCTCGCGCGCGGTCCTGCACGTCGCGGGGCGACTGGGCGGCGGCTGGCGCGTCGCGGGTGCGCTGGTCGGAGTGTTGCCGGCGGCGTTGCTCGACCGGGCCTACGATTTCGTCGCGAGCATCCGTCAGAGGCTCTTCCCGCCCCCGTCGGAGGCCTGCCCGCTGCTTCCGCCGCACCTGCGCGAGCGCTTCCTGCACTAGCCGCGGCTACGAAGCTTGATTTGAGGCCGCGAGCGGTTCCAATCGTCGCCCCGAGGGGCACTTGGAAACTGGCGAGAAGGAACGGGCGGACGAACAGGTCGAGCCGGAGCTGCAGGCGCTGCGGCTTGGCGCCCTGCAGGAGCTCGTGCGCCGCGTGTGGGGCTACTCCGAGCTGCGTCCGCTGCAGGCGGAGGCGATGCTCGCCGGGCTCGGTGGCCGCGATGCGCTGGTCGTGCTCGCGACCGGCGGTGGCAAGAGCCTGTGTTATCAGGCGCCGGCGCTCTTGCGCGAAGGCCTGACGGTCGTGCTGAGCCCGCTGATCTCGCTCATGCAGGACCAGATCGCGGGTCTCGAGGAGAGCGGCGTGCAGGCGGCGATGCTCACGAGCGCGCAGGGTCTCTCCGAGAAGCGCGACGTCTTCCAGCGCCTGCGCGCCGGTGGCCTGCGCCTCCTGTTCGTGTCGCCCGAGCGTTTCGTCGTGCCCGGCTTCTTCGAGGAACTGAGCGCCTTCGGGCTGGCGGCGCTGGTGGTCGACGAGGCGCACTGCATCAGCCACTGGGGCCACGACTTCCGGCCGGAATACCGGCGCATCGGCGAGCTGCGCGAGCTCCTGCCCAACGTCCCGATCCAGGCCTTCACGGCGACGGCGACGCCCGAGGTGCGCGCCGACATCGTGCGCCAGCTCGGGCTGCGCGAGCCCGACGTGCTCGTCGGCAGCTTCGACCGCCCCAACCTGACCTACCGCTTCCTGCCGCGCGCCGACGAGGCCGAGCAGGTGCTCTCCGTCATCCGGCGCCATCCCGGCGAAGCGGGCATCGTGTACTGCCTGCGGCGCTCCGACGTCGACTCGCTCGCGCCCAAGCTCGCCGCCGCGGGAATTCGCTGCCTCCCCTACCACGCCGGGCTTTCCCCGAGCACGCGCCAGTCGAACCAGGAACGCTTCCTGTCCGAGGACATCGAGGTCATCGTCGCGACGATCGCCTTCGGCATGGGCATCGATCGACCCGACGTGCGCTTCGTCGTGCACGCCTCGTTGCCCAAGGGCGTCGAGCAATTTGCGCAGGAAACCGGCCGCGCGGGCCGCGACGGGCTGCCCAGCGAGTGCGTGATGCTCTACTCCGGCGCCGACTTCCACGGCTGGCGCAACCTGCAGGAGCGCAGCCACTCCGACGCCGCCGCCCGTGGCGTCGAGATCGATCCGCTCGAGGCCGAACGTTCGCTCGCGCGCCTGTCGGAGATGTACGCCTTCGCGACGAGCGCGACCTGCCGCCACAAGTTCCTCGTGCAGCACTTCGGCGGCGCGTGGGAACAGCCCACGGGCTGCGGCGCCTGCGATGTGTGCCTCGGCGAGCTCGCGCCGCTGCCGGACTCGGTGCGTGTCGCGCAGATGATCCTGTCGTGCGTCGTGCGTTGCCAGCAGCGTTACGGCGCCGGCCACGTCGCCGACGTGCTGCGCGGCGCGTCGACCGAGAAGATCCGCACGTGCGGCCACGACCAGCTCTCGACCTTCGGCCTGCTGCGCGACCACGACGCGCGCGAGATCCGGCACTGGATCGAGCAACTCGTCGGGCTCGAGCACCTGCGCGTCGCGCCGGGGCAGTACCCGACGCTCGCGCTGACGCAGACGGGCGTCGAAGTCATGCGCGCGCAGCGACCGGTCACGCTGTTCCAGCTCCCCGTCACGCCGCGCACCCGCAAGGCGGCCGCGCGCCGCGGGCGCGTCGAGCTCCGGCCGCGCGCGGGAGCCGCGGCGGGTGTGGAGCCGGGAGCCGTCATCGATTCGGGCGAAGAGCTCGTCTACGACGCCGCGCTGTTTGATCGCTTGCGCGCGCTGCGCCGCCGGCTCGCGAAGGAGCGCGGCGTGCCGCCCTACCTGATCTTCGGCGACCGTTCGCTGCAGGAAATGGCGGCGACCAAGCCCAGCTCGCTCGAGGAACTGCGCACCGTGCGCGGCGTCGGCGAGGCCAAGCTGCGCGACCTCGGCGAGGCTTTCCTCGCCGAGATCTCGCGCGGGTAGCAAACTGAGCGATGCGCGCGACTTGGCGCGTGCTCGAGATCGAGGCGCTGGGGCGAGTGTAAGTCCAGAGTTCAGCACGCGGGTCGTGGAGCGGCGGCGGCGGGCTTTCCAACACAAACACTCGAGCCAGGCGGGGAACAAGTCGGAGGAGCAGGACGTCGGAAGTGTGGACCCTTCCCGGTCCAGTCCATGGGAGATTCCCAAGGTTCCCTCGCCGTCCCGTTCGGGCGGCTAGAGCGCTCGCCGCTGGCACTCGCGCCCGCGCGGTCAGCGTTCCCGGTTCGTTGCTGTTCCGAAGTTTGGAACTGCGAACTTGTCGCGGGACGAGTTGCGCCTGCGCCAGCGGAACGCACGCCAGCGGTATCCTGCGCGCCGACCGAGGTCAGAGCCCGCGGAGTCGCTGCGAACGCGCGGCTCTCGCTCGCCCCCATGTCCCGCCGCCTCGCCTGTCTCGCGCTCGCGCTCGCCTGCGCCGCCTGCGGTGACGCCCCTCCGCGCGCGGGCCGGACCGTCGTGCTGATCAGCATCGACACGCTGCGCGCGGACCGTCTCGGCATCTACGGCAACTCGGCCGACGTGTCCCCCAACATCGACGCGCTCGCGCGCGACTCGGTGGTGTTCGACGCGGCGCAGTCGGTGGCGCCGTGGACGCTGCCGTCGACGGTCTCGATGCTCACCGGGCTCGACCCGATCGCGCACGGCGTCGAGGAAGCGGACCAGCGCATCCCCGAGAACGCGCGCACCGCGGCCGAGCATTTTCGCGAGCACGGCTACCGCACGGCGGCCTGGACCGCGGGCGGCTTCGCGGACCGTGGCTGGGGTCTCGAGGACGGCTTCGAGAGCTTCGACACCAACCGGCCGTGGTCGTCCGAGGGCATGGGCTTCTCGCGCTACCTCGAGCAAGTGAAGGTCTGGCTCGGGGAGCACGGCGACGAGCCCTGCTTCCTGTTCCTGCACAGCTTCGACGCGCACGGCCCCTACGACATCGCGTCCCCGGCGGCGCTGGCCCGCTTCCGCGCGCGCCCTGTGCACGAATCCGAGCGTGACCACGAGTATTTCCGCGCGATCTACACCGATTACGCGCGCGGCATGCGCTTCGACAAGTACCAGCAGCTCGAGGAAGCGCTCAACGACTACGACAGCGGTGTCAACGACGCCGACCGCGCGGTGGGCGAGCTCGTCGAGACGCTCAAGCGCACGGGGCGCTACGACGAGGCGTTGATCGTCGTGCTCTCCGACCACGGCGAGTCGTTCTACGACAACGGCCTGTGGATGGGGCACGGCCTGCACATGCGCAGCGGTGTCCTGCGCGTGCCGCTGGTCGTCAAGCTCCCGCACTCCGAGCTCGCCGGCAAGCGCGTGGCGACGCTCGTCGATCTCGTCGACGTGGCGCCGACCCTGCTCGACGTCGCGGGGCTGCCGCGCGACGAGCGCATGCAGGGCTCGAGCCTCGCCACCGTCGCGCGCGGCGGCCAGCGCTCGCGCAGCTGGTCGCTCGCGAGCACCGCGACGACCAAGACCCGCGCGCTCGCCACCGCGCGCTTCAAGTACATCACCGCCAGCGACACGCCCCCGCTGTTCATCGTGCGCAACTCGCTGCGCCCCGAGACGCCGCCGGTGCTGCGCGAGTACCTGCGCGGCGAGCCGTTCCACACCTACAACTCGCGCGGCGAGTCGCAGGTCTTCTACTACCCCAACGTGCACGACCCGCTCGGCTACTTCGAGGACGTGCCGCGCGCGGAGGGCCTGTACGACCGCGAGGCGGACCCGGCGGAACGCATCAACGTGCTCGACACGCACCGCGAGGAGGCCGAGCGGCTGCGCCAGAAGCTCGAGGAGGTCGTCGCGAGCTCGCGCGAGCTGCACGCGACGCTGGAAGGCGAGCAGCGGCGCCGCACGCTCGGGGGCGAGGAGCTGCGCCAGCTGCGCGAGCTCGGCTACACCGTGTCAGGCGAGGAGGAGGAGCTCAGCGAGGAAGCGCGCTCGGCGCAGGCGGCGATCGCGGCCGAACTCGAGCGCACCCGCAAGGATCCCCCGCTGCCGCCGCCGGGCTCGGACAAGCTGACGGAGCTCGACCGCCGCGTGCACCGCGTGCGCCTCAAGCTGCGCCGCGGCGAACGGCTCGACGAGGCCGACCGGGCGGAGCTCGCCGACTGCGCCGAAGGGGTCACGCAGTGGCTCGAATCGACCCACCAGCCCCGCTGGGGCGTGCGTGCGTTCTGGCGGGTGCTCGAGATCCGCGAGCTCGCGACGCAGGGCGGCTTCGAGTTCCCCATCGAGGCCCTGACCGAGCGCCTGCGCAACCCCAAGGGCGAGCGTTCCCGCAAGGAAACCGCGCCGGAACCGGCGGACGATGGCGCCGAGGGCGAGTCGAACGGCACGGACAAGCCCCGCGACGGCTAGTGCGGGCTTTCCTCGGGCGCGCGCCGCGGCGACAATGCGCCGCATGGCTGAGTATCGACTCGAGGTCAACGGAGACAGCCTGGACGTCTCCGCACCCGACCACTGGACCCTGCTCGAGGTGCTGCGCTATCGCCTCGCGCTGACCGGCTCGAAGCAGGGCTGCGACAAGGGTGACTGCGGAGCGTGCACGGTGCTGGTCGACGGCAAGCCGTGGCTCGCCTGCCTCACGCTCGCGCGCTCGGTCGTCGGGCGCCGCATCACGACCATCGAGGGACTGCTCCCCGCGCACCGCGCCAACGGCGGCAGCGGCGCCGACCCCGTGCAGGCCGCCTTCGATCGTTGCGGAGCGCTGCAGTGCGGCTTCTGCCAGCCGGGCATGATCCTCTCGGCGAAGGCGTTGCTCGCCAAGACGCCGCAGCCGACGCGCGACGAGATGCGCGAGGCGCTCTCGGGCAACCTGTGCCGCTGCACGGGCTACACGCAGATCTTCGAGGCGATCGAGTCGGCCGTGGCGAGCGAGCTCGGGCTGAAGCCGGCCGCGCGAGCGTGGGGAGCGCCGCCGGTGTCGTGCGCGGCGCGCAAGGACGGTGGAGCATGAGCGCGCGCGACCTGCACGGCCCGGGAGCTCCCTGGGGCGGCGCCGAGCCCGGCGCGCGCTCGAACTCCGACTTCAAGGTCGTTGGCCAGCCGCGGCCAAAGGTCGACGGCATCGCGAAGGCCACCGGCGCCGCGGTGTACACCGACGACCTCACGTTCCCCGGGATGCTGCACGCCAAGACGCTGCGCAGCCCGCACGCGCACGCGCGCATCGTGCGCATCGACACGTCGAAGGCGCGCGCGCTCAAGGGCGTGCACGCGGTGCTCACCGGCGACTCGATGCCGATCAAGTACGGCGTCATCCCGTGGACACCCGACGAGAACGCGCTCGCGGTCGACAAGGTGCGCTTCATCGGCGATCCGGTCGCGGCCGTCGCGGCGATCGACGAGGACACGGCCAACGCGGCGCTCAAGCTGATCGAGGTCGAGTACGAGCTCCTGCACACCTACCTCGATCCGTTCGAGTCGCTGCAGCGCAAGGAGCCGCAGATCCACGAGGACAAGAAGGGCGGCAACATCTCGAAGAGCGTGCAGCTCGAGTTCGGGAAGGTCGAGGAGGCGCTGGCGGGCGCGGAGGTCGTGGTCGAGGACGACTACTTCTTCCACGGCTCGACGCACGCGCCGATCGAGCCGCATTGCGCGGTCGCGACGTACTCGGCTGACGGCGTGCTGACCCTGTGGTCGGCGACGCAGATCACCCACTACGTGCACCGTGCGCTCGCGCGTGTGCTCGAGCTGCCGGCGCACCGCATCCGCGTGATCCAGCCGTGCCTGGGCGGCGCCTTCGGCGGCAAGTCGGACCCGTTCAGCCTCGAGTTCTGCGTCTCGAAGCTCGCGATGGTCACGGGACGGCCGGTGAAGATGCTGTGGACGCGCGAGGAAGTGTTCTACGCGCACCGCGGCCGCCATCCGATGCACCTGCATTATCGGAGCGGCGTGACGAAGGACGGCAAGCTCGTCGGCGTCGACGCGAAGATCCTCATCGACGGTGGTTCCTACAGCTCGTTCGGCCTCGTCACGACCTACTACTCGGGCCAGCTGCTCACGGGGCCGTACCACTTCCCCACGTACCGCTTCGACTCGACGCGCGTGTTCACGAACAAGCCGCCGTGCGGGCCCAAGCGTGGTCACGGCTCGGTGCAGCCGCGTTTTGCGTTCGAGGTGCAGCTCGACCAGCTCGCGGAGAAGCTCGCGCTCGATCCGATCGAGATCCGCCGGCGCAACTTCCAGGGCGACTTCACGCGCACCGTCAACGGCCAGCGCGTGACGTCGAACGGCTTCCTGCAGTGCCTCGACGAGGTCGAGAGCGCGAGCCGCTGGAAGGAACGGCGCGGCAAGCTGGGCTTCGGCCGCGGGCTCGGCGTCGCGGGCTCGATGTACATCTCGGGCACGAACTATCCGGTCTACCCCAACGACATGCCGCAGGCCGGCGTGCAGCTCAAGGTCGACCGATCGGGACTCGTCACGGTGTTCACCGGCGGCAACGACATCGGGCAGGGCTCGAACTCGATGTGCGCCTACATCGTCGCGGAGGAGCTCGGCATTCCCGTCGAGCGCGTGCGCGTCGTCGCCGCCGACACGGACCTGTGCCCGGTCGACCTCGGCGCCTATTCGAGCCGCGTCACGTTCATGGTCGGCAACGCGACGATCGACGCCGCGCGCAAGCTGCGCGAGAAGCTCGTCGCGGCCGTCGCGGAGAAGTGGGAGTGCGCTCCGGCGCGCGTGCGGCTAATCGAGGGGCTCGCGATCGACCTCGAGGACACCGCGCGCTCCATGACATCGGTCGAGGCCTTCCAGCTCGCCGAGACGAAGTTCGACACGCTCGGCAGCACCGGTTCCTACAACACGCCCAAGCTCGGCGGCGACTACCGCGGCGGCACGATCGGCGCCTCGCCGGCCTATTCGTTCACCGCGCACGTCGTCGACGCGTCGGTCGATGTCGAGACCGGCCGCATCACGGTGCACGACGTGTGGGTCGCGCACGACTGCGGGCGCGCGCTCAACCCGATGATCGTCGCGGGCCAGATGGAAGGTTCGGCCTACATGGGGCTCGCCGAGGCGCTGTTCGAGGAGCACGACGTCAACCGTTTCGGCCTGCACCGCGGGCCGTCGCTGCTCGACTACCGCCTGCCGACGAGCCTCGACACGCCGGACTTCCACGCGCGCATCGTCGAGTCGATCGACCCCGAAGGGCCCTACGGCGCGAAGGAAGCGGGCGAAGGTCCGCTGCACCCGTCGCTGCCGGCGCTCTCGAACGCGGTGTACGACGCGGTCGGCATCCGGCTCAAGCACCTGCCGTTCACGCCCGCCAAGGTCCTCGCCGCGTTGCGCGAGAAGCGCGCCGCCGCGAGCGTGCCGCAAGGAGTGCGCTAGACATGCTGCGCTTGCCCCAGTTCGAGCTGGTCCAGCCCAGCACTGTCGCCGAGGCCGTGCGCGCGCTCGCGGAGTGCCCGGGCGCGCTCGTCGTCGCCGGTGGCACCGACCTCGTGCCCAACCTGAAGCACGAGCTGTTCACGCCGCCGCGTGTGGTGTCGCTCGCGCTGCTCGCGGAATTGCGCGGAATCCGGCGCGAGAACGATGGTTCACTCGTGATCGGCGCGATGACGCCGCTCGCGGAAGTGGCCGAGAGCGAGCTCGTCCGCGCGCAGGCGCCGGCGCTCGCGCAGGCCTGTTCGCTCATCGCCGGACCGCAGTTGCGCTCGATGGGAACGCTCGGTGGCAACGTGATGCTCGACACGCGCTGCCAGTGGTACAACCAGACCTACTTCTGGCGGGCCGCGCTCGGCTTCTGCATGAAGAAGGACGGCACGGAGTGCCACGTCGTCAAGGGCGGGCGCACTTGCGTCGCTGCGGCCTCGAACGACAGCGCGCCGGCGCTGATGACGCTCGGTGCCTCGCTCGAGATCGCGACGGCGAGCGGCAAGCGAACGCTCGCGCTCGATGACTTCTGGGTCGCCGACGGCATCTACAACAAGCAGGTCGCGCGCGACGAGATCGTGACGGCGATTCGCGTGCCGGCGACCGGCGCGGGCCATCGCGGCGCCTACGGCAAGCTGCGCGACCGCGGCAGCATCGACTTCCCGTTGCTTGGGGTGGCGGTGCGGCTCGAGCTCGACGCGCAGGACACGGTCGCGCAGGCGGACGTCGTCATCACGGCGCTCGCAGCGCAGCCCAAGCGCATCACGAAGGTCGCGGAGGCGCTCGCGGGCACGAAACCCGGCACGGCGGCCTTCGACGCGGCCGTCGAAGCCGTCGGCGCGCTGGCGCACAAGCAGTGCAAGCCGCTGCCGAACATTCCCGGCGACGCCGATTACCGGCGCGAGATGGTGCCCGTGTACGTGCGCCGCACGCTGCAGGCCGCGGCACGGCGCGAAGGACCCGTCCACCACGTCTAGAGCGCAAGAGTTCCGTCGGAGCTCGTCGCGCAGGCCGTTGCAGGGTCGCGGAGTCGCGCCCGATGCGGCACACTCATGCCTCCCCACCTCGAGGAACCACCCATGCGCCTTTCGACCTTCATCGCGCTCGCGACGCTTGCGGCTCCCGCGCTCGCGCAGAGCTTCAACTACCCCAATTTCACTTCGACCACGGGCCTCGTGCTGAACGGCAACGCCGCGGCCACGGGGGGCATCCTGCGCGTCACGCCCGCCGCCGGCAACCAGCGCGGCTCGGTCTGGTACTCGCAGCCGCTGCAGGTCGCGAACGGCTTCCACATGGAGATGACGTTCCAGTTCACGTCGCAGTCGGCGAGCGGCGCCGACGGCCTCGCGATCCTGTTCCAGAACGACCCGCGTGGCACGGCCGCGCTCGGCAGCGCGACGGCCGGCAGCTGCATCGGCTACGCGGACAACCCGGCGCTGCCGGCGGGCGTGGGCATCACCAACTCGCTCGCGCTCGAAGTCGACACCTATGACGCCGGCACGCCGTTCTTCGACGTCACCGGCAACGACTTCTCGTGGCACTCCAACGGCACGCTCGCCAACGACGCGCGCGAGAGCTTCTCGATCGGCTGGGCCACTCCGCCGGTCGACTTCACCAACGGCCTCGTGCACTCGGTCGTGATCGACTACGTGCCCGGCACGCTCTCGGTGAAGTACGACGGCAACCCGCTGTTCAACACATCCTTCCGCTTCACCACGGGCGGCACCTTCCCGAGCGGCGCGTCCTCGGGCGGCCTCAACCTGATCAACGGCACGTCGCTCTACGTCGGCGTCACGTCGGCCACCGGCGGCGCCTGGGAGAACAACGACGTGCTCACGTGGAGCTTCTCCTCGGGCGGCGTCGCCCCGACGACCTACTGCACCGCGGGCACCTCCACCGCCGGCTGCACCGCGCTGATGAGCGCCGCCGCGAACCCCACCGTCACGCAGACGACGCCCTGCCTCGTCAACGTCTCCGGCGTCGAGGGCCAGAAGTTCGGCGTGATCTTCTACGGCCTCGACCAGCTCATCCAGCCTTGGGCCCCGTCGAGCACGAGCTTCCTGTGCGTGAAGCTCCCGACCCAACGCTCGCTCGCCCAATTCTCCAACGGCACCGTCGGCGCCTGCGACGGCACCTTCACGCTCGACTGGACCAACTTCCAATCCACCACGCCCGGCTCCCTCGGCCAGCCCTGGCTCGCGGGCGAGACGGCGCACCTGCAAGCGTGGTACCGCGACCCGCCGGCCCCGAAGTCGACCAACCTCTCGAACGCGCTGACGCTGACCTACTTGCCCTGACGCACTCACCTGTCGCGGTACCACCTCAGCCGCGCGACTCCCTCTCGATGACGGCTCGGTGCCAGCTCGACAGCGACGCGGCACCGAGCCTCTCCATGGAACTACCGTGCTGAGCCTGAACGACGAGCGCTGGCAGTCACTCTGTTACGGGTACAGGGTCCCCTTCGACCTGCGTCCCTTGTTGCGGCAGCTCGAATCGGGCGACGATCCCGACTCCGTCTGGGACAAGCTCTGGCAAGAGCTGCTCCACCAAGGCGACATCGGTGAAGGCTCGTACGCGGCACTCCCCCACATCGTAAGCATCTGTCGCGCTCGCGGTCGCGTGGACTGGAACGTCTACGCACTCGCCGGCTCGATCGAACTCGCGAGAGACGACGCGCGCAATCCCAAGGTCCCAGACTGGATGCGGGAGGCCTACGACGAGAGCCTGCGCACGCTGGCAACGCTCGGGCTCGCGCAACTGCCGCTCGCGCGCGACCGCGAGACGGTTCGGACCATCCTCGGCTTTCTCGCCATTCATCACGGCGCACGCAGCTACGGCTGGGCCCTGCTCGAGCTGTCGGAGAGCGAGCTCATCGAGCTCCAACGCGACATCCAAGAGTCGCCGCGCAATTCTCCGTCCGATTGAATTGCGACCCGGGCAGCCGCTGCTGGGCTGCCCGGCTCCCTTTCCGCTCCGTCCGCTCTTCTCCCCCAGCTTCGCCTCCGCCTTCCCCTCTTCTCCTCTTCCGCTCCTATTCCTCGCTCTTCCTGCGTCTCCTCCCTTCCGCCGCCCCAACTGGTTCCTCTCCCCGCGCCGACCGTCACTTCGCGAACTGCAGGTTGCGGGAGTGCGCGGTGACGTCGTAGGTCGCGGGCGCGCCGCCGAGGTAGGTGTGGAAGAAGTCGATGTGCGCGTTGTAGTAGAAAGCCATCTCGTGCCAGGCGGGCCAGTGGCCGGCGTTGGGGAGCACGACGAGGCGCGCGGGGACGCCGCGCTTCTTGAGGGCGGTGTAGTACTGCAGGCTCTGCGTGTACGGGACGCGGTAGTCGAGCTCGCCGGTGATGACGAGCGACGGAGTGGCGAAATTCTCGACGGAATTGGAGGGTGACCAGCGCTCGTAGAGCGGGCTCGTCCAGGGCGTGCCTTCGAGGTCGTGCTCGGGGAACCACAGTTCCTCGGTGGCGCCGTAGAAGGAGCGCAGGTCGTAGAGGCCCATCATCGCGGCGTTGCACTTGAAGCGGCGCGTGTGGCCCTGCATCCACATCGCCATGTAGCCGCCGTAGCTCCAGCCCATGACGCCGGTGCGGTCTGCGTCGACGAACGGGAGCTGCTCGAGCTGGTCGCAGACCGCCATCAGGTCGCGGAACGGACGGCCGCCCCACTCGCCGGTGATCGCGTCGGTGAATTCCTGGCCGTAGCCGGTGGAGCCCGCGGGGTTGCAGAATGCGACGACGTAGCCCTTGCCGGGATAAACCTGCCAGTCGCCGCGGAACGCGTCGGCCCACTGCGACTGCGGGCCGCCGTGCACGTTGAGGACCAGCGGGTAGCGCTTCGACGGATCGAAGCCGTGCGGCGTGACGATGAAGGTGTGCACCTTGCGGCCGTCGGCGCCGTCGAGCCAGAGCTCCTGCGCGGGACGGATGTCGACTTCGTTCGCGACCTGTGCGTTGAACGAAGTGAGCTTGCGGCGCACGTCCTTCGCCTGAGTCACCCAGAGCTCGGTCGGCTCGGCGATGGCGCGTTGCGTGTAGACGAGCTGGCCCGCGGGAGTGACTTCCCAGCCGGTGATCAGACCGTGGCGCAGCAATTCCGTCGGAGCGCCGCCTGCGGCGGGAATCGAGCAGATCGGGTTGCGGCCGTGGTGCTCGACCTGGAAGTAGAGCGACTGGCCATCGGCGCTCCAGCGGAAGTCCTCGACCATGTAGTCGAAGTGGTTGCGCTCGGTCAGGTAGCTCACCTTGCCGGTCGTGCGCTCGAGCACCGCGAGGCGCTTGAGGTCGCTCTCGTAGCCCGGCGTCTGCTGGCTCGCGAAGGCGATCTTGCTGCCGTCGGGCGAATAGAGCGGCGAGCCATCCCAGCCGTCGTTCGAGTCCGTCAAGTTGCGCGCGGGCGCACTGCCGTCGGTCGGCACGACCCACAGGTCGGAGTTGGTCGAGCTCGCGGCATCGGCGTCGTGGTTGGCGACGAAGCACAGCTCCCTGCCATCGGGCGAGAACGCGAAGCCGCGGCCGCCGAGCGAGAAGGCCGGCGCGTCGAACGGCCCGGGCGTGAGGTCGCGCACGACGGCGCCGTCGCTCGCGTTGGCGAGCAGCACGTGCGTGCGCTTTCCGTCGTGCCACGCGGTCCAGTGGCGGTAGAGCAGGTCGTCGGTGACGTGCACCTTGAGCTTGCCCTCGAGACCCTTGGCGATGCGCTCGTTGCACTCGACGTCGATGCCGCACTCGGGCCACAGCTCGGCCGTGAGCGCGAGCTTCGTGCCGTCGGCCGAAACCGCGAAACCGCCGACACCGAGCGCGAAGTTCGTCACCTGCCGCGGCTCGCCACCGTCGAGCGGCATGCTCCACACCTGCATCGAGCCACTGCGGCCCGACAGGAAGCACACCGACTTGCCGTCGGCGGAGACCTGC